>DASSRJ010000195.1:0-11220 GCA_035701845.1 Pseudolabrys sp. | reverse complement strand
CGAAAAAGTCACGCACATTATTCACGCGGGCGGCGTCTCCGGCCCGATGGTGCTGGCCGACGATCCGCTCAAGGTCATCACCATCAACGTGCTCGGCAGTCTCAACCTGCTTTATGCCGCGATGGACGCCGGCGTGCGGACCTTCATCTACTGCTCGTCCGCCGCGGCGCTCGGCAGCTTTCACGAGAATGAACCGGTCAGTGAAAGCTATCCGCTGCGCCCCAACAACACCTACAGCGCCTCGAAGGCGGCGATGGAAATGGTGCTGCGCGGCCTGTGGGGCAGGATTCCGCTCGATCTCTGCGCGCTGCGCTTCACCGTGATCTACGGGCCGGGCCGCGCGACGACCTATACCGTCGAGGAGATCGTCGGCGCGGCGCTCGCCGGCAAGGTTGCGCGCATCGCGCCGATGGGCGACTGGCCCTACGTCTATATCGACGATGCGGCGCGCGCCGCGGTGCAGGCCTGCTATGCAAAAGGCCGCAAGCAGCTCAGTTATTTCATTGCGCATCCTGAAAGAGTCACGCCCGGCGACATCGCCGCGGCCGCGGCTGCCGCCGGCAAGCCCGTGCGCATCGAGATCGACGCCGGCAGACCGGGAGCCGATCGCGGCCCACTCGATATCGAGCCGGCGGCGCGCGATTTCGGGTTTCGCGCGCAAGTCGGTCATCGCGAGGGAGTTCGCCGTCTGATCGAGGCCGCACGCTACACATGAACCATCCGTATTGACTAACCGCTCGTCCCCGCGAACCAACATCGGGTATACCCGATGTTGGCGTATGCGCGCGCAAGTCGGGTAAAGCCGACTTGCGATGGGGACCCAGGGCGACAAATTGAAGAGTCGGAGTAAGCGGCCCTGGATTCCCGCTTTCGCGGGAATGAGCGGATAACTCGTTATGCGTGAACCAAACAGAACGCGCGCAACCGGTTGCCGATCCTGCGCGTGGCCGTCATAGTCGCCCCCTTCAGTTCTTGCGGGGGAAACAATGGACCTGAAACTTGCCGGAAAAACGGCCTTGATCACTGGCGGCTCGAAGGGCATCGGCCGGGCCGCCGCGGAAGTTCTCGCCGGCGAAGGCTGCAACGTCATCATCGTCTCGCGCAGCGCCGACACTTTGGCCGCAACGAAATCCGCCATCGCGCAGAAGTCGAATGTGCGTGTCGACACGGTCGCCGCCGACCTGTCCGACAGCAGCAAGGTCGACCAGCTCGCCCGCGACTATCCCGGCATCGACATCCTGGTGAACAATGCCGGTGCCATTCCCGGCGGCAGCCTGCTCAATGTCGACGAGACGACCTGGCGCAAGGCCTGGGACCTCAAGGTCTTCGGCTACGTCAACATGTGCCGCGCCTTCTATGCGCTGATGGCGAAGCGCAAGCGCGGCGTGATCATCAACGTCGTCGGCAATGCGGCCGACACCCACGATCCGGAATATATCTGCGGCGTCGCCGGCAATGCGGCGCTCGCGGCCTTTACGCAGTCGCTCGGCAGCGTCAGCGCCAGGGACGGCATCCGCGTCGTCGCGATCAATCCCGGCCCGGTGGCGACCGACCGGCTGGTCACGCTCATGAAAAGAAAAGCGCGCGACCGTACCGGCAGCGAGGACAACTGGAAGGAGCTGTTCAAGCCGCTGCCGTTCGGCCGCGGCGCCAACGCCGAGGAGATCGGCGCCGCCATCGCCTTCATTGCGTCCGACCAGTCGGGTTACACCAGCGGCTCCGTCGTCACCATCGACGCCGGCCTCTCCGCGCGCGCCCAGGCTTTCTAAGTGGAGTTTTCATGCCACATCTGACCACCGATGACGGAGTAAAACTCTATTACGAGGAGACCGGCAAAGGCATTCCGGTCGTCTTTGTGCATGAATTTGCCGGCGATTGCCGCTCCTGGGAGCAACAGGTCCGCCACTTCGGGAAGTATTACCGCTGCATCACCTTCAACGCGCGCGGTTATCCGCCGTCCGACGTGCCGAAGGATCAGGAAAAATATTCGCAGGAGCGCGCGCGCGACGATATCCGCGCGGTGCTCGATGCGCTGAAAATCGACAAGGCGCACATCGTCGGCCTGTCGATGGGCGGCTTTGCGGCGTTGCACTTCGGCTTCACCTACGGTAACCGCGCCCGCTCGATCGTGGTGGCGGGCTGCGGCTACGGCGCGGCGCCCGGCGAGCGCGCGAAATTCGCCGAGGAAGCGGAAGCCTCGGCGAAACGCTTCGAAGAGCTGACCATGAAGAAGGCCGCGGAGGGCTACGCGCTCGGCCCGACCCGCGTGCAGCACCAGAACAAGGACCCGCGCGGCTGGCGCGAGTTCGCCGATCAGCTGGCGGAGCACTCGACCGAAGGTGCGGCGTTTACCATGCGCGGCGTGCAGAAGCGGCGGCCGTCGCTGTTCGATCTGGTCGACAAGATGAAGACGATCACCGTGCCGACTTTGATCATGACCGGCGACGAGGACTGGCCCTGCCTCGAGCCCGGCATTCTCATGAAGAAGAACATCCCGACCGCCTCGCTGGTCGTGATGGGAAACTCCGGCCACAATATCAATCTCGAAGAGCCGGCCGTCTTCAACATGCACCTGTCCGACCTGTTTCAGGCCGCCGACGCGGGTACCTGGCCGACGCGCGACCCGCGCGCAATGGCGGGGACGATCCTCGGACGCTAATCTTGTTCGTAGCGGCCACACAAGTCATGGCCGGGCTCGTCCCGGCCATCTCGCTTAGGAAGGCAGTGCGTCCCTAAGCGGGATGCCCGCGACAAGCGCGGGCATGACAACCATGGACGCTGCGGCCGAATTCGCCGCCCAGACTCTTACGTCGCATTATACCCGCCGTCGACCAGCAGATCGGCGCCGGTCATGAAGCTCGACGCATCGCTGGCAAGAAAGACCGCGGCCTGCGCGATTTCCTCAGGCTGGCCGAGCCGCTGCAGCAAATGCTTCGGGCCGGCCGTCCGCCGCGCCGTTTCCATGTCGCCGAAGCGTTTCACCAGGCGATCGGTCTCGACCGCGCCGGGCGACAAAGTGTTCACGCGAATGTTCTGCGCCGCATGATCGGTCGCCATTGCCTTAGCGAGCTGGATCAAGGCGCCTTTGCTGGCGCAGTAGACGGCGCGGCGCGGTCCCGCGACGCTGCCGAGCTGCGAGGCAATGTGGATGACGCTGCCGCCGCCCGCCTTGATCATCGCCGGCAGGATCGCCCGGCTCATCAGGAACGCGCCGGCGACGTTGACGCCGAACACCTTGTTCCAGTCGTCGAGCGTGAGCTCCAGCACCGATCCGTTCGGATCGTGACCGGCCGCGCCGTTCAGCAAAATGTGCACGGCGGGATATCTGGCGAGAATCGTCCTGGCGGCTGTCTCGACCTGTGCCTCGTCGCTCACATCGCAGGCAACCGCGATGGCCGCCTTCCCGATCGCCGCCGCCGTTTTCTCGGCCGCCGCTCCGTCCAGATCGACACAGGCGACGTTTGCGCCAGCCTCGGCGAAAGCCATGGCGATCGCACGCCCAATGCCGTTGCCGGCGCCGGTAACGACCGCCGACTTGCCCGCCAGCGAATATTTTCCGGCAGTTGTCATGATACTGCGCTCGCCGCGATGCGGCCGAGATAGGCCTCCTGCACGCGCGGATTGCGCTTGAGCTCGGCGCAGGATCCGCTCGCGATCACCGAGCCGGTCTGCAGCACGTAGCCGCGGCTCGCCGTCTCGAAGGCATAGCGGGCGTTCTGCTCGACCAGCAGCACGCCGGTGCCGGCTGCGTTGATGGCCTTGATCTTCTGGAAGATGTCCTGGACGACGATCGGCGCAAGCCCGAGCGACGGCTCGTCGAGACACAGGAGCTGCGGCTCCGACATCATGGCGCGCCCGAGCACCAGCATCTGCTGCTCGCCCCCGCTCAGCGTGCCGGCATTCTGGCTGCTGCGTTCGGACAGGCGCGGAAACATGGCGAAGACGCCGTCCATGCGCTGGCGGACTTTTGCCGCATCGCCGCGGACATTGAAGCCGCCGAGTTCGAGGTTTTCGCGCACGGTCAGGAACGGGAACACGTGGCGCCCCTCCGGAACCAGCGCAATGCCGAGCTTGCTGCGCTCATAGGACGGTGTTGTCGTCACGTCCTTTCCGGAAAACCTGATCGTCCCGCGCCGCGGCGGCAGAACGCCGGCGATCGCACGCAATGTCGTCGATTTTCCAGCACCGTTGGCGCCGATCAGGGCGACGATCTCGCCGCGGTCAAGGCGCAGCGAAATATCGCGGCAGACGGCCACCGGACCATAGGCAAGCTCAAGGCTCTCGACCTCCAGCAGCGCGCTCACGACAGTTCTCCACCGAGATAGGCCGCAATGACCGCCGGATTCTTCTGCACCTCCGCCGGAACGCCTTCGAACAGGTGCCGGCCATAATCCATGACCATGATCCGGTCGGCGACATTCATCACGAGATCCATGTTGTGCTCGACCAGCACGACCGTCGTACCGCCATTGCGCAGCGAGCGGATGCGGTCGAGCAGGCTGTCGACCTCCGCCGCATTGAGCCCCGCCGCCGGCTCGTCGATCAGCAGAAGTTGCGGCTTGGTCGCGAGCGCGCGCGCGAGCTCGAGCATACGCTGCTCGCCATAGGACAGCGAGCCGGCCTGCACATGCATGCGCGCCGACATGCCGACGAAATCGAGCAGCCTGGCCGCCTGCTCCCGGCAGCGCCGCTGATCGTCCGTAAAACGCGTGCCGTGCACGACGTATTGCCAGGCGGGGATGCCGTGGTGGATGTGAAAGCCGGCGATAACGTTCTCGAGCACGGTGAGCTGCCTGAACAGGCGGATCTTCTGAAACGTGCGTGCGATGCCGAGCCGCACGCGCCGGTGCGCGGGCATATTCGACAGATCGGCGCCTTTGAACGACAGTGACCCGGCGTGTGACGGATAGACGCCGCTGATCAGATTGAGCAGCGTCGATTTCCCTGCCCCGTTCGGTCCGATTACCGCAAAGATGGCGCCCGCCGGGACGGCGAACGAAATATCCGATACCGCTCTCACGCCGCCAAAATTCTTGTGCAGGCCCTGCGCCTGCAGCAACGGCTGCGCCGTCGCGGCGGTTGCGGCTGCGGCGCTCATATCGAGCGCCTCAGGCCGAATTTCTCAGCGGCGACCCGGGCCGCCTGCGCGAGTCCTCCCGGCATGAAGAGCACGACGAAAGTCAGGGCCGCGCCATAGACCACCAGCCGAAGATCGCCGAAGCCGCGCAGGACTTCCGGCAGCACGGTCAGCAGAATGGCGCCGAACACCGGCCCGATCAGCGTGCCCATCCCGCCGACAATCACCATGGCAAGAATGTTGAAGGCCTCCGACACGAAAAACGCGTCCGGCACCAGGGTCCCGACAAAGCTTGCGTAAAAGCAGCCGGCCGCACCGGCGACCGCCGAGCCGACGCCGAAGGCGAAAACTTTCCAGGCCGCGCCATTGATGCCGAGCGAGGCGGCGGACACTTCATCTTCACGGATCGCCGTCAGCGTTTCCCCGATCGGCGACCGCACCAGCTGGCTCAGCAGGATGTACGAGAGAAACGCAAAACCCGCGACCAGGTAGAAGAATGCGGCGAGATTGCGAAAGTCGGCCATCACCACGCCGCCGATGACGATCGCCGGCGGCGGCGCGATGCCGTAAATGCCAAGCGGCCCCTGCGTCAGGCTGATCCAGTTCAGCAGGATCTGGTGGACGATGACGGCAAAGCCGAGCGAGGCGATCGCCAGGTAGTGTCCGCGCAGCCGCACCGCAAACAGCGAGAGAAACGTTCCGGCAATGCCGGCAAAAGCGACGCCTGCAACGAATGCGGCCCAGAACGAAATTCCGAGCTTCACGATCAGCAGCGTCGAGACATAGGCGCCCAGCCCGTAAAACGCGGAGTGCCCGAGGTTGAGCTGACCGGCATAGCCGAGAATGAAATCGAGCCCGATCGCGAGCAGAACATTGATCGCACAGACCGTCAGGTTCGTGCGCCAATAGGTGTCGTTGAAGACCAGCGGCAGAACGATGATGATCGCGATCGCGAGCAGATAGCCCAGCCACCGGGACCGCAGCGCCGCGCGCTGACCCGGCAATTGCTGGGCGAGCGCCGGATCAGACATTTTCTTCGCGCCGCTCCGAGATGAGCCCGGTCGGCTTGATCGCCAGCATCAGCAGCAGCAGCGCGAACACGACGATATCGATCAGGCCGGGGTCGAGGAATTGCGTGGTGTAGCTCTCGATCAGGCCGACGATGAGGCCCGCAAGGATCGTCCCTTCGACGTTGCCGAAGCCGCCGATGATGACGATCGCGAAGGCTTTCACGATGACGGAGGTGCCGGCAAACGGGGTGAGCACCAGCACCGGCGCAAGCATGGCGCCGCCCATGCCGGCCAGCGCCGAGGCGATCACGAATGTCAGCATGATCAGATAATTGGGATTGATGCCCATCAGGCCCGCGGTCTCGCGGTCCTGCGCCACCGCGCGCAGCGCCTTGCCGAGAAAGGTGAACTTCATGAAGGCGTAAAGTAGCGCGATCGTCAGCACCGACATGATGATGATGATCACGCTCTGCCAGGACACGAAGATGCCGGCGAAGCGGATGACCTCGCTGCTGTACCTGGTCTCGAAGGCGTAAGGGATCGGCCCGAACCAGGCCAGCATCAGGTTCTGCATCATCACCGAAACGCCGATGGTGGCGATCAGGGGCAGCAACTCGTTGCCCTTGTGCCGCAAGGGCGTGAAGATCGACGCATTGATCAGCCATCCCAGCGCGGCGCCGACGACAAAGGCGACGGCAATACTGAGAATGTAGCCGCCTCCCACCAGGTGCATGAAAAAATAGGCGGCGAAGGCCCCGAGCGTGACAAAATCGGCGTGCGCGAAATTGATCTGCACGAGCACGCCGTAGATCAGCGTCAGGCCCAGCGCCACCAGGACGTAGAGACTTCCGAGAACGACGCCGTTGATCGCCTGTTGCAGGACGATCGTTGTTGTCATTGCCCGGTCAGTTCCACTTCAGGCTTGTCCACGACATGTCGGGCCTGGTCTCCATGTAGTGGATGGTGTCCATCTTGGTGTTCTGGTTGGTCTTGTCGAATTCCACGCTGCCGGTGACGCCGGAATAGTTTTTCGTGGCGGCAAGCCCGTCGCGGATGGATTGCGCGTCCTTCCCGCCCCGCTTCACGACGTCGGCGATCAGCATGATCTGGTCGTAGGCGTGCGCGTTCAGGTGCGTGGGGTCGGCGCTGTATTTGGCCTTGAAGGCCGCCGCGAAATTCTTCGCCACGTCGCGCGTGTCGGTTGGATCGAACTGCACGATGCGGATATAGCCGAGCGCCGCCTTTCCCGCCTTCTGCTCAAAGCCGAAGGGCAGCCAGATCGTGCCGATCTGGATGGCGTTGCCGCCGCCGCCTTTGGTGACACCGGCCTGCGCCAGCGCCTGCGTGATCTTCAGCCCCTGGCCTTCGAGCGTATAGGTCGGGATGACGTCGACCTTGCCGAGACCGGCCACCCGCGTCGCAATCGCGGTGAAGTCGTTGACGTCGCGGCCGAATCCGATCTCCGCCAGTACCTTGCCGCCGAGCCTGGTGAAGTTCTCCTTGAACACCTGCGCATTGCCGATGCCGGCATTGGTGTTCTCGAACAGCAGCACGGCACTCTGCGCCTTCATTCGGTTATGCGCGTTTTCCGCGAGATTGATGCCCTGCATCACCTCGTTCGGCATGATGCGGAATGTCCAGGGATTGCCGGGCTGCGTCACCTTGATCGACGAGGAGCCGGCATTGAGCAGCGGCACCTTGGCCTGCTCGATCACGGGCATCACCGCAAGCGTTGCGTCCGAGCATTCCTCGCCGATGATGACGTCGGGCTTGAACTGCTCGATCAGGCGCTTGGCGGCCTGCGTGGCCGGAAGCGGGCTGCAGCTTGAATCTTCATATTGGACGACGAACTTGTAGCCGTTGACGCCGGCCTTGTTGAGCTGCTCGAGCGCGAGCTCGACGCCCTGTTTGTCCTGCGCGCCGAAATAGGAGCCCGGCCCCGACATCGGGAATAGTGCGCCGATCTTGATGGTTTTGTCCTGCGCCTGGGCAGCCGAACCGATCGCCACGAGCGCAACCGCCGCTGCCGTCGTAAAGAGAGCACGCAATGCCTTGGTCATATTGTCCTCCCCGGTTTTGTCGTTGGGCCAAAGCCTATCAACCAATGGGCAATTCCGTAAAGCAACTTGCCGATGAGCAGCGAGCGGCTGCGCAGAATGAGAGTGTTGGATTCTCCCGTAAATTGGCGGTAACTCTGAAATCATGACATCCCCCGAAAGTCCGCTCACCACCGACCTCTACGAGCTCAACATGGTCCAGGCCTATCTGGACCGAGGCGAGGACAAGGAGGCCGTGTTCGAGTTCTTCGTGCGCCGTCTGCCGGAGCGGCGCGGCTTTCTTCTGGCCGCGGGCCTCGACGACACCCTTGGCTATCTCGAGACCTTGCGTTTCTCGCCGAGTGAGATCGACTGGCTGAAAAGCACCAAGCGCTTCCGCGGCAACCTCATCGACTACCTCGCCGCATTCCGCTTCACCGGCGACGCGCATGCCATCCCGGAAGGCACGGTCTGCTTTCCCAACGAGCCGCTGATCCGCATCACGGCGCCGCTGCCGATGGCGCAGATCGTTGAGACGCGGCTTATCAACATCCTGCACTTCCAGACCATGGTCGCCTCGAAAGCAGCGCGCATGGTGCTCGCCGCGCCGGGGAAAATCCTCTCGGATTTCGGCCTGCGCACCGCGCACGGCGCCGAGGCCGGGCTGTTCTCGGCGCGCGCCAGCTATATCGCCGGATTTTCCAGCGCCGCCAACGTGCTCGCCGGCGAGCGCTACGGCATTCCGATCGTCGGCACCATGGCGCATTCTTTTATCCAGGTGCACGACGACGAGATGACGGCGTTCGAGAACTTCGCGCGCGCGCGGCCGGACGGCGTGATCCTCCTGATCGACACCTATGATACCGAGGCGGGCGCACGGAAGGTCGTGCAGCTCGCGCCGAAACTGAAGGCCGACGGCATCGCGATCCGCGGGATTCGCATCGACAGCGGCGACCTGTCAGCAATGGCGAAGAAAGTGCGCGCCATTCTAGACGCCGGCGGGCTCAAGGACGTCATTATCCTGGTGAGCGGCGGCATCAACGAAGATGTGTTGCTGAAGATGGCGGCGGCCAAAACGCCAATTGACGGTTTCGGCATCGGCGTCAATCTCGACGCCTCGATCGACGCGCCATCGCTCGATTGCGCCTACAAGCTGCAGGACTATGCCGGCCGGCCGCGCCGCAAGCTCTCAGAGGGCAAGCAGACCTGGCCGGGCCGCAAGCAGGTATGGCGCACCTCCGACGCGCAGGGCCGCATGCGCGGCGACGTGCTGTCGCTCGAGGACGACAGGCACGGCGGTGAGGCGCTGGTCGTGCCGGTGATGCGCGGCGGCAAGCGCATCGGACCGGCACCCTCGCTTGCGCAAATCCGCGAACGCGCCGCGCGCGAGCTGGCGCGTTTGCCGGAACCGCTGCGGCGGCTTGAGGCCGGCGCCACCTACCCCGTTGAAATCTCCGCGAAGCTCAAGGCTCTGGCGGCGCAGATTGACGCCAAGGCAAAGCGCTAGCCCGCCATAACCGGCCTTGGGCTGCCTTGGGCTGCCTTGGGCCGGGCATCCACATCTTATCTTCTGTGAAGCCCGTTGCTACAAACTGCCTGCGATTGAGCATGATCATTCGATAATCTCGTCTGCGCGGGCCAGGAGTGACGGCGGCACTTTGAGACCGAGCGCCTTGGCTGTCTTCAGGTTGATCGTGAGATCGAATTTGGTCGGAGTCTGCACCGGCAGGTCAGCCGGTTTCTCGCCCTTGAGAATGCGATCGACATAACCGGCAGCTTGCCGGTGTAAATCGATCGGATCCGGCCCATACCCGATCAAGCCGCCGTCCACGACGAAAGAGCGGAATGGATAGGTTGCCGGCAATCGATGCTGGGCTGCGAGCGAGATGATCAGCTTGGCAGTGATATTGATCAGCGGACTTGCGGCCGCGATCAGCCCGCAATTCGATCCGCGCGCAAAGTCAGTAATGGTGCGTTCGACGTCCTTGCTATCCCGCCCGCCGAGCGGGACCACCTCTACCCTCGACACCCGCGCGGCGGACTGAATGGCGGAGAGCTGGCCGATACTTGCGGTGACACTGGGGTCTCTGACGACGCCGACACGGGTCACGCTGGGAGCAATCTCCCTCAGCAGCTCGAGCCACTTTGCGGCAATTTCGTAGTCGAAAACCATGAACCCGGTCAGGTTGCCGCCAGGCTTCGCCAGACTGGCAACAATGCCGGCACTGACCGGATCGGCAACTTGCGTGAATACGACCGGAACCGTTCGGGTCGCCTGTTGCAATGCGCTTACGGCGGGAGTGGAACTGACGAGGATGACTTCCGGAGACAATGCCACCAGTTCCGTTGCCGCATTCCGCAGGTCGCCGGTCTCCCAGCGATACTCGACCTGCAGGTTGCGGCCATCAATCCAGCCCAATCGCTGCATTTCCTGGAGGAACGCGGCGATGCGGGCCGATTCCGGACTGCCCTTCGCAAACGGCTGCAGCACGCCGATACGTCTCGGCCGCTCATTCTGCTGTGCCCGGGCCGCAAGCGGCATCGCCACCGCGCCGCCAACAAGAGCAATGAATTTTCGCCGCTGCATATCCGCGCCCCCGGACCAGCCAGGCCATAGTACCGGCTGAACCCAGGCCAGCGGAAGGGGCGTCGGTGCTGTGCCAACGCGATCACGGCAACCGGGTAACCGACAGGCTCGACTGCGAACCGATTTAAACAGCGTGCCGTCTATTTCCTCGCCTTCGAAGGATCCTTGAATTTGGGAATTGTCATGAACTCGACATTGTAGAGTTCACCGTTCACGCGCTCGACTTTTCGGATGTAAATGTTCTGGATCATTTCGCGCGTCTCGGGATCGACAGTGACCGGGCCGCGCGGGCTCATCCAGCTCAGCCCCTTCATGGCGTCGACCAGCGCGGCACCGTCGGTCGACCCATTGGTTTTCTTCAGGGCCTCGTAGATCAGATACATGCCGTCATAGCTTTGCATCGCCATCAAATTGGGGCGCATGCCACCGGTCACTTTCCTGAATTCGGCGACAAAGGTCTTGTTTTCCGGACTGTCATGCGCCGCCGAGTAGTGGTGCGACGTGATGATC
>DASSRJ010000194.1:0-3000 GCA_035701845.1 Pseudolabrys sp. | reverse complement strand
TCTTAAGCGGCGCGCCAGTCGCCGGCAAAGCAGGGAGCAGGGCCCGTGAACGTCAGCGCTCAGCCGGCCAAAGGGCTCGCGATCCCCTTCGACCGTCATCGCCTTGACCGCCTGATGGACGAGGCCGGCATCGACGTCGTGCTGGCGACGTCAAAGCACAATGTGCAGTATCTGCTCGGCGGCCATCGCGCCGATTTCTTCGACTACATGGATGCGACCGGCATCACCCGCTATCTGCCGGTGCTGGTCTATCCGAAAGGCGCGCCTGAGAAGGCGGCCTATATCGGCCACCGCCTGGAGAAATTCCAGCGCGAGATCAGTCCGATGTGGACGCCCGAGACCCAGACCAATACCTGGGGCACGATCGACGCCATACAGAAGGCGGTCGATCATATGCGCAAGATCGGTCTCAAGCCGAAGCGCATCGCCAGCGAATTCGGTTTCCTGCCTTACGACGCTTCGCAGGTGCTGCGCGCCGCATTTCCCGACGCCGAGTGGGTCGATGCACTCTATGTGCTCGAGCGCCAGCGCGTGAAGAAATCCGCCGAAGAACTGAAATTGCTGAAATACGCCTCCGAAGCGGTGATCGAGTCGATGCAGTCCGTCATCGCCGCCAGCAAGCCCGGCGTCAGCAAGGCCGAAGTGGTGGAGCATCTGCGCCGCGAAGAGACCAATCGCGGGCTCACCTTCGAATATTGCCTGATCACCTGCGGCACCAGCATGAACCGCGCACCCTCCGATCAGAAATGGGAGAAGGGCGAGATCATGTCGATCGATTCCGGCGGCAACTATGAGGGCTATATCGGGGACGTCTGCCGCATGGCGATCCAGGGCGAGCCGGATGCCGAGCTCGAGGATCTTCTGGGCGAGATCGAAACCATCCAACGCGCCGCGATGAAGCCGATCCGCGCCGGAATGATCGGCGGCGAAATCTACGCGGCGGCGGCACCGCTGGTGCAGAAATCAAAGCACAACAATCACATGGAATTCCTCGCGCATGGCATGGGCATGGTGAGCCATGAGGCGCCGCGCCTCACCGATCGCGGCCCGGTGCCTTACCCAAGCGAATACGCGAAAGAGCCGCTGGAGGCCGGCATGGTGGTGTCGGTCGAGACCACGCTGATGCATCCCGCGCGCGGCTTCATCAAGCTTGAGGACACCGTCGTCGTCACCGGCAAAGGCTACGAGGTCTACGGCGAAGGCGCGCGGGGATGGAACAGGGCGGGGCAGCGCTAGCCTCATCAGTTCGCACATCCGGCGCGAACTGGAATCCAGACACCTGCCGATTTGTCCTTTGTGGCACCCAAGTCCTGCCATGGCGGGCGCTGCCGGGAATCCGGCCAGCCGTTCATCGATGTCCGGTCAAAACGGGCTTTGAGATTGGACCTCAGTCCAATGGACCACGGTCCAACTCGATTTTGCCCACGCAGCGCGGGATAAATCCTACAGACCAAGGCGGCCTAGTCCCTGAAGAGTCCGGGGGGTTCGTCATGTGCGAGATCTTCGATTGCAGTCTGAAGCACTTCGTTGCTGCGGTGTTCCTGAGTTGCACGGTCGCTTCGGTTGTCTGTGCGGCGACGGCTCCGAATGCTGCAGGATCTGGTCCCTCGATCAACGTCAATCGCGCCGATAAAGGCGACCGCCTTCCGGTGAATCCGACGCTTCCGGTTAAACCGGCCGGCATAAATTCCAACGAAACATTGCCCTCGCCGGCATATGTGCCGCCCGGCTGCGAGCCGATGTTCAGTCCCGTCGCTGAACCAGTGCGGGCGCGAGTAGCAGGCCGGTGTTTGACATAGACCTGTGCATTTGCTGGACGGATTCTCAAAGGCGAGAAGCCTGCCGAACTTGCGGTCATCCAGCCGACGGCGTTCGAAATGGCGATCAATGTCAAACCGCCAAAGTGCCCGGCATCTCGGGAAAGCGGGCACCGCCGATCGGTCGCCGGCCTTGATGCAAGTCAAGCTCGGTTCATTGCGAGCGCCCTAATTTTCAAGACCCTCTGTTCGAGCAAGGCGGCGCTGACCGCCAACACAGGGACGATTGGGGGAGCGTCATGACCATTTCTCGTAGTTTGATTGCCGTTTCGATCGCGGCCGCCTTCACCATTGCAACGCCCAGCTTCGGCCAGGACATCATCAAGGTCGGGTTGATTGTGCCCATGACCGGGCCCTTCACCTCCACCGGCAAGCAGCTTGTTGCGGGCGCCCGCCTCTACATGAGCCGCAATGGCGATACCGTTGCCGGCAAGAAGATTGAACTCATTGTCAGGGACGACACCGGCAATGCCGATATGACGAAGCGTCTCGCGCAGGAGCTGGTGGTGAACGACAAGGTCGCGTTCCTTGCCGGTTTCGGGCTCACGCCAGGCGCGCTTGCGACCGCGCCCGTCGCGACCGAGGCGAAGATTCCGCAGATTGTAATGATGGCGGCAACTTCCGTCGTCACAGAGCGCTCGCCGTATATTGTGCGCACAAGTTTCTCGGTCCCGCAGACAACCGTACCGCTCGCCGCCTGGGCAGCGGAAAACGGAATCAAAAGGGTCGTCACCGTCGTTTCCGACTATGCCCCGGGGATCGACGTCGAGACGGCGTTCAAGCAGCGATTTGAAGCGCTCGGCGGCCAGGTGATCGAGTCCCTGCGCGTACCGCTCGCCAGTCCGGATTTTGCGCCGTATCTGCAGCGCGTCGCAGAGGCGAAGCCGGACGCGCTGCTCGGATTCGTTCCGGCCGGAGTAGGGCCAATCTTCATGCGGCAATTCGTCGAGCGCGGCCTCGACAAGTCCGGCATCAAGTTCATCGCCGAAGGCAGCCTGACCGAGGATGATATCGTAAACCAGATCGGCAATGCGGGACTTGGGATCATCACGTCGCACCACTACTCGGCGGCGCATGACAGTCCGGAAAACAAGACCTTTGTCGCCGAATTCAGGAAAGTGACCGGTGGCATGCGCCCCAATTTGATGGCGATGCAAAGCTATGACGGCATGTATCTGATCTA
>DASSRJ010000193.1:0-45980 GCA_035701845.1 Pseudolabrys sp. | reverse complement strand
CGCTGCGCGAGCTTTGGCGGGTTTGAGTCCGCCGACCCGGCCTACGCTCACTACGTGAGCTTCGGCGGGTTTGAGTCCGCCGAAGCGCGTCAGCGCGTAGGCGGAAGCGCGGAGCGCGTAGGCGGAAAGCGGGGACCCAGGAGCAACAGATTGATGACTCGGAGCAAGTTGCCCTGGATTCCCGCTTGCGCGGGAATGAGCGGATGAGGATATGCATCAATTCGAACGGATCGCGCACTAGTTCCGCAAGACCGAGCGCAGCGGATAGCTCAATAAAACGATGGCCGCGCCGGCGGCGCCGGATATTGCCGCCAGCATGAGAAAGAACTCCATTTTTCCCATGCTCGACCAGAAGCTGCCGAGATAACCCGCGAGAAAATTCCCGACGAAACTGGTGGCGAGCCAGACGCCCATCATCATCGAGAGCAGGGGCGCCGGCGCAATCTTGGTGACCAGCGACAGGCTGGTCGGTGAAAGGTAAAGTTCGCCAATCGTAATGACGATGAAATAGGCCAGCAACCAGAGCCAACTCGCTTTTCCGGCGCCGGCGCTCCAGGCCGCCAACACCATGACGAGATAGGCCAGCGCCGCCAGGAGACATCCGATGGCGAGCTTCATCGTCGTCGAAGGCTCGCTCGATCCCTGGTGCCGCCAGAAGGCAACAACAAAAGGGGTAAAGGCGAATATCATGAAGGGATTGAACGCCTGAAACCACGTCACCGGGATCTCGCCGCCGAAGATTCTGCGATCGGTAAACTGGTCGGCCCAGAGCGCGAGCGTGTTGCCCTGCTGCTCGTAGGTCGCCCAGAACAGGCTGACCGGTATGAACAACAGCAGCAAAGCCAGGATGGATCGCCGCCCGTCTCTATCGATGGATACGGACGGTGATTTTCGGCGGCCAAATGCGTCCTTTGGCAAATGCGGTGTTGCCAGCAGGTAAATAATGAGCCCTGCCGTCATGCCGAAACCGGCGGCTGCGAATCCATAATGCCAACCAAGCTCCTCGCCGAGGGTGCCGCAAATGAGAGGCGCGAGGAACGCACCAAGATTGATGCCCACGTAAAATATCGAGAAAGCACGATCGCGGCGGCGGTCGCCCGGCGCATAAAGCTCGCCGACTTGTGTGGAGATATTGGGCTTGAAGGCGCCGTTGCCGAGTATGAGAAGGCCGAGCGCGAACAGAAAAAGCTGCTCGAAGGCCATCGCAAAATGTCCGGCAGCCATCAATGCTGCACCGATGATGACGGTGCGACGCTGGCCAAGCACGCGATCGGCAAGCAGGCCGCCCAGGACCGGCGTCAGATAGACCAGGCCTGTGTAGAAGCCGTAGATCTGAGAGGCAAAAGGCTGCGCCGCCAGCGGCCCGAAAATGCTTTCAAGCACGCTTTTGAAAGCCGAAAGCCCTATGACGTGGCGGGCTCGCTCCGGTTCGAGCAGGTACTTGACCATGTAAAGGACAAGCAGGGCCCGCATCCCGTAATAGGAGAAGCGCTCCCACATTTCGGTCGCGAACAAGTAACCGAGTGCACGCGGATGGCCGAACAGGTCCGCCCGCGCATGGCGGCTGGATCCTGGGAGTGCACGCGCCCTGCTCATATCGATCCAGAACGGCTCCTCGACCGCCAAACGATAGCATAGCCGACAAAGGCATTTTCCAACCGCCGGGCCCAGTGTACGCTTTCAACATGCGCAACCGGGGACGCGCAGCGCAAACGGGGGATGCAATGATCAGGATAAAAAAGACTGTCGTCTGTGCGCTTTCGGCCTTGCTTGTTGTACTTTCGGCCGGAGTTGCAGGCGCACAAACTGGCTATCCGAACCGTGCAATCCACTTCATTGTCGGATTTGCCGCCGGCGGCGGTAACGACCTGTTCGCGCGGCTGGTCGTGCAGAAGTTCCAGGAAAATACAGGCGCCACCGCGGTCATCGAGAACAGGGTCGGCGCGGGCGGGCGTATTGCGGCTGAATTTGTCGCGCACCAGCCGGCAGACGGTTACATGGTTCTCGTCGGTGCAACCGGGCAAATGTCGATCGCCACCGCCGTCTATCCCAACCTCGGCTATCACGCGAGCAAAAGTTTCATTCCGCTCAACATGATTGCGTCGTTCCCGCTCGTTCTGGTGGTCCCCGCGGATCACCCGGCCAAAACCGTGAAGGATCTTGTGGCCTGGGCCAAGGCCAACCCCGACAAGTCGAATTACGGTACATCGTCACCGGCGTTTACGATCACAACGGAATTGTTCAAGCTCAAAAGCGGGATGCCGGCCGTGGCAATTCCATACAAGAGCAGCAACGAGTCCAACTTGAGTGTCGTATCCGGGCAAAGCCTCTTTACCATCTCGGATGGCCCGCCCGCGATTCCCCTGGTCAGGGGCGGCAAGACGCGGGCACTGGCTGTTACCGGCTCGGAACGCTCGCCGGAATTGCCTGAGGTGCCGAGCATGGCCGAAGCCGGGTACCCCGAGGTCAACACGCACCTTTGGAGCGGCTTCTTTGTGCCGGCAGGCACCCCCGCGCCGGTTGTCGCCAAGCTGACCGCCGAACTGGGCAAGGCTTTGGCAGACCCCGGCGTTCAGGAAGGCCTGAAAAAGATGGCCGTAAAACCGGGAGGACCGACCGGCGACGCTTTCAGAAAACGGATCGACGACGACATCAAAACCTTTGCCGATGTGGCGAAGGCAGCCAACCTGACCTTTAAATAGTCATCAACGTTGCAGCAAAGTAACGGCATCGCGCGGCGCGATTTGGCTTCGGCCAATTGCCGCCGCGCGGGCCGCTGTTATTGTGTTGGACGTCGGAGTGTCGCGCGTATGCGTTTGGTTGCGGTCATCGGATTTGCGGCGTTGGTGGCTTTGCCCGAGATTGCAAAGGCCGCTTCGGTGGAAGAGGTATTCCAGGAATTCGGTCTATTCGGCACCTGGGCGACGGATTGCGGCAGCCCGGCGACGCCCGGCAATCCGCACGTCAGTGTTACCACGCCAAGCGCCGGGCTGGTCCTTGAGGACCACGACCTTGGCCCCGACTTTGCGGTGAACCGCTACAGCGTTCTGTCGGCAGAGCCGGTGTCACACACGAATGTATCGGTGCAGGTGATCTTTCAGCCTGGCACTACGGTCGAGGAACGGCAGAAGCTGATATTTGCCGTCAACAAAAACACGCGCCGTACCATTTTCAATCAGAGCGACGCAGGCGCGATAAGGGTCAAAGACGGTGTCGCCGTAGCGCGCGGCAGCAAGACGCCGCTGCTGCGAAAATGCGAAGAGGGCAGGGTCAGCCGCTGACGCATGCGGCTACACGTCCAGCAATTCGGCGCTCGCGAACTCGGCCTTCTCCTGGATAAACTCGAAACGTGCCTCGGCCTTGGTGCCCATCAGCCGTTCGACGGCCCGGGCGGTCGGCTTAATTTCTTTGTCCGCCAGCACCACGCGCAAAAGCGTGCGTTTGCCGGGGTCCATGGTCGTTTCCTTGAGCTGCGCCGCCATCATTTCACCGAGGCCCTTGAAGCGGCTGACTTCAACCTTGGCGTTGGCGTGAAATTCTTTCTTGAGCAGCCCTTCCTTATGTTTGTCATCACGCGCGTAGAAGATCTTGCCGCCGTGCGAGAGCCGGTAAAGCGGAGGCACCGCCAGATAGAGCCGCCCACCTTCGATCAGTTTCGGCATCTGGCGGTAGAAGAAAGTGATCAGCAGTGATGCGATGTGCGCGCCGTCGACATCGGCATCTGTCATCACAATGACCTTCTCGTAGCGCAGGTCTTTCTCGTGATAGTGCGTGCCGGTCCCGCAGCCAAGCGCCTGGATGAGATCGGCAAGCTGCGCATTCTGCGCGAGCTTGTCCTTGCCGGCCGAGGCTACGTTCAGAATCTTGCCGCGCAACGGCAGCACGGCCTGGGTGCGACGATCGCGTGCCTGTTTCGCGGAGCCGCCCGCGCTGTCACCCTCGACGATGAATATCTCGGAGCCTTCCGACGCCGACGAAGTGCAGTCGGCAAGCTTACCCGGCAGGCGGAGCTTGCGGACTGCGGTCTTGCGGGCGATATCTTTTTCCTGCCGCCGCCTGATGCGCTCTTCCGCGCGCTCGATGACGAAATCGAGCAGCTTGTTGGCCTGCATCGGATTGGCGGCAAGCCAATGATCGAACGGATCCTTGATTGCCTGCTCGACGATCCGTTGGGCTTCGGCAGTTGCCAGGCGATCCTTGGTCTGACCCTGGAACTCCGGCTCGCGCACGAACACCGAAAGCATGCATCCGGCACCCGTCATCACGTCATCGCTGGTGACGGGCATCACGCGCTTTTCCTGTCCGACCCGCGAGGCATGGTCCTTGAGACCACGCAGCAGCGCTGACCGCAGGCCGGATTCGTGCGTGCCGCCATCCGGAGTGGGGATCGTGTTGCAATACGAGTTCAGAAATCCGTCGGTGTCGGCGGTCCAGGCAACCGCCCATTCGACGGCGCCGTGACGGCCGGTTTTTCCGGCCGAGCCGGTGAAGATATCGGGATGCACCAGCGTTGCGCCGGTCAGATTGGAAGCCAGGTAATCCTTCAGTCCGTCCGCGAAATGGAACGTCGCCTTTTCGGGAACGTCCTCGACGCCCTTGAGCAGCGCCTTGTCGCAGTGCCAGCGAATCTCGACGCCGCCGAAGAGGTAGGCCTTCGATCGCGTCATCTTGAAGACGCGATCGGCCTTGAACGCAGCTTTAGGCCCGAAAATGTCCGGATCGGGCTTGAAGCGCACTTTGGTGCCGCGCCGATTGGGTGCGCGGCCGGCCTTTTCAAGTTTGCCTTTCGGCTTGCCGCGCTCGAAAGCCATCCGATAGAGCTGCTGCTCGCGCGCGACTTCGACTTCCATCCGCTCCGACAAGGCGTTGGCGACGGAAACACCGACGCCATGCAAACCGCCCGACGTCTCATAGACCTTCGAGTCGAATTTGCCGCCCGCGTGCAACGTACACATGATCACTTCGAGCGCCGACTTGCTCTTGAATTTCGGATGCGGGTCGACCGGGATTCCGCGCCCGTTATCCGTAACGCTGACGAAGCCGTTGGCCTCCATCTCGACTTCAATCCAATCGGCATGGCCGGCGAGCGCCTCGTCCATGGCGTTGTCGATGACTTCGGCAAATAAATGATGCAGCGCTTTCTCGTCGGTGCCGCCGATGTACATGCCCGGCCGGCGGCGGACCGGCTCGAGCCCTTCCAGCACCTCGATGTGCTTGGCGGTATAACCGGCTTCCGCACCCGAGCCGCGCGCCGACGCCTTTGACCTCGCGCTCGTCTTGCCCCGGGCGGACGCCTTCGGCGCCTTGCGTGCCGACGACTTGGCGGTCCGCGGCTGATCAAAAAGATCCGGCTGTTTCGCGGGCTTTTTCTTTGTCGCTGTCTTGGCCATCGAACCCTTCAGATATTGTCGCGCGAATCGGTTGCTACCCACTATGCCACGGCGGCGCAAATCTGACCGGCTCAACCTGCGCCGTGCCCCTTAAGGGAAGGTTTAAAAGCGGGCCGGCGGCGGTGTCCGGCCGCAACGGCCCGGGGGGAGCAACCAAACGGAACTTCGCCCGTTATCAAGGCCATGGAAGCAGGCAGGACCAAGGCGGGGCAGCGCCGTGACGCAATTATAAGCCGGGATGCGCGATTCGCGCTTTCGGTCAGTGATCCCAAACCTGTAACTGAAGTCGCGCAGATTTGGCGGACCGCGGCGCAATCGGCGACCATCGGGATGTTCGTCATCCTGTTTGTTGTCGCTTTGAGCCTGGCGCGGCCGGTGCTGTTGCCGGTGGTATCGGCGTTCGTTGTCACAATGATGCTCGGGCCGCTGTCCGCACGTGCGGAACGCTATCATGTTCCATCGTTGATCACCGCCATTGTTTTATGGTTGCTCGTCATTTTGGTGTGTTACGGCGTCATCGTTCTTTTGGCCGCTCCGGTCGTGGATTGGATCGGCAAGGCGCCGGATATCGGACGCACCATTCAGGAAAAATTGCGCGTGTTCGACCGGCCGCTGTCTGTTCTGCAGGATCTGCGCGACACCCTTCTTCCGACCGATAAGAGGGGCGGCTTGGGCGTCGATATCGCGGCATTCGTTCAGCCGGCGCTCCTTGTTGTCACGCCGGCAATTGGCCAGACCCTTATTTTTTTCGGCACGCTGTTTTTCATGCTGCTCGGACGCTCGCAGCTGCGCCGCGTATTGATCGCCTTTTTTGATGAGCGTGAGGCGCGTTTGCGGGTGATCAAGATCATGAACGACATCGAGCACAATCTGACGGGCTACCTGAGCATTGTGGCGCTCATCAACATTGGTATCGGTTTCTGCGGCGGGTTCGCTGCCTGGGCGACAGGACTGCCGGACCCGGTTGCCTGGGCTGTGCTCGCATTCATTCTTAATTTCATTCCGTATATCGGGGCGCTGATGATGGAGGCTGCATTGTTGATGGTCGGCCTCGTGACTTTCCCGACGCTTGCACACGCAATCGTGGCTCCGCTGATATTCCTGGTCCTGGCGACTCTCGAAGGACACTTCATAACGCCAAGCATCATGGGCAAGCGTTTGACGCTGAACCCGCTTACGGTGTTTCTGTCACTGGTATTCTGGACTTGGTTATGGGGACCGGTCGGAGCGTTTTTGGCCGTGCCGTTGTTGATCGTAGCGCTTGTCGTGATTGGTCATCTCTTTCCGGAAAATGAGCCAGAACTGCCAATCTAGCCAGTCTGGCGCGGCGGGCGCAGGCGGGCTAGACACGAGCGACCGCCCGGCGACCCTTCCATGGATTTTCAGACTGTTGTCCAGCAGACCGTTGATTTTGTCCGCCAGAACCAGGCATGGGCGGTCCCGGTCGTATTCGCACTCGCGTTCGGGGAATCGCTGGCGTTCATCTCGCTTCTTCTGCCGGCATGGGGTGCGCTCGTTGCCATCGGTGCGCTGATCGGCTCGAGCGGCATCAAGTTCTGGCCGATCTGGGTTGCGGCGTCGCTCGGCGCGGCCATGGGTGACTGGGTCTCCTACTGGATCGGCCTCAAACTCGAATATCGGGTTGCGCATATGTGGCCGCTGTCGCGTCACCCGGATCTCATCCCGCGTGGCGAGAGTTTCGTGAAGCATTGGGGCATTCCGGGAATTTTCATTGGCCGGTTTTTTGGCCCGCTGCGCGCGATCGTGCCGCTGATCGCGGGAATTTTCGAAATGCCGTTCTGGCATTTCCAGATTGCAAATTTTACGTCGGCCTTTGTGTGGGCGGCGACATTGCTCACGATCGGCGATGTCATCTCGAAAGCCGTTTTCTGGATGTGGTGATCCCCGGGATCGCACTGACGCAGAGTACCGCCCGCAGCCTGTTGGAAGCGCCTGACGTTCAATGGCTACCCACAAGGGGGCCGGCGGGCGGCAGGAAGGACCGGCAAGCCAAGGGCGCGAAAACGGAAAGCGCGGCCCGGCGCAGCACCTCCCATGTCTGTCCATGCGACGACCGGACCAAGACGCCCGCAAATGAGCCCGGACATTGAACGATGTTCGGGTGGCGCGCCGGGAGGCGCTTCCGCATCCTCGCGAGGGATGCGAACATTACGGACTAAACGCAGCGCCTCTTGGCGCGCCATCCCCTCGTATCCGGAGGGGAACCCCTCTCGTACGGAGGGGACAGGAAGACGGGCCTGCCCGGGTGAACTGTCTTTCCGGTCATTCCGGGGCGCGAGCCATAGCGCGTCGAAGACGCGCGTAAACGCGCTTATGGCGAGCGAACCCGCCTGCGGGCCGAAGCTTCAAGCGGCGAGCGTAAGCCTCTAAACCTTCGGCGGGCGAAGGCCCGGAATCCAGAACGCGGCACCGTGCGTGCATCTGCAATCAAGTGCAAACGCGAGGCCGTTGAAGTGGCGTGGCCGGCAATGCAGCCACGCCACTCGAGCTTTACTTCAGCGCAGCAACGCCGGCCTGGGAAATGGTGTCGTCTTGTGAGCCCGTGCCGCCACTTACGCCGATCGCTCCAACGATCTTGCCACCTGCGACGAGTGGATTGCCGCCACGCGAGCCGATAAATCCTGCACCGAGCGTCGGGAGATAAGCGAAGTACTGGCCTTTGGCGATCAGGCGCTCGAACACCACGGTCGGACGACGGTAAACCGCGGCCGCCTTTGCCTTGTTTTGGGAAATTTCGATAGATGCGTACTGGCAGTCATCCATCTTTTCGAAATAAACGAGATCGCCCGAGGGACCGACAATGGCAATGCACATCGGCCAGCCACGCTTGGTTGCCTCGGCCAGCGCGGCCTCGGCGACCTTCTTGGCATCGGCAAGCTTTATAGTCTCGCCGTAAGGTGTGTAGTTGTACTTCTCCGGCACGTTTTCATTTGGATTGTTCGGGTCGGCTGGCACCTGTGCGAAAGCGCCCGAGCTTAAAAGCAGCGCGGCGCCGAGAGCGCCCGCCAACATAGTCAAACGACGCATTATGTACCTCCCGCGTGAGAGCCGGTCGCTGCCGGCTTTGCTTGCCCGGCCAAAACGGCGCGGGGCTTGAACGCAACAAGTTTAGCCAACTGCACAGGCGCCGCCTATATGGGTCCCGGCTTTCCCGGCCGTGCACGGAAATAATGCGGCCGAGACGGGGTTAGCCGCGCGATCGGATAACTCGATCGCGCCAGCGGACAGGCTGCAGGCTGTCGAGACGCGCAAGAAGCTTTACGACATGGCATCCGCTGACAGGGTGATGGTGCGGGGGCTATCACCTTCTTGTTTGCAGCGAGGCGCACGCTAAGCTGCTGCTTTGCGCCAGGATTGTTCCATGGCTGAGACGGCATTCGAGCAGGCTCTGGCGGCGCGCACCGCGGCGATGCTGGAGGCCTGCACGCGCTGCGGTAAATGCGTCGAGATCTGCCCGATGGCGCAGCCGGCCGGTGTGGGTGACGCTGCGCCCGAAAGTGTGATCTCCGGTGTGCTCGAAATTGTCCGGACGGGTGAGGGGCCGGAGGCATCAAAAGCGTGGGCGAAAGGCTGCGCGCTGACAGGCGATTGCATTGCGGCCTGCGACGAAGCCGTCAATCCGCGCTTCCTGCTGGCAATGGCGCGTGTCGCGCTCGCGAAGCATTCCGCCGAATTGCGCAACCGGCGCAGGCAAGGCGTTGAGAATTTCCGGCTGGTCGCCGACGGGGTGAACGTTCTCGCCCGCATGCAACTCAGCGAAAGCGAACTGTCACGGCTGGGCCAGTATGTGAACGAGCGCCTCGAGAACGGCTCGACCGCCAAGCCGGGTGAGCGCCCGGACTTTGTGTTTTACACCGGCTGCAATGTGCTGAAGACGCCGCACATGGCGCTGACGGCGCTCGACATCATGGACGCGCTCGGCGTGACCTATCGTGTCATGGGCGGACCGACGCACTGCTGCGGGGTCATTCAGCTGCGCACGGGCGACACCGAGGTCTCAGGCCGCGTTGCCACGAATTCGCTCGACAAGTTGGCGGAGGGCAAAGCTGGGGTCATTTCCTGGTGTGCCAGTTGCCATGTCCAATTCACTGAAACGACCATCCCAACCATCGAAAAGGTCAGAGGATCGCGGCCGTTCGAGATGACGCCTTTCATGCTGTTTTTGAAGACCAGGTTCGAAGACCTTCGGCCAATGTTGAAAAATCCGGTTCGGGTGCGGATCGCGCTGCACAAGCATCCGGGGGTCAAAGGCGTGGTGGAGGCGGGCACCGAGCTTCTGCGGATGGTGCCCGGAATCGAGATCATCGACCTGCATCAGCCGGCGGTCGGCCTGATGAGCAATTCGTTGAATGCTTTGCCGGACTACAAACGCGGTCTTCAACTCGCCGAGCTTGAGGCGGCCGCCGCTGCCGGCATCGATGCGCTGGTTGCGATCTATCATGTCGACCATCGCGAACTCTGTGCGCACGAGCGCGACTGGCCGTTCCGCATCATCAACATCCTCGACATTGTCGGCGCCAGCATGGGGCTGCACCACGACGATCACTTCAAGCGATTGAAGATCATGCAGGACGCTGACGCGATCGTCGCCGACTGCCAGGACATGATCGCGTCTTACGGCATTGAGCCTGCTTTCGCGCGCGAGGTCGTCATCAAGGCCATGCTGAAAGAGCAGCCTTTGCCGTTGCGCGGGCGCGCAGTTGACGGATCAGGTCCTGCGGCCTATATGCCGCGCCCATGACGATGCTTTTGGCAAAGAATGAGCCGCGCCGCCGCCGTGCCCCCCAGGCACGGGCGTAGAGCGATCGTCACCCGTGCCGCCGGATTTGAGGCCGCGGCACGTTTCCCCAAGACAAACCGTGCTGTTGGCCTTCTTCCGGTAGTTCTTTAAGACTTCTGGATAAGGATCGATTCATGGCTGCAAAAGCGAAGATCGGTGTGCTGGGGGCCTCAGGTTACACGGGGGGCGAGCTGGTACGCGTGCTGCTGCGCCATCCGCGTGCCGAGATCGTGTTGCTGACCGCCGAGCGCAGCGCCGGCAAGGCGATGCGAGACGTGTTTCCGCAGTTTTCGCCTTTTTCGCTGCCGCGGCTTGTGGCGATTGATGGCATCGACTGGCGGGATGCCGCACTGGACGTCGCTTTTTGCGCCTTGCCGCACGCGACGACGCAAAAAGTCGTTAAGGATCTGATGGCGAAGTCGCCGGCGACCAAGGTTGTCGATCTGTCGGCGGACTTTCGTCTCTCGGATACTGCCGCTTATGCGAAATGGTACGGCCACGAGCATCACGCGCCGGAGCTGCAGAAGGAGGCCGTTTACGGTCTGACCGAAATTCACCGGCGCGAGATCAGGCAGGCGCGGCTGGTCGCCAATCCGGGGTGCTACACG
Source organism: Pseudolabrys sp. (assembly GCA_035701845.1). Classification (GTDB taxonomy): domain Bacteria; phylum Pseudomonadota; class Alphaproteobacteria; order Rhizobiales; family Xanthobacteraceae; genus Pseudolabrys. The sequence continues at coordinate 35,181 of DASSRJ010000193.1, read as the reverse complement.
ACATGCGCGCAGCTGCCGCTCGTGCCGCTCATCAAGAACAAGGCGATCGAGCTCGACGAAATTGTTGTCGATGCCAAGTCCGGCATGACCGGGGCCGGGCGCGCTGCCAGGGAGGCCATGCTCTTTTCCGAAGTTTCGGAGGGCTTTCACGCTTACGGCGTTGGCCATCACCGGCACATGGCCGAGCTTGACCAGGAATTCTCGCTCGCCGCCGAGCGCGAGGTGATCATTACCTTCACGCCGCATTTGGTGCCGATGAACCGGGGCATCCTGTCGACGATCTATGTCCGGGGGCGGCGGGGCCGCAGCGCCGAGGATCTTCATGCGATACTTTTAAAGTTCTACATAAAGGAGCCATTCGTGCATGTCTTGCCGTTCGGGGAAACGCCCCAGACACGGCACGTGCGGGGCTCGAATATGACTTTCATCGGGGTGGCAAAAGACCGCGTCCCGGGGCGCGCAATCGTCGTGTCTGCGCTCGACAATCTGGTCAAAGGTGCCTCCGGGCAGGCGATCCAGAACATGAATTTGATCATGGGCTGGCCCGAGACGATGGGGTTGGAGCAGGTCGCGTTGTTTCCCTGACGCGTCATTCCGGGGCGGCCCGATGGGGCCGGACCCGCCGGCGGGCCGAAGCCTCAAGCGGCGGTCAACAACCTCTAAACCTTTGGCGGGCAAAGGCCCGGAATCCAGATACACTTTCAGAATTCCGCTTCTGGATTCCGGGCTCACGCGCATAGAGCGCCCCGGAATGATGAGGGAGGCCGATGTTCGAGGTTCAGAACCAGCCGCCGCCGCTTGAGCCGTACAATCTGTTCGCGAGCGACGTCGTATTGCGCGAGGCGGTGCACCGCGAAGGCGCAGGCTGGGCCGAGCGCGACCTGACCGAGCTCGGTACGAAGCTCGGCAAACCTGAAACCGTGCAGCTCGGTTTCGATGCCAACAGGTTTCCTCCGCAACTTCGTGCGCTCGACCGTTACGGTCACCGGCTTGACGAAGTCGATTTTCACCCGGCCTGGCATGCGCTGCTCGAAATTGCTCTCGCGGCCGGGCTTCACTCGAGTCCCTGGGCAAATCCGAAACCGGGCGCGCACGTGGCACGCGCCGCCGGAACTTACATGCTGGGACAGATCGAAAGCGGCGTGTACTGCCCGGTCGCGATGACCTACGGCTCCGTCCCGACCTTGCTGCATGCGCCGCAGATCGCGGACGAATGGCTGCCCCGTATCTATTCGCGCGAATACGACCGCCGTTTCCGGCCGGCGCGCCTGAAGACGTCGGTTCTGGTCGGCATGGGTATGACCGAGAATCAGGGCGGTTCGGACCTGCGCACCAATACGACGCGTGCGCAGCCGTCCGCCGACGGCAGTTTCCGTCTTTACGGCCACAAATGGTTCATGTCAGCGCCGATGTGTGACGCGTTCCTCGTGCTGGCTCAGGCGCCGAACGGCTTGAGCTGCTTTTTGATGCCACGGTGGACGCCGGACGGCGCGCGCAACGCCATCCTGATACTTCGGCTCAAGGACAAACTCGGCAACCGTTCGAACGCGTCGAGCGAGGTCGAGTTTCACGGCGCCTACGCGCAGCTCGTCGGAGAAGAGGGACGCGGGATTCCGACCATCATCGAGATGGGCAACTACACGCGGCTGGATTGCTGCATCGGCTCCTCCAGCCTGATGCGGCAGGCGGTTGCCCAGGCGATCCACCATGCGCGGTACCGCATCGCGTTCCAGAAAAAGCTCGTTGACCAGCCGCTGATGACGAACGTGCTTGCCGATCTTGCGCTTGAATCGGAAGCGGCCACTGTACTGACGATGTGGCTTGCGCGTGCCTATGACGAAAATCACGAGGCGGCACAGGTGATCCGGCGCGTCATCACTCCGGCGGCCAAATTCTGGATCTGCAAGCGGACGCCGTTCCTGACCTACGAAGCCATGGAGGTGCTCGGCGGCTCGGGCTACATCGAGGAGAGCATTATGCCGCGCCTCTATCGCGAGGCGCCGGTCAACTCGATCTGGGAAGGCTCCGGCAACGTCATGTGTCTCGATGTGCTGCGGGCGCTCGAGCGGACGCCCGGTGCGATCGAGGTTTTGCGCCGCGAACTGGGTGAAGCCGGGGATACGCGGATCAAGGCAGTTGTTGAACGCATCGAGAAGCGGCTCGCGGCCCGCGACCACGCCGACGAGTCACAGGCACGCGCGCTGGTGCGCGATCTCATTCTTGCCCTTCAGGGCTCGCTGCTGATCAGGCACGCGCCTGCCAACGTGTCGGATGCATTTTGCGCGTCGCGGCTTGACGGCGAGGGGGCATCGGTTTTCGGACTGCTGCCGCGCGGCCTGGATATGCGCGGCATCGCCGAACGTGCCGGTCCCGCGAACTAAAGTTTTCCGAACACCGCGAATACGAGCGTGACCTGCGCAAGAAATCCGACGGCGAAAGCAAGCGTGCGGACAACCGGTATGCCCATCGTGTAAACGATGACGTGCGCCAGCCTCGCCCAGAAATACACGGCGCAGGCAAGAACGGTGTACCCGGTCGAGTAGCCTTGCGCGTCAAGAATGAGCACCAGGGGCGCGAATATAATGAGGTTCTCAACCGCATTGGTGTGCGCAAAATAAAGTCGCTGCGCCCACGCTGATTGCGGCTTGTCGTGCCGCGAAGGATTGGCCATGCAGCCCATCAGCCCGCGCACCATGGCGCGGTCGAGGATATATGGCACCCACATCAGGCCGGTCAGGATTAGCGTCAGCGTCAGCCACATCAATTCCCTGGTCATTGCCACACCCCGTTATGGTCTGAACGAGCGTGAGCATAGAGGATGTGGTCGTCATTGTCGCGGGTATCGGGCTCAAGAACCTGTCAGTGACAGCACAGCGACATAAATTCCAACGGCAATGACGACACTGGAGAATATACGGGCAAGCATATTCTTGTGCGCCGAAAGACGTTTCGCGAGCTGGATTCCGAGCAAGCCGCCGAATACACCGCCGAGAACGAAGAGACCGGCAAGGGTCCAATCAACAAGGCCGGACCATGCATAGCTCGCCGCCGTCGTCAGACCAAAGACGGTCACTGATACGAGCGATGAACCGATCGCGTTGATCAACGGCATCGCCGTAGCCCCAATCAATCCAGGCACAATCAGGAAGCCGCCGCCGATGCCGAAAAACCCGGACATCGCGCCAACCACAAGCCCAAGGCCGATCAGCACCGGCAGCAGTCGCGGCATGCTTTCTCGCGTGAGTTTGACGTCTGGATTACCAGCGGTCTTGCGCGGCTTCAGCATCAATATGCCAACGACGATCATCAGTCCGCCGAACAGGGTCAAAAGATGTTTCCCGTCGACCATTTTGCCAAGTTGCGCACCGCCTGCGGCGCCAATCATGCCTGCGATGGCGAACGTAATCGCGCACGGCCATTTCACCGTCCGGGCACGAGCATGGCCGGCGAGATTCGCGGCGGCGCTGAGGGCGACTGCGATCGCGCTTGTGCCGATTGCGATATGCGGGGAGGGTACGCCGACGACGTAGACCAGCAGCGGCACGGCCAGAATCGAGCCGCCGCCCCCTACAAGGCCGAGGACAAAACCGACTATGCTTCCTGAGGCAATGGCAAGCAGGTCATGCAGCATTATTGAATCGCGCGCGCGGTCCGGCGGTTCCAGGGCATCAGCGCCAGTACGTGCGCCATTCCACAGAAGCCGCTGACGCCGGCAAACACCAAGCCCGCGCCGACGAAGGCCGACAACGCATAAAAGCCCGGCGCCAGGAACGTCCCGAGCACTATGCCGACCAATACCAGCGAACCGGCAGCAATTTGCACCTGCCGTATGATGTCGATCGGTTGGCGACGGTCCAGCGTAACGGGCAGGCCGGCCCTTTTCCATGCATTGAGGCCGCCGTCGAGAATATATGCCTCGCAGTTTACCGACGCAGAAAGACGTGCGGCGTGTCCGCGCGTGCGCGCACCCGACCGGCAATGAAACACGAGTATTTCGTCGCCAGCGCGCGCGGGACTTTCGGCATCCAGCCGGCTTAGCGCATGATGCCGCGCGCCGGGGATGCGCTCGCGCACATGTTCGTCCGCCTCGCGGACATCGATGAGGACGGCGCCTCTTCGCACCAGTTCGGCGGCGCGTTCCGGAGAAATTGTCTGCAGTTCTGCCACGTTCGTTCTCCTTTTTGCTTTAGTTGGCCCTTCTTCAAGGGCAGTAGATGTCCTTGAGCAATGCGAGCACGCGTGCCGCGTCAGGGTCGGCGATGCGGTAGAAGACCGTCTGCGCTTCGCGCCGCGTTGCCACCAGGCCGTCTTCACGCATCCTGCCCAGATGCTGGGAGAGTGCCGACTGGCTCAGGTCGACGGCCTTCGCGAGATCGCCGACCGACATTTCCCCCGCGATAACCAGGCGGCACAGAACCAGCAGGCGGTTTTCGTTTGCCAGCAGCTTGAGCAGGCCTGCGGCTTCACCTGCCTTGCGCTCAAGTTCAGCAATGCCAATATCGGCGGCGGCTTTTGATCGACCGAGGGTTTGTAGAGGCACGGCGCGCTCCATTAATCAGCTGTTGCTAAATTAGTGATTCCTAATATATAAGTCAAGTGTCAGGCTGAACGAAAGAGGAGTGAGTCATGACCGCCACGGCAAAACCTGAGGTTCGGGGATTTTTCGACGAGCCGACGAATACCGTCAGTTATCTCGTGTGGGATCCCGCGACAAAAACAGGTGCAGTGATCGACCCCGTTCTGGATTTCGATCATCGGAGCGGCGAGGCAACCGTGGAGTCAGCCGACGCCATCCTCGCCGAAGCAAAAAATCTCGGCGTCAAAATCGAGCAGGTCTTGGAAACGCACGCACACGCCGACCACTTGTCCGGCGCGCCCTATATCAAGCTGAAAACCGGCGCACCGGTTGCCATTGGTGAACATATCAAGGATGTGCAGAAAATCTTCCGGCCGATCTTCAATGCTGCGGATGTATCGGGCGACGGCTCGGAATTCGATCATCTCTTCAAGGACGGCGAGCGTTTCAAGGTGGGCACTATCGACGCCGAAGTGATCTACACGCCCGGCCATACCCCGGCTTGTGTCTCCTACAGGATCGGCGATGCGGTCTTCGTCGGCGATACCATGTTCATGCCCGACTACGGCACGGCGCGTGCCGATTTTCCCGGCGGTAACGCGCGTGAGCTCTATCGCTCGATCCAGCGGATCCTGTCATTGCCGAAAGAAACACGCCTGTTCATGTGCCACGACTACAAGGCGCCGGGCCGCGATCGATATGCCTGGGAGACGACGGTCGGCGAGGAAAAGGCTCGCAACGTCCATGTGCGCGAGGGTGTGTCGGAAGATGAATTTGTCAAAATGCGCGAAGCGCGCGATGCCACGCTTGCAACGCCATTGCTGCTGCTGCCCTCGATCCAGGTCAATATTCGCGCCGGCAAGTTTCCGCCGGCCGAGGCCAACGGCGTGCACTACCTGAAGGTGCCGGTAAAGTTGGCGTCCTAAAGCGCGATGGGATTAGATTGAATCGCCATCGCGCTTTAGATCTTTGATTGAGCATGATCTTTTCGGAAAACCGGTATCCACTTTTCCGGATCATGCTCTAGCGTCGGTCAGGTCCAGCTTTTCACCTTGACGTAGGACCCGGGCGCATCCTCGATCGGCTTGAATTTGCGGCTGCCGATCTTGCGGGCAGTTACTGTTTTCGCACCCTGCGCCTTAAGCCAATCGAGCCAGTCGGGCCACCAGGAACCAGGATGCTCCGTGGCCGTTTTCATCCAGCGTTCCACGCTCTCGCCGTTCGGCTTGTCGCCTGTCCAGTACTGATATTTCGGTTTGCCGGGCGGATTGACCACGCCGGCGATGTGGCCTGAGCCGGCGAGCACAAATTTGACCGGGCCGCCGAAGTATTGTGAGCCGTAAAGCACCGATCTGGCCGGCGCGATGTGATCTTCGCGTGTCGCGAGATTGTAGACTGGCACTTTTACCTTGCGCAGATCGAGCCGGGTGTGCGCAATTTCCATCTCGCCCTTGGTGAGCTTGTTGTCGAGATAGCAGTTGCGCAAATAGAAGGAATGATTGGCCGCGGGCATGCGGGTGGCGTCGGAATTCCAGTAGAGAATGTCGAAGGGCAAGGGCTTCTTGCCGCGCATGTAATTGTTGACGATGTAGGGCCAGACCAGGTCGTTTGAGCGCAGCATATTGAAGGTGTTGGCCATGCGCGAGGCCTCCAGGTAGCCTTGCTCCTTCATGTGCGTCTCAAGTTGTTTGATACGCTCCTCATCTACGAACACCATGAGATCGCCGGCGTGGGTGAAATCGACCTGCGCGGTAAACAACGTCGCCGATTTGACACGGTTCCGCTTTTTTGCGGCGAGATAGGCGAGGGTGATGGCGAGCAGGGTCCCGCCGACGCAATAGCCGATAGCATGAGCCTGTTTCTCGCCGGTGATCGCTTCAACCGCGTCGAGGGCTGTGAGCACGCCCTCGCGCATGTATTCCTCGAAATTTTTTTTCGCGAGCCTGGCGTCCGGATTGACCCATGAAATCACGAACACCGTGACGCCCTGATCGACGCACCATTTGATGAAGGATTTTTCGGGCGCGAGGTCGAGAATATAGAACTTGTTGATCCAGGGCGGCACGATCAGCAGCGGAAGTTTCAGCGTATTCCTGGTCGTCGCTTCATATTGAATGAGTTGCATCAACTCGTTCTGGAACACCACCTTGCCGGGCGTCGTCGCGAGATTTTTGCCGACGTCGAACATGGAATGATCGGATTGGCGGATTTTGAGGATGCCCTGACCGGCCTTGATGTCCTCCGAAAGCATGTGCATCCCACGCACGAGATTTTCGGCGTTTGAAGAGAGCGTCTCGCGCAGCAATTCGGGATTGGTGAGCACGAAATTTGACGGCGAAATCGCATTGGCAAATTGCTTGACGTAGAACTCGGCCTTCTTTCGCGTGTGCTCGTCGACTCCGGCGGCGTCTTTCACCAGTCTGTCGGCCCACTGCGTGGTCAGGAGATAGGCCTGTTTCAGGAAATCGAAGAACTGGTTCTGCGACCATTCCGGGTGGGAGAAACGCTTGTCTTTTGAATCGGGCGCGACGACCGGTTCTGTCCGCTCGCCCGCCATACGTTTCACGGCGCCGGCCCAGAGATCGAGATAGGCGCGGCCAAGGCTGGTCTGAAGTTCGAGTGCGCGCTGAGGGTCAGACATCCAGTATTCGGCGACGCGGCCGACCGATTTGATCGCGTCGGTCAGGCCTTCAGCGCCGTCGCTTCGTATTTTTCCTTCTTCGCGGGGTTTCAGGTAGGCCGCGAGCGCCTTGCCGCCTGCCTCGATCAGGCGGGCAATATTGCGCGACAGTGCCTCGATATCGACATCGCCGATCTTGGCGGGCTCAGTGGTGGGCTTATCCATCCTTTGCCGCTCCCCTCTGCCAAGACAGTTGGCCCGTGCCGCGTTCCATCGCAAGGCACGTTTGCGGGCATGGTTTCGCGGGCCTTCAGCCGAGCAGTTAGCAACGGGTGACCTTGCTGCGGCCATATTAGCCCGTTAACGGCACGGTGATATAATTCCTTGAGTCTGCATTGATTTCGCCCGCTCATACGGTGCGTGGAGCAATGTGCGTGTCGGTCAAACCCCTCATATGGTTGGCGTTGGGCCTCGCTATTGCGCTGACGGGGTGCGCGCCCGGGCCGATCATTGACCGATTGCCTGGTGAACTGGGTCTGCCTGCCGGCGCTCCGGCGCGTCCGGAAACTCCTTACGAATATCCGGCCGTGCACGATATGCCGCCCGATCGCGCGTCGTCACCCATGACAGAGGAAGAGCAGGTCAGGGTCGAAAAGGAGCTGATCAACGTCCGTGATCGCCAGGAGGGCCGCCCGCCAGCCGGTAAAAAAGGCGTCCCGACAGCAAAAAAACCGCCGAAAGACGCACAAAACAGCCAAACCGATGGCGCCAAGGCGAACCCGTGATAAAAGCCAGCCGGGGTCATACGCGGCGGCTGGCGAGGGCAGCCGTCCTTTGAGGTTTTGAGCCGATGCAAGACTTTTACCGCATTCGCCGTTTGCCGCCGTACGTGTTCGAAGAGGTGAACAAGGCAAAGGCGAAGGCCCGCAACGCGGGCGCGGACATCATCGATCTCGGCATGGGCAATCCGGATTTGCCGGCGCCTGCGCACGTCATCGAAAAGCTCAAGGACACGCTGGGCAAGCCGCGCACCGACCGCTACTCGTCTTCGCGCGGTATTGCAGGATTGCGTCGTGCGCAGGCTGCCTATTACGACCGCCGCTTCGGCGTGAAACTCAATCCTGACACGCAGGTCGTCACCACACTCGGCTCCAAGGAAGGCTTCGCCAACGTGGCCCAGGCAATTACGGCGCCGGGCGACGTCGTGCTGGTGCCGAACCCGAGCTATCCCATCCACGCATTCGGCTTCCTGATGGCGGGAGGCGCAATTCGCTCGGTTCCCTCAGAGCCGACGCCGAACTTCTTTCAAACGCTCGAGCGCGCGATCGAGCATTCGATCCCGAAGCCGACTGCGGTCGTGGTCTGCTATCCGGCAAATCCGACCGCTTATGTGGCAACGCTCGATTTCTACAAGGACCTTGTCGCGTTTGCGAAGAAACATGAAATTCTGGTGCTGTCGGATCTCGCTTACGCTGAGGTCTATTTCGACAACAATCCGCCGCCGTCGCTGTTGCAGGTGCCGGGCGCAAATGACGTTGCGGTCGAGTTTACCTCAATGTCGAAGACGTTCTCGATGCCGGGCTGGCGCATCGGCTTTGCTGTCGGCAATGAGCGCGTGATCGCGGCGCTGGGCCGCGTGAAATCCTATCTCGACTACGGTGCATTCACGCCCGTGCAAGTGGCGGCAACCGCCGCGCTCAACGGCCCGGATGACTGCGTCAAAGAGATGCGGGCGACCTACAAGCGCCGTCGCGATGTTCTGGTGGAAAGCTTCGGGCGTGCAGGCTGGCATGTGCCGTCACCGCGTGCGTCGATGTTTGCGTGGGCTCCGATACCGGAGCCTTTCAGCACGCTTGGGAGCGTGGAGTTTTCCAAGCTGCTGGTCGAGAAGGCCGATATTGCGGTATCGCCCGGCATCGGCTTCGGAGAATACGGCGAAGGCTATGTCCGCATTGCGCTCGTCGAAAACGAGCAGCGTATCCGCCAGGCGGCCCGCAACGTGCGCCGTTTTCTCGACAACGCGCCCGAGCAACTGCACAACGTCGTCCCGCTCGCGACGCGGCGCTAACAACGGGCGCGCAGGTTCATGGCACCACCGCTGAAAGTGGGCGTCGCCGGGTTGGGCACGGTCGGCACCGCGTTGCTTGCGCAGATCGCACGCCAGCGCGACGCGCTGGCGACGCGCTGCGGGCGCCCTATCGACGTTGTCGCGGTCTGCGCGCGATCGCGCAACAAGGATCGCGGCGTCGATCTCAGGAAAATGAATTGGTTTGCCGAGCCTTCTTCGCTCGCGCGCGATCCAAATATTGACGTTTTCGTCGAACTGATCGGCGGCGCAGGGGAGCCGGCCAAAAGCGCGGTTGAAGCGGCTTTAACGTCCGGAAAATCGGTCGTGACGGCCAACAAGGCCTTGCTGGCACGGCACGGCGTCAAGCTCGCGGGCCTTGCGGAGCACAATCACATCGCGCTCAATTTCGAAGCGGCGGTCGGCGGAGCCATTCCGATTGTCAAAACGCTGCGCGAAGGAATGGCCGGCAATTCGTTCGAGCGCATCTATGGTATTCTGAACGGCACCTGCAACTACATCCTGACACGGATGGAGCAGGACAAGATGCCCTTTGCGGAATGCCTCAAGGACGCCCAGCGCCTTGGCTATGCCGAGGCCGACCCGGGCTTCGATATCGAGGGCCACGACACCGCGCAGAAGCTCGCCATCCTTGCAAGCCTTGCGTTCGGTACCAAAGTCGACCAGGGCGCGATTTACGTGGAAGGCATTTCCTCGATAACGCCGGCCGATCTTTCGGCAGCTGACGAGCTCGGCTATCGGGTCAAACTGTTGGGCGTGGCCGTCAGGACGCCAAAGGGTATCGAGCAGCGCGTGCATCCCACAATGGTGCGCAAAGACTCCGCGATTGCGCAGGTGATGGGCGTGACCAATGCGGTCACGATCAATGCTGCCGACATCAATCCGCTGACTTTGGTCGGGCCGGGCGCAGGCGGGGCGGCGACCGCATCGGCGGTGCTTTCCGACATCGGCGATATCGCACGGGGGGTCCGTACCGCGCCGTTCGGGCGGCCCACAGGCCGCCTTGCCACCGTGCAAAAAGCTCCAATGCAGCGGCACGAAGGCGGCTACTACATCCGGCTTGTTGCGCGCGATAAGCCTGGAACCGCGGCAACCATTGCTACACGCCTCGCAGAACAGGAGATTTCGCTGGAATCGATTGTGCAGCGCCACGATGCGGCGCACCTGGGGCGCGACACCAAAGCGGGTTCCGTCCCCGTTATCCTCATTACATATGCAACGACGGAGGACGCTGTGCGCAAAGCACTTGCGGCGGTGGGCCGCGATAGGGTGATCTCAGGCCGTCCGCAGGTCATCAGGATTGAAAAGAACTGAGCGCGCCCAAGCGTTTGTGAGGGGACCGTCATATGCCGAGTATCACCGTCCAGCCGGAATTGCTGCTGGAACGCATTCTCAGCCTCGAGATCGTGCGCGTGACCGAGCGCGCGGCGGTCTCTTCGGCACGCTTGCGCGGACACGGCAAGGACAAGGCCTCAGATCAGGCGGCCGTCGATGCCATGCGGCGCGAGCTCAACAAGCTTCCCATCGACGGCACCGTCGTTATCGGCGAGGGCGAGATGGATGAGGCTCCGATGCTCTTCATCGGAGAAAGGGTCGGCACCAAAGCCGGACCGAAGGTCGACATCGCGGTCGATCCACTTGAGGGCACGACGCTTTGCGCCAAGAACATGCCCGGTGCCATCGCGACACTGGCAATGGCGGACGCCGGGACCCTGCTGCATGCGCCCGACTGTTACATGGACAAGATCGCGATCGGTCCCGGCTATCCCAAGGGGACGATCGACCTCGACGCGCCGCCGACCGAAAACATTCTTTCGCTGGCAAAAGCCAAGGGTGTGAAGCCGTCGGAAATCACCGCGATCCTGCTCGACCGCCCGCGTCACGCCGATATCATTGCTGCCGTTCGGAAAACGGGTGCCGCGGTCAGCCTGATCAGCGACGGCGACGTCGCCGGCGTCATTCACTGCGCGGACTCCAAGACCGGTATTGATATCTATCTGGGCATTGGCGGCGCGCCGGAAGGCGTGCTGGCGGCGTCGGCTTTGCGCTGCATCGGCGGCCAGATGCAGACGCGGTTGATCATCGACACCGAGGAGCTGCGCGAGCGCACCTTGAAAATGGGCATCAGGGATCCGAAGAAAAAATATCAGATCGAGGACATGGTGCGAGGCGACTGCCTGTTCGCGGCGACCGGCGTCACATCCGGGGCGATGCTGAGCGGCGTCAAGTTCGGTAAGGACGTGATCGAAACCGAGACCGTCGTCATGCGTTCGGTGACGGGCACGGTACGTCGTGTCCTGGCCGAACACCGCCAGTTCGACAAGTTTCATCTCGACTGAATGTCATGCGTCACGTCCACCTCGTCGGCAGCGTGCCGCTTCGTAACGCGCGCGAGGTCTTCACGACAGTGAGCAGCGTGCTCGGCTCGCGCCTCAAGCGTATTCCGGACGGCGAAACAGGGGTGCGGTCCGACTGGATTACCTGGCTGGAGCCGGCATTTGCCGCAAATTCGGCGCTCGAACAATCCGACGAGCTTTTTCGCGTGCACGCGACGGGCACTGCGCGCATCCGCTATCGGCTGCGTTCGGGGAAGAGCCCAGATGATGTAAGGTTTGACAGTTTATTCTACGCGGATGTCGCCGAGGCCTCGTATGAGGAATTTGCCGCCCTCAAGCGCGAAGGCGTCGTGCCGGAGGGCTGCCGTTTTCAGATCGACCTTGTCCCCGCGCATTCCGTGATTTGGCTTTTTCTAAAAGACGATCTGCATGCACCGCTCGATCAGATCTACAACGACGCGCTCAAACGGGAAATCGATAAGATCGCCGCGGCCCTACCGCACAGCGAGATTGCGATCCAGTTCGACGTGGCCTCGGCCGTGTTCGCCCGCCTGCAGCGAGGTGAACCAAATGCTTATGGGAAGACGCGCGCCGAGATGATGAAGTCGTTTTCTGCCATTCTTACGGACCTTGCCGACCGCGTGCCGCCCGGTATCGAGCTTCTTTTCCACTTCTGTTACGGCGATTCCAACCACAGGCACGTCGTTGAGCCGACCGATATGGGCGATATGGTTGACCTCGCAAATCACCTTTGCGCGGACATCAGGCGCGGGGTTCAACTGATCCACATGCCGGTGCCGCGCGATCGCGATGACGACAGCTATTTTGGGCCGCTCGCGCGTCTGAGGCTCAATCCGGAGACCGAGCTGAGCCTTGGCCTGGTTCACTTCACCGATGGTGTGGCCGGTACACGAAGACGGCTTGCAACGGCCGAACGGCATGTAAAAGCATTTTCAATTGCCACCGAGTGCGGGTTTGGCCGGCGCGACCCAAAAACCGTACCGGAATTGCTGCGCATTCACGCCGAAATTGCCGGTTGATCCAGGCTGGTGCGGTCGGGCGGCCTTCGCCACTATATGGGACTTCCGACCAGCGATTCTTTGCGGGCTGGCCCCAGCCCATAATACGACTGACACGCAATGGCGTTGCCCGCTGCACAACTGAACGATGACCGGCATTTCCTCGGAGTCGAACGCTCGCTGACGGGGCGGGCCTGGCGCGACCGGCTCGACGCGCGCGGCTCCGCGCTTGCACTGGCGATCGCGCAACGTCACGGGCTCGACGAATTGCTCGCCCGTGTTTTGGCCGGACGCAACGTCGAGGTCGATGAGGTCGAGAGCTTTCTCGACCCCACGATCAAGCGCCTTCTGCCCGATCCGCACACCCTCACGGACATGCAGGCCGCCTGCGCGCGCATTGCCCGCGCCGTGGTCAGCAATGAAAGCATCGCCATTTTCGGAGATTATGACGTCGACGGTGCGACCGCTGCGGCCTTGTTCTGCCGTTATCTCCGCCACTGCGGTCTGGATCCAATCGTCCACATCCCCGATCGCATCTTTGAAGGCTATGGGCCGAACGTCGAGGCGATCCGTTCGTTCGCTGAGCGCGGAGTAAGGTTGCTGGTTACAGTCGATTGCGGCGTGACAAGCCTCGAGCCTCTCGCGGAAGCGCGCAGGCTCGGACTGGACACCGTCGTTATCGATCACCACCAGGCCGACGAAAAGCTTCCCGACGCGGTTGCCGTCGTGGACCCGAACCGGGCTGACGACTTGTCTGGCCTTGGCCATCTCGCCGCGGTGGGGCTTGTGTTCGTCACGCTTGTCGCGGTCACGCGCGAGCTGCGTCGGCGCAATTTCTGGAGCGGCGATCGTCCCGAACCCGATCTGCTTTCGTTGCTTCATCTGGTAGCGTTGGGAACAGTTGCCGATGTTGTTCCCCTGCGCGGCCTCAATCGGGCCTTTGTCGCCAAGGGACTCATCGCCCTCAGGCGGCGCGAGCATCATGGAGCGACCGCCCTCATGGATGTGGCGCGCCTCGCAGGCCCGCCGGAGCCCTGGCACTTGGGATTTCTGCTCGGCCCGCGCATCAATGCGGGCGGACGCATTGGCCGCGCCGATCTTGGCGTGCGGCTGCTGTTGGAAGAGGACCCTGCTGAAGCCGCACGTATCGCCGCCGAACTCGATCGGCTCAATCGCGAGCGCCAGCAAATCGAACAGACGACGCTGGCGCAAGCCGAAGCCGAAGCGCTTGTCGCGCTGGGTCTGGAAGACAAAGGCGCCGTTGTCGTAACGGCGGCTGAAGGGTGGCACCCCGGTGTTGTCGGATTGGTGGCTGCGCGTCTGAAGGAACGCTACGGGCGCCCCGCATTTGCGATTGCGCTTGAACCCGGCGGTATCGGTACGGGTTCAGGGCGATCGATCGCCGGCGTTGACCTTGGCCGTACTGTGCGCCGCGCCGTTCAGGAGGGACTGCTCGTCAAAGGCGGCGGCCACGCCATGGCTGCCGGCGTTACGCTGAAGAAAGATGCGCTTGGAGCCTTCCGCGCTTTTCTCGAGGACACGCTTGCTGCATCGGTGGACATTGCGCGCCGCGATATCGCGTTGCCGATTGACGGCGCGGTGTCGGCCGGAGGCTTCAATTTTTCGCTCGCCGACATGTTGTCGCGGGCGGGTCCCTATGGAGCCGGCAATCCGGAACCGCTGCTCGCGCTTCCTGCCCACACCCTTGCGTATGCGGACCCTGTCGGCGAGAGCCATGTGCGGGCACGATTGCGGTCCGGCGATGGAAAATTCGTCAATGCCATCGCATTCCGGGCCATGGGCCAACCACTTGGACGGGCTCTGCTCGACAATCGTGGCCGCGTCCTGCATGCGGCGGGTCACATAGCCGTTGATCGCTGGCAAGGTGAAGAGCGTGTGCAACTGCGGCTTGCCGACATCGCGCCCGGGTGACGAGCCTGATCAGGTCAACAGAGTTATGTCGCGTGGCCCTTTCGGGTCACCGCACTTTTTGTTGTGGCATATTGGCCCAAAGGCCCACTGGAAACAGACGACGGCGCGTTCCACTATGGCTTTCTCTACATTGCCACGGAAATGCGCCAGCAACGCGCAAGGAGCTGTGAGATGGCCGATAGTAAGCGAAAGAGAGGAAAGTCAGATCGGTCCCGGGTAGCGGGGAAACAGCGATCGGAAGTCTATTACGTCGCGAGAAAGTACGGTGTGAGCGCCGATACAGTGCGAAAAGTAATCAAGCGCGTCGGCAACAGCCGAAAGAAGGTCTACGCGGCGCTCGAAAAGATGTAGTTATTTTGTGATCGACGACGGCCGCTCCTGTCGTGCCGAAAAAGGCTTTTCAGCGCTTCGGTTGGCGCGAGCACACTTGTGAGCGGCCGTTCGTCATTCATTGAGAGCAAATTGCGGCCGGGGTAACCTCATCCGCTGGGGCGATTCGTGCGCCCGAGTTCGCGTTGGCGTGCTCGCGCACCATCGAAACGATGCCTTTGCAAAAGGGGGCGCCCTTGGCACTTGATTTCAGGTCAATCTTGCCGGCTGACCCGGCTGCTCAACAAGAAATCAACGATACCGGTACGTTGTCCGACCGGCTTGTCACAGTCGGCGCTGCCTCATTGGCGTTACTCGTCGTCGCAGCGATCGCGATCCTGATGGGAATGGCCTGAGTTCTTTGCCGTTCCGGTCACGCGGAGCCCTGTAATATCACCATGGCGGTCCTATCTGAGGGCGGGGGCGGGGGATCCTCCGCCGATCGGCTATGCTGGTCGACAAGCCATCTCGAGGAGAACCATGCCGCAGAGGATTACGACGGGTTACAAGGCCCTGTGCGAGGCCGCTGAACGGGAGATCGAGACCTTGCCGGCCGAGGAAGCAATCAAGCTCGCCGGGCACGAGGAGACCGTGCTGGTGGACATTCGCGACATCCGCGAACTGCAGCGAGAGGGTAAGGTGCCGGGAGCGTTCCACTGCCCGCGCGGGATGTTGGAATTCTGGATCGATCCGCAGAGTCCGTATCACAAACCTGTCTTTGCGGACGACAAGAAATTCGTGTTCTTCTGCGCAGGGGGCTTGCGTTCCGCGCTTGCCGCGCAGACAGCACAGCACATGGGGTTGAAGCCGGTCGCCCACATTCGGGGCGGATTCGGCGCCTGGAAAAAAGCCGGCGGGCCGGTGGAGGCAGCGGAGTCCTCATCCGCGCAGGCAAAAAAGTAACAGCCATCGACGGGCCTGTTCGGACCGATCAGAAAATTTTGCTTGTTGTGTTTTCAGGCTTGCCGCACTTTTCCGCGCAGGTGGAGACCGGGTTATGGCCCTGACATTGATTATCGGCAACAAGAACTATTCCTCATGGTCGTTTCGGCCCTGGATTGCCATGAAGGTGGCGGGGATAGCCTTCGGGGAAAAAGTGGTCCCTCTTTTTGAGCCCGGCAGCCGCGAACAGATCTTGCAGTATTCGCCGGCCGGCAAAGTACCTGTGCTTGTGGACGGCGATCAGCAGGTTTGGGAATCCCTCGCTATCCTCGAATACCTCGCCGAGAAATTTCCCAGGCAGAAGCTTTGGCCTGAAGAGTCGCGCGCGCGGGCACATGCCCGGATCGTGGCGACGGAAATGCATGCCGGATTTCAGCCTCTGCGCAAAAGCTGTCCAATGAATCTTTGGCTGCCGGTGAAGTCGCGCCCTCAGTCGGAAGAGGTGATGGCCAATGTGCGGCGTATTGAATTCCTGTGGGCGGATTGCCGCGCGCGATTCGGGCAGGGTGGACCGTTCCTGTTTGGCCCGTTTGGAGCGGCGGACGCCATGTATGCGCCTGTGGTGTCGCGATTGCATTCATACGGCCTGCCCGTCGGCGAGCCTACGCGCAGCTATATGGATGCCGTGATGGCCCTGCCGGCCTGGGCGGAATGGCGGGCTGCCGCGCTCAAGGAGAGTTGGATTTTAAGGGGCGACGAACCGGAGTGGCCTCTGGTGCGTGGGGTTCCTGTCGCCTGAAGGCCGATGCGCAGCTGTGCCACAGTTTGCGGCGCGGTCAGTCCTAATTTTTGTCAAAATCATGCGCACAATGCGTGACATTCCTTACGCGACAGTAAGTCGTGTCTTCCGCTTTGGGGGTGACGTTCTTGCGGGGCCATTGGCCCCGTACGGAGTTGCCTGCCATGCACTATCGTCTGCCCGCGCTAGTCGCGCTGTTTTTTGCGCTCACTGCCACTGCGAGTGCCGATCCCCCAAAGGATATCAAAGGTCTGTTCCTTCTGACCGACTATCCGGCGGTGACCGTACAGCCTGGCACGACGGCCACAATCAATCTGAGGCTTCGAAATTATGATCTTGCTCCTGAACGGCTGTCGCTCGCCGTATCGGGTGTGCCGTCCGGCTGGACGGCCACGCTGCTGGGCGGGGGTCAGCCGGTTGCCGCGGCCATGCCTGCGACTGACGCAAGCGTTTCGCTTGATCTGCGGCTGGACGTCCCGAAAGACGCAGGCACCGGCACTCATACACTGACGGTGACCGCCGAGGGCGCCTCGTCGCGCGTCTCGTTGCCGGTGGAAGTCTCGCTCGCCAAGCAATTGCCGGCAAAGCTCACACTGACGCCGCAACTGCCGGAGTTGCGCGGATCATCACATTCGAATTTCGAGTACACGCTCGGGATCAAGAATGACAGCGGCAAAAAGCTGCTGGTCAGCCTTGCGGCTGAGGCGCCGCGTAATTTCGACACGTCCTTCACCGAGGCCTACGGAACGCAGCAGCTGACGGCGATCCCGGTGGACGCCGGGAAGAGCAAGGACGTGAAGCTCAAGGTCACAGCTCCCGACACAATTGATGCCGGGCATTATCCCGTGAAGGTGCGCGTGGCTGCCGAGGATGCCCACGCCACTGCCGAGGTGGCGCTCGACATCACGGGACAGCCGAAACTGGCGCTGGCCGGACGAGAAGGGCTTTTGAGCGCCCGCGCGACAGCAGGCCGCGACAGCGCAATACCGGTTACCGTCACCAATACGGGCACCGCGCCTGCCGACAATATTCAATTGTCAGGGACGGCACCAAGCGGATGGAAGGTGACGTTCGAGCCAAAGACGATCGAACGCATTGCGCCCAATCAGCACACCGAAGTGCAGGCGATAATCCGCCCGTCCGACAAGGCAATCGCGGGGGACTATGTCACAACACTGACGGCTGCGAGCCGCGGCGAGACCGGCACTGCCAATTTCCGTATCGCAGTTACAACGTCAACAATGTGGGGTGTTGCCGGCGTCGGCATAATCGGGGCAGCCCTTCTGATCATGGTTGGCGCGGTTGCGCGCTACGGCCGCCGATGAGCGAGACAGTGATTGAGGCGAAGGGCCTCACCAAACGCTATCGCACAGCGACTGCTGTCGACGGTGTTACCTTCAAAGTCGCTGCCGGCGAGATTTTCGGAATGCTCGGACCGAATGGCGCTGGAAAAACAACGACGATCCTGATGCTCCTTGGCCTGAGCGACGTCAGCGCGGGCGACGCTCGCGTGTTCGGCCACGACCCAAAACGGGAGCCGTTGGCCATCAAACGGCGTGTCGGTTATCTCCCGGACTCCGTTGGATTCTACGATCATCTGACGGCTGCGGAGAATTTGCACTACACGGCACGGCTGATGGGCCTGGGGGCCGAAGCGCGCGCCAGCAAAATTACGGCTGCTTTGGTGCGGGTTGGCCTGGGCGATGTTGCAAACAAGAAGGTGGCCACGTTTTCGCGCGGGATGCGCCAGCGGCTCGGACTTGCAGAAATCGTCATGAAAGATGCGCAGGCCGCGATCCTTGACGAACCAACCAACGGTCTTGACCCGCAGGCAAGTGCTGAGCTGCTGGAGCTCATTCGATCCTTGAAGGCGCAGGGAGTGACAATTCTCCTGTCATCCCATCTGCTCGACCGGGTCCAAAGCGTTTGTGATCGCGTCGCATTGTTCAACGACGGCCGCATTGCGTTAATGGGTACGGTGGCGGATCTGGGGCGGCAGGTCCTCGGTGGCGGCTTTGCCGTCGAGGTCGAGGCCGACGGTGGAACGGATATGGTCCGGCGTCTCTCCTCATTGCCGGGTGTGCGGAACGTGGAGCAGCCGGCGCCGGGGAAATGGCGACTGATCTGCGATCGCGATTTGCGTCCGGAAGCCGCAGCGGAAGTGATCCGGGCAGGGGCGCGGCTCCGCAAGCTGTCGCTGGACGAGCCAAGCCTGGAAACCATCTACAGGCGATATTTCCAGGATTTGCAGGGGGTCTCCCATGCGGCGTGAAGGATCTGCCTTTCAGGGCCTCGGCGTTGTCGTGCTGAAGGAGTTATCCGACCACTTTGCCAGCGCGCGCATGCGTGTTCTGGAGTGGCTAGTCGTGCTGACGGCGCTTGCCGCCGTTTATGGCGCCATCCAGCAGGTTCGCGATGTCACTGCGGAGGATCCATTTCTGTTTCTGCGCCTGTTCACGACGGCACGGGAGCCGCTGCCGTCATTCGTGTCGTTTCTCAGTTTTCTGGTGCCCCTGATGGCGATCGGGCTGGGATTTGATGCGGTGAACGGGGAGCACAATCGACGAACGCTCTCGCGAATTCTGTCGCAGCCGATCTATCGAGACGCGCTTCTGTTCGGGAAGTTTCTGGCAGGGTTGTTGACGCTGTCAGTGAGCTTGATCTCGCTCTGGCTGCTGGTGATCGGTCTCGGCCTGATCATGCTTGGGGTGCCTCCCGGTGGCGAGGAAATGGCGCGTGCTTTCCTCTTTCTGGTCGTGACCATTGTCTATGCGGGCGTTTGGCTTGCCCTTGCAATGCTGCTCTCCGTCGTATTCCGCTCGGCCGCGACTGCCGCACTTGTCACGCTCGGCTTGTGGCTGTTCTTAAGCGTCATCTGGCCGGCCTTGTCGTCCGCAGTTGCCGAGGCGTTGTTTTCAGCCGCAGACCAGGCAACCCAGGTCGTCGGCGGCCAGATGCTGGCCCGATTGTCGCCGGCGACCCTGTTCGGCGAATGCGTGCTGGCGCTGCTGCACCCGACGACACGCACGCTTGGTCCGGTCTACCTGAGTCAATTGCAGGGCGCGGTCATGGGCTCGCCGCTCCCGCTTTGGGACAGTGTCATGGTTGCCTGGCCGCAGATCGTCGGACTGATCGCCGCGACAATCCTGCTGTTCGTCGCCGGCTATGTTGCGTTTCAGCGCCAGGAGGTGAGGGCGTAGACTCAAGCCGACGAGGATTTGCCGTCCGCTTTCAGATGGAGGATCAGTTCGTCGATGAAAGCGCGCTGACCAGGCAGTATCTTTCGCCGCGCTTTTGTCACGCTGAAATACGCGACGCGGTCGATTTCGGGAAAAGTCCTTGTCTTTCCCGAGCGCGGTGGCCATTCCATCTCGAACTGGTTGCTGGAAAACCGGCTCAGATCGAAATCGGCTTCCATTGCGAAGACGTGGACCATTTTTCCGCTCTTTTGGCGCAGTGGCTTGAGCGCCACGAACGGTCCGGCGGGTGTGAGGCCGGTCTCCTCGGTGAATTCGCGCTTTGCGCAGGTGAGAAGGTCGCCGGATTCGACGTTGCCCTTCGGGATCGACCACGCACCTTCGTCCTTGTTGTGCCAATAGGGGCCGCCTGGGTGCGCGAGCAGAAATTCAAGAATGGGCTTTTGTCGGAAAGCAAGAATACCGGCGCTGACCTCCGACCGACGCGACACGGTATCTACCAGGGCCGCTCGACAGAATTGGTCACGTGGTCACGATCCGGCGACGTAAAGCACAGACCGATACAGTGGTAGGGCAGTTCGGGATGCGGATTGTGTCCGCGATGAAATTTGGCAATCGGCTCGGAATAACAGTCGCCGGCTTTTGCCTTCACCAGGACGCCCTCCTGGAAATGAGCTTCAAACAAGCCCTGCAGCGCAACGAAAAACGCCGCGCCGTTGTGACAATGCCAGTTGGTGTATCCGCCGGGCACAATTTCCGCATTGTAAATCTGCACTTTGACCTGCGGATCGCGCGGCAGCGACGCGTAGAAGGAATCGAGAAGGAGATTGCGGTGAAAGCCGTGTCCAGGCGGCACGATGCCATCAAGCTTGAGCTTCAGATCCCTGTAGTTGTCGGCCCTGGCATGCATCTCATTGCCCCGTGAATGGGAAAGAGCGCGAGCCTAATACGTCATCAGGCTTGAAGTGAAGCGGTCAAAAAGAAAACCCGGCCTGTGGGCCGGGCTCTCTCAGAGGTTCTGACCGCGGCGCCTAATCCTCGACATATTCCTTTACTGAGTCCTTGATGCCGCCTGCGGTGTTTTGAATTTTCCCCGCTGTCTTCTGCGCCTTACCCTCCGTCTCGAGCTTGCTGTCTCCGGTCGCTTTGCCCGCAACCTCCTTCACTTTACCTTTGGCCTGCTCGACGCTGCCTTGAATGCGATCCTTGTTCATTGTGTTTCCTCTTTATCGGTTGCGTTCTATCGACAGGTCAACGTCGCATCAGCTGGGCGCGTTCCAGCAACAAACTTGTCACGGCGTTGCGCGCGCATGCACACGCCCCCGTACCGGTAGTTCCGGCACGGGGTGTGTCACGCACTCGTAACGCTACGCTACCGACGCTATTGCTTTGAGCCGGTCGTGCTCTTTTTAGGATTCGGAGAACAATTCAGGCTCTGGGCCTTGGCGTCCTTTTCGCAGGCCGCCATGCTTGCGTATTTGCAATTAAGCGGTCCGCCCGGAGACGTTGCAATACAGAACGCGCCGGTTCCGGTTGTCTGCGGCGCCTGCATGCCGCTCGGCGACGAGCCGGTCTTTCCCATTGTACCTTGCGCCTGCGCGACCGAGATGCCCGCAATGAGCGCGGCAACAGCGGTAAGTGTGGTCAAAGTTTTCATCATCTGCCTCCTCGGGAGTGGGTGCCGACACTCGATAACGGCACTTCGAAACAACGGAGGCGCAGCGATGACGTTCCCGGAACCTGGACTTCGAATGCTAAAAAACCTGTCGCTTGCATGACGGGAGGCGACCGGGAACTTCCCGGCCGCCTCCATAACGGAATCATTGCGGGTCGAAACTACGCCGCGAGGACCGCCACGATTTCGTGTGTCCGCGGATCGATGACGACGATCTGATCGCCAACCAGAATGTAGTTAAACCCTCTCCACTCGGGATAAACTTCGACCACCTGCACGGGGAGCGGGTAAAGGTGCACGCTCGCCGGGATACGGGTGCCGATACTGACTGATACACTCAATTTGGTCGGCGCGACCTTGTGTTGCTTGATGATCGAAGTGATCTTCGTGCGCTGCTCGGCCGACAGCTTGGCCGAGCCGGCAGCGGCGCCCTGGCCGGTCGTCGTCGAGCGGCTCTGCTCCGTCGTACTCTGAGTGGATTTTGACGAAGCCCCGTTCTGCTCGGACTTGGATCGCTCGGACTGCTCGGACTTGGAGCGACTGTCCGAGTTGCCGGGTGCACCGGACTTGTCCTTGTCCATCGCGCCTGCCTTGCCGGGGTTTTCCGACTTCGGGGATTGCCCGGTCGTCTCGTGCGCCTTGCCAGGCGCCTTACTGTCAGGCGCCGCCTGGCCCGTCGTCTGCGGCGATTTGTGGTCGCTCTTCATCGAGGGCGCCACTTTTTCAGCCGGTGCCTTTTGCTGCGCGGCAGGGGCGCGCTCCGGCGGCTCCTTGCTCATGCCTTGTGCCGAAGCGGTGCCGACGCCCAGCAGCAGCGCCATCGCCACGGTCGACAGCAGTTTCGTTTTCCTCACGGGATGTCTCCTCTGGATGCCCCCCGAAATTCCCGTTGAAGTCGGGACCTCACGCGAAAACGTTTTGCCGGATCGGCCGGTTCCGAAACTTACGGATTCGCAATGAGAGCGTGCCGCCATTGCGTTCCGAGTTCCACCAAGGCACCTTTCCTGCTCTTCAGGGAGGACGCCTTGGCGATTCTTTCGTCGTCAGTGGACAAAGGCACCGCAGAATATCGGGCCAATACCGAACGCATGCATTCGCTCGTCGGCGAGTTGCAGGCACGCCGTGCTGAAGCGGCTTTGGGCGGGTCCGAGCGGTCGCGGGAGCGCCATGTTGCCCGCGGGAAGCTGCTGCCACGCGACCGGGTTATGAATTTGATCGATCACGGGTCGCCTTTCCTGGAGTTGGCGCCGCTTGCTGCCAATGGAATGTATGACGAGGCAATCCACGGCGCAGGGCTGATCACAGGCATCGGACGCGTGGAAGGCCGGGAGTGTGTCATCGTCTGCAATGATTCCACCATCAAGGGTGGCACCTACCTTCCGATGACCGTGAAAAAGCACTTGCGCGCGCAGGAAATTGCGCGTGAGAACCGGTTGCCCTGTCTCTACCTGGTCGACAGCGGCGGCGCCAATCTGCCGCATCAGACGGAAGTCTTTCCGGACCGCGAGCATTTCGGTCGTATTTTCTACAATCAGGCAACCCTGTCGTCGCTTGGCATCCCGCAGATCGCGATCGTGATGGGGTCATGCACGGCCGGTGGCGCTTACGTGCCGGCGATGTCAGATGAGACAATCATCGTCAGAAATCAGGGAACGATCTTTCTCGGCGGTCCGCCGCTTGTGAAGGCCGCGACCGGCGAGGTGGTCAGCGCGGAGGAGTTGGGCGGCGCCGACGTCCATGCCCGCAAGTCCGGGGTGGCCGACCACTACGCGCAGGACGATCACCATGCGCTGAGCATGGCGCGCCGGATCGTCGCAAACTTGAATACAAAAAAAAGCGTCGACATACCTCTCGCAAAGCCGCGCGACCCTGTTCTGGACATCGCGGAACTTGACGGCATCGTGCCGGCCGATCTCAAGAAGCAGTACGATGTGCGGGAAGTTATCGGACGCATTGTTGATGCATCCGAGTTTGACGAGTTCAAGGCCCTGTATGGCACCACGCTCGTCACCGGATTCGCACATATCCACGGGATGCCTGTCGGAATCCTCGGCAACAACGGGATCCTGTTTTCGGAAAGTGCGCTAAAGGCCGCGCACTTCATAGAGCTCTGCTGCCAGCGACGCATTCCTTTGCTGTTCCTGCAAAACATTGTCGGGTTCATGGTCGGGCGCGATTACGAAGCCGGCGGGATCGCCAAAGACGGCGCGAAAATGGTCACTGCGGTCGCCTGCGCGCAGGTGCCGAAGATTACTGTCATCATCGGCGGGTCCTATGGTGCGGGAAACTACGGAATGTGCGGGCGTGCCTATGGTCCGCGTTTTTTGTTCACATGGCCGAATGCGCGCATATCGGTGATGGGCGGCGAGCAGGCAGCGAGCGTGCTGGCAACAGTCAGGCGCGAAAACATCGAGGCGGGAGGAGGCAAATGGTCCGAGGTCGAGGAGGAGGAATTCAAACAACCGCTCCGCGACCAGTTCGAGCACGAAGGCAACCCCTATTACGCGACCGCCCGGCTTTGGGACGATGGAATTATCGCGCCGGCAGAGACCCGTCGGGTCCTGGCGCTTGCGTTTTCTGCGGCGCTTAATGCGCCCGTACCGGCAACGAGTTTCGGCGTGTTCAGGATGTAGTTGCCGCCGGCGGCAACAGGAATTCAAATTAGACAAATTCCAATCTTGCTCCTCCGACTTGAATTCACCGACATGAGATGACACTGATAGCGTCGCGCCGCGTGGCGCAGACAAACATTGAAAGAGTTGCACCGTGCGCCGTTTAGTCGTCATTTCGATCGTGATTGCCGGAATATCGATGCCGCTCGTGACGAGCGCGCAACAGCCAGCATCCAGTGCGACGAAAGACGCGGCGAGTGACGCGGCCAAGAATGTGCCGAAGACCTATGTGCCCGGTCTCGAGCAATTCATGAACGTCATTCTGATGGAGCACAATAAACTCTGGTTTGCTGCCAAAGCGCGCAATTGGCCGCTGGCCGAGTATCAGCTCGGTGAAATCAAGGAAGTCATGGGCGACGTGCAGGATCTCGTGCCGACTTTCAAAAATCTGCCGCTGGCCGATATGTTGGACTCGGTGATCACGAAGGAGATCGTCGCTCTGGAAAAGGCGATCGAGGCCAAAGACTACAAAGCCTTTGTCAGCGGCTACGACAAGCTGACCCAGGCGTGCAATGCATGCCACCAGGGCACGGAGCACGAATTTATTGTCATTCAGCGTCCGACGCGGCCTGCTTTCACAAACCAGGTCTATGACAGACGCCGATGATGACTTATGTCGACTTTGCGTGACGCCATAGCGGCATATCGGCGGTCGTGCTAGACGCACCGGCATGAGTACTCCTGACGATCTCAAACAGCTCGCTCCTACCGGGACCCTGCGTGGCGGTGTCGTTACGGCGCCTGCCGCATCGGCCTTTTTTGCGATCAGGGAAGGCGGAGGAGAGGTCAAAGGCGTTACGGTCGATCTGATCCGCGGATTTGCAGCCGCGCTTAAACTGCCGCTGGCCCTTCAGGTCTACGATAATTCCGGCCAGGTGACCGACGCCGTCGCCAAAGGTGACTGCGATCTTGCCTTCATGCCGCAGGATGCCGAACGTGCGAAGCGCGTCGATTTTGGCCCAGCGTATTATTTCATCGAAAGCACGTACTTGGTGCCGGCTGGCTCAAGCATAAAAAGCATCGAAGAGGTCAACCAGCCCGGTCGCCGGATCGTCGCAATTTCGAATACGACGACGGCTCGCAGTGCGCGCCGTACGGCTCCGAATGCCAGCGTCGAGGAAGTGCCGAGCGTCGACAAGATGACAGAAATGGCGCGGCAAGGGCAGGGCGATGCTTTCGCGCTATCGCACGATTCATTTGCCGGGTTGCTGCCGAAGCTTCCAGGTGCGCGCGTTCTTCCGGGTAACTTCCAGCAGACCGGAATTTCCGTGGCCGTGCCGAAAGGGCGGCCTGTCGCGCTGAAGATTGCGAGCGAATTGGTAGAGGTGGCGAAGACGTCGGGTCTCGTACGCCGCGCGCTCGATGCGGCCGGATTTCCGGAAGCCGACGTGGCGCCATCGGCGTGAGGTCGAGGCCGAGGCCTCACGGCATCATAAGTACGTTGCCGAGGCTTCCGCGTTCGACCGCTTCATGGGCGGCGGCGATATTTTCGAGTTTGTACGTCGGCTGCGCCACCCGGTTGAGCAGCGTGCCATGGTTCAGAGCGCTGTCGATGGTAGCAATTGTCCGTTCACGCTCAGTCGCGTCAAGCTCGTAAACCAGGAAAAACTGTAAGCGGATCGAGTTGACCAGGCAGAAAGCCGCGGGGATCGTTGCCTCCGGCCCGGTGCCATAAACGATGACGCCGCCCTTTGGCCGCATGACCGCAGGAATTAGTTTGGCGTTGGCGGTTAAATCCATGTCGATCAAGACGTCGACGCCGCGGTTTCCGGTGAGTTCCATGACACGTTCACCGACGTTGTCGCGCTTATAGTCGATGCTGTGGTCGGCCCCGGCCTCTCCGGCGGCTTTCGCTTTCTCGGGAGAGGATACCGTTGTCAGACAGACTGCGCCTTTGGCCTTTGCGAACTGAAGGACATACTGACTGACGGCGCCGGCGCCGCCAGAGACCAGCACCGTTGTTCCTTTGCCGACGCCTGCGAGGGCAACCGCGTGGGCGGCAGTCATCGCCGGAATGCCGAGGCACGCGCCTGCATCGAAGCTCACCTTTTCGGGAAGGACGACGGCCTGGGTCGCAGGGAGCACGATAAATTCGGCGGCTGTGCCAAAAGGACGCTTCCACTGGCCGTTCCAGACCCAGACCCGCTCACCGATCCGTGTTTTCGAAACTCCGTCGCCGACCTCGTCAATTACGCCGGCACCGTCGCTGTGAGGTATAACCCGGGGGTAGGCGATTTTTCGGGTGGAGCCCTGCCGGGACTTTACGTCGGATGGATTGACGCCTGACACTGCGAGCTTGACGCGAACTTCTCCGGGCCCCGGGTGGGGCGTCTCGACGTCGCCGACCTTGAGGACGTCGCGGGCGCTGCCATTGCGTTCGTAGTAACCCGCTTTCATGAGCCGCCCTTTCGTCATCACGATAGCACGCTGTTCCGGATAAGAAATCGTGCCGGAAACCTCGGGGC
Source organism: Pseudolabrys sp. (assembly GCA_035701845.1). GTDB lineage: Bacteria > Pseudomonadota > Alphaproteobacteria > Rhizobiales > Xanthobacteraceae > Pseudolabrys. The sequence goes on along the minus strand of DASSRJ010000193.1, from coordinate 8,553 downwards.
AGCTCGTACGTTATCTCTGTTGGGCAAATTCAATGGAGGGGGGAGTGGGCCGCATCGAGCGGCTCCAAGCCATGAGGTTTGTCATGACCTATCGTGTCTACAGCGGGCCAAGAGGGTCCGCGGATATCTCACCGCTCGAAAAATCGCAATTGTTGTTCAAGGAACTGCGTACGCTGGACGAGGCGCTCTCTTGGGCGCGTCACGTGGAGCATACGGGCAGGACGCCACTCTTGCTCGAGGGCGATGACGGGACGCGAATGAACCGCCGCGCAATTGCGGACGCCCTGCTAGTCGGAATGCGCGAGGACGTTGATGGGCCGGCGAGCACCTAGCTCAACCGAGCTAACTTGCGATCCGATTCCATTCGGCCCGCGCCCGCTCGGTGAGGTGGTTCCATTTCGTACTGACCACATCCCAGTTCACCATTGGCCGCTGTGCACTGGCTGACGAAGCGGTCACGCCTTGCGTGGCGTGTGAATCGTACAGATACGCACTGCCGACGGTCAAAACGGCGCCAAGAACGATGCCGATGAGGACGCGCATGAGATTTCTCCTCGTGCCCACGCAAAACGCAGCGGTAAACCGCGGGTTCCATGCCTTGTCCGGCCCATTTTGACCGTAAACCTGTCTATTTTGGGTCATGCGCCGTTAACCTTGAATGCTCACCAAGCGCGTTCTAACTTATTGAAAATGCTAACGTTATCGCGGCAAAAACTTTGCCCGCAAACAAAATTTGCTGCTATATTGAAATTATGAGCAGACATTCAGCAAAAACCGCCGGACGGTCTACCAAGACCGCGGGAGGAACCGCGAAGAAGAGTACGAAGAGCGTACGTTCTGCGGCAAAAAAGGCGTCGAAATCCGCACGTTCGCCGATTGGCAAGTCCGACCGGACGGCGCGAATGCAAAGCGCTACGACAAAGATGATCCGGACTCAGAGCCCGCCGGTGCAGCCGGTGGCGGCGCACGAAATTCCGATCCGCAGTCATAAGTATCACGTTGGTGAGATCGTCTATTACACCTCGCCAACGTTTGGCCGAGCGGCGGCGACCGGCAGCTACACGGTGGTAAAGTTATTGCCGTCGGAGGGTGACGACTATCAATACCGGATCAAGAGCTCCGGTGAGGCTTTCGAGCGCGTCGCCAAAGAAAGCCAGCTCGACCGCGCCTGACCGCGGTGTCGCGTTTTTGCCTCGACGCCAGCTTACAGTTCTCCCGGTGCGCGATTTATGCGCTTCCGAAGAGCGTAAATTACGACCTACGTCACAGGGTGTATTTGCACATGTGACGCAGCGGAGGGGCGCGATCATCGGCCCAGAGGACCAAGCCGTCGCCGGAACTGTTCCTTGGCGGCATGGAGTACTTGCACCGGAGGACTAAACGTAAGATTTAGAGCGTCATAATAACCAGCCTGAACAAGACAATGAAGGGGAGGAATTCATGCGCGCGTTTTTTCGTCTGGCCGCATTCTTGTTGCCGGTTTTTCTGGTGTGGCCAGCATCTGCACAAAACTACCCAAACCGTCCGGTCAAGATGATCGTTCCGTTTGGTGCGGGCGGACCCGCGGACGTCTATGCGAGGGTGCTGGCGCAGCATCTTTCTGAGGAGACCAAGCAGTCCTTTGTGGTTGAGGATCGGCCGGGCGCAGGCTCGATTATCGGCACCGACGCCGTCGCAAAGTCGGCGCCTGACGGCTACACGCTACTGGTGATGTCCAATACCCATACGACCAATGAATCGCTGCTTCCGAATAAGCCGTTTCAGCTGATGCGGGATTTCGTTCCGGTCGCAACGGTCAACTATTCGGATCTGCTTATGGTTGTGCATCCTTCAGTGCCGGCAAAGAGCGTAAAGGAATTCATCGATCTCGCGAAAAAAGAGCCGGGCAAGCTGAACTATGCATCGTCCGGCCCCGGCACCCCTTATCACATGGCGGGCGAACTGTTTAAGGCGATGAGCCATACCAACATTGTTCACGTTCCCCACAAGGCCTCCGGCGATGCTCGCAACAGCGTGATATCCGGGACTGTGCAGATGATGTTCGATGCGATCACGACAATGAACGCGCTTGCGAAGGGCGGGCAGGTTCGCGCGCTCGCGACCACCGGTCTCAAGCGTTCCCAGCTGACGCCGGATCTGCCGACCGTTGCCGAAACCGTTCCTGGCTATGAAGCAACCATCTGGCTCGGCATCATGGCCCCGAAGGGCACGCCGAAGGAGGTTGTTACTTTCCTTAATAGCCACATCAACAAAGTGATCAACAAGCCGGAGGTAAAAGAAGTTTGGCTCAAGCAGGGGGCAATTCCTCTCGTTATGACCCCCGAGGAATTCGATGCCTATCTCCGGAAGGACATCGAGAAATGGGCCAATGTGGTAAAAGTCTCGGGAGCGAAGATCCAGTAGAGCTTCCGCAAACAGGCAGCTGACCGGAAACCGATGCCAACGAGCAACAGCACGTTTGTGGAAGGGCTGCTTTCGACGCCGCTGGTGCTGCCGGCCCCCATGGCAGGCGCATTGGCGGCGCTGTTTTTTGTGATGGTCGTTCTCGCGATCCGACGCGCAACCCAGGGGCATGCATCCCGCATCGTGGTGCCGTTGCTGGCGGTGGTGGTCGCGGGGATGGCCGTGTTTGGCCTATTCGACCGGCTGACACGAAGCGAACGCGCTTCCGAGGAACGTGCGTTGCTTGAGCGAAACAGCCAGCTGAGCCTTACCGCAGCCGCACCAGGTTCGGCGCTTTCATGCCTCGACGGCCTGGCAGGCGAGGAAATTGAAAACGCATGTGAAAAATCAATATTCGCGGACCCGCAAAGCGCTGCCCGCGCTGTGGGCTATATCAGCGCACGCCTGTCACTGCTGGCGGATGCCGCCGCAACTGCCGGGCGTGGTGGTCCCGACGTGCTGGCAGCGTTGGCTCCGACACGGCGCGCAATCGAACTCGACCGCTTCGGGATTGCCGCGCACGTGCTGGCCATCCGTGACGGCTGCACAGCAGAGAAGTGCGCGGCATTTGCCATGCTTCACGACGCGGCGACCCTTAAGGCCAATTTCAAGGTCAACGCCTTCGACGCCTATGTTGCCCGTTATGCCGCCGCGTGGGGAAAAGGCGAGGCCCCGCCGGATAATGTGCCGCAGGCCTCCGTTCCCGGGACAGCACCGGTTGCTTCGGCCCCGGAGCCGCTGTCCCCATCGCATCCTCTCGACAGCCGCTACGATTTTCCATCGTCGGCCTCGATCCCGCCGGTCAGCATCATGAATTCCGAGCCGGCGCGGCCCAAAGAGCCGGCGAATCCTCAGGGTGCTCACGCGGCTTCAGAGAAAACAGGCACCACCCCGCCTGTGCCGCCGAAGCGGCCGCAGACCCAGGCGGCGTCGCCGCCCGCGCGCTAGTATCGGGGCCAACCGGCGCGGCCTCATGTTCACATCAGTCCTGATTGCCAATCGCGGCGAGATTGCCTGTCGCATCGCCCGGACCGCGCGACGGATGGGGATCCGCACGATCGCGGTCTATTCCGACGTGGACGCAGCTGCGCTCCACGTTCGGCAATGTGACGAGGCATATGCGATCGGGCCGGCGCCGGCCGGCGAAAGCTACCTTGTGATCGACAAGCTGATCGCGGCAGCGAAACAGGCGCGGGCCGAATGCATCCACCCAGGTTATGGTTTTCTGTCGGAAAATGCCGGCTTTGCGGAGGCCTGTCTCAATGCGGGCATGGCCTTTGTGGGCCCACCGGCTTCAGCCATTCGTGCCATGGGCCTCAAACATCATGCAAAAACGCTGATGGAAAAAGCAGGCGTGCCCGTCGTACCCGGCTATCACGGCGAGTTGCAGGAGGCGAAGTTCCTCAAGCAGAAAGCCTACGAAATCGGATACCCCGTCATCATCAAGCCGCTCGCTGGCGGCGGTGGTAAAGGCATGCGCCGCGTGGAGCGCCATGCCGATTTCGATGCCGCTCTGGAGGGAGCACAGCGGGAAGCCAGGGCTTCGTTCGGCGATCCGCGCGTCCTTGTCGAAAAATACGTAGCGCGGCCCCGTCACATAGAGGTGCAGGTCTTTGCCGACCGCCATGGCAATGCCATTCACCTCGGCGAGCGCGATTGCTCGCTGCAACGCCGTCATCAGAAGGTCATGGAAGAGTCGCCGGCACCCGGAATGACAGCGGAGCTGCGGACGCGAATGGGTGCTGCGGCAGTCGCGGCGGCAAAGGCAACAGGTTATGTCGGTGCGGGTACCGTGGAATTCATTGCCGATGCCACCAACGGCCTCAAAGCAGGCAGTTTTTGGTTCATGGAAATGAACACGCGTCTTCAGGTGGAGCATCCCGTCACAGAGGCGGTGACCGGGCTGGATCTGGTGGAATGGCAGTTTCGGATAGCGGCCGGCGAGAAATTGCCCCTGGTGCAGGATCAGATTGCCCCCGGAGGCCACGCAGTTGAGGCGCGGCTCTATGCCGAGGATCCGGAGCGTGGCTTCTTGCCTTCGACGGGCCGGTTAGTCGACCTGCGATTTCCGGAAATTGACGGGTTGCGCATCGACACCGGGGTGGAACGTGGCAGCGAGGTAACGCCTTTCTATGACCCGATGATTGCGAAATTGATCGCTCATGGGCAAACCAGGGATGAGGCTTTCGACCGGCTGGCTGCGGCGCTTGAGCGGACAATTGTAGCCGGTCCGCGCAGCAATATCGGATTCCTGGCGGCGCTTTGCCGGGCGGCCTTGGTTCGCAAAGGCGATTTCGACACCGGCTTCATAGACGGGAATCTTGCCGAGTTGGGCGCGGTACCGCAGGGACTTGATCGCGGCGCGGTGGCGTTCGGGGCCCGGTGGCTGCTGGCACAGGAACGTCTTCCAGCATCTTCTTCTGGCCTGATCGAGAATACAGCCGAGGAATCGCAATCGCCCTGGGATGTCGCTGATGCATTTCAATTATCCGGCACGCGGCGGCTGACATTGCCCATACTGGCGGAAGGTGAGACCGCCCTCGCTGAGGTTGTGTACACCGCCAAGGGGCCCGAACTGTCTGTGGAGGGGGTCACCCCCGCGTCGGATGCCTTGGCGGTCGCCGCCTCAAATGCAGTTTTCGTGCTGCGTCACGGCCGGCAGACCAAAGTCAGCATGCTTGATCCCAGTCTTGCCGAAGCTGGCGATCATGACAAAAGCGGGCTGGTGCGTGCGCCAATGCATGGCAAGGTATTGGCTCTGCTTGTGGAGAAGGGGACCCGGGTTAAAAGGGGGCAGCGCGTCGCAATTGTCGAGGCGATGAAGATGGAACACACGATCGTGGCCCCGATAGATGGCGTCGTGACCGAAATTGTGGTCGCTAAGGACGCGCAGATTGCGGAAGGGGCCCGGCTGATGACGGTCGCCCCGGCGGTCACGTCCTGACAGAATTCACGGAATGTGCCGATCCGATTGCTCTCGCGGTAGTGCGGGGGTGTTGTCTTGGATTTCGAGGCACGCTTGGGGGAGAACCTCCGCCGGCGGCTTCCCCATGAGCCATTTGCCCGGTATGCAGGGGGCCATCCAGTCGTTTTGCGCTCGTCAGGCTGCCGGAATGTCGCTTCATCTCATCAAGTTGTGTGTCGGCTGCGATTCCGTCGCCGACCTCGAAGAATGGATCAAGGAGAAGCTGAGAGAAAAGAAGCGGCGGAGGCAGAAACCGGAGCATATCCACACGACACGAATGGTGCCGAAGCGCGGCGAGGAGCTCACCTCTGGAGGCTCGCTGTACTGGGTCATTCGGGGGCAAATCGCTTGCCGCGAACGCATTCTCGATATTCGCCCGTTCACGGACAAAGATGGTATTGGGCGATGTCGCATCGTCCTTGACGGCAAGGTGGTGCTTGTCGAGCCGCGACCGCGCGCGGCATTCCAGGGTTGGCGCTACCTGGAAGCCAAGGACGCGCCGCGGGATCTTTCGCGCGCGGCGCCCGGTGCGGCGCGAATGCCGGAAACGATGCGGCGCGAGTTACGCGAGTTGGGGCTTCTTTAAACGGCGACGTTGTCAATCAGGCGTGTTTTGCCAAGCCTTGCAGCGATGAGCAGGCGAACCGGCCCCTCTTTGAGCGACACGACGGGTGCCAGGGTCAGCGCGTGGCGTGCCTCAAGATAATCCAGGCCGAATCCGGCCAAATCCACTTCAATACGTCCCACATTCAGAACGCGCTCGATCTTCTCGCCGCTTTTGATGCGGGACGCGCAACCTTTGAGAACTTTATAGAGCATCGGGGCGACCGCGCGCTCTGCCGATGAAAGGTACACGTTACGGGAGGACAGGGCCAAACCGTCCGGCTCACGCACTGTTGGTACTCCGATAATCTTCACTGGCAGGTCGAGGTCCTTGGCCATCTGCGTGACGACGCGCAGTTGCTGGTAGTCCTTTTGCCCGAAGAACGCAAAATCAGGAGAAACCTGCGTGAACAGTTTGGCAACGACGGTTGCGACGCCGCCGAAAAAATGTGGACGGTATTGGTCCTCGAGGCCGGCTTTGGCTGGCCCTTCCGGGGCGAGGCGCGTGGCAAAGCCATCCGGGTACATCGCCTCGACGGCTGGCGCCCAGACAGCATCGACGTTCGCCGCACGCAAAGCCTTGAGATCGGTTGCGAAGCTGCGAGGATAGCTTGCGAGGTCTTCGTGCGGTGCAAATTGCGTCGGATTGACAAAGATCGAGACGACAACCCGTTTGGCCCGCCGTCGCGCTTCTCGGACGAGCGCCATGTGACCGCGATGCAACGCACCCATCGTGGGCACCAGCGCGATGCTGGCGCTCGCCTTTCGGTACGGTTCCAATGCGCGGCGAAGCGAAGGGACCGACCGCACAATCTTCAGAGCTGTTGCCATACTTTCGGCCTTGTTGGCTGAGTGTCGCAAAGCCGCAATACGTCCAGCAAGGCGGACCGTCGCAGAGTAGCAAGTTGAGGATCAATTCGGGATTAACTTGACTAACGTATACAAATCTTTTGACAATTAGCAGCCGGAGAGGGGCGGCATGTTGGTTCAGCCAATTCAGGAAACCGTTCAATCAGCGCACGTTGTTGTTCTCGGAAACGAGAAGGGCGGTTCAGGAAAGTCAACGACCGCTTTGCATATTGCGGTCGCGCTACTGAAGGCTGGGCAACGCGTCGCAACGATTGACCTCGATTCCCGTCAGCAAAGCTTCACCCATTACATCGATAATCGCCGTGCCTGGGCCGAGCGCGCGCGCATATCGCTTGAGTTGCCTACGCACTATTGCATCGCGCGCGCCGAAGGCAATTCGCTCGAATTCAATGAGGCCCGAGAGTTTGAAAACTTCTCGGCGGCGATCGGAGCGATTGAGCACAATCATGACGTCGTCGTCATCGATACGCCGGGGGCCGATACTTACCTCATGAGGCTCGCCCACTCGATGGCCGACACGCTGGTCACGCCGCTAAACGACAGCTTTCTCGACTTCGACGTGCTGGCCACACTCGATCCGACCAATTTTGCGGTGACGGGAGAAAGTCATTACGCCGAAATGGTGCGGGAAGCACGCCGTCAGCGCCGGTTGGTTGACGGCCGCCTCACAGACTGGATCGTAATACGGAACCGGCTGTCCAATCTTGTGTCGCGGAACAAGCGGCTGGTCGGCGATGGAATCGACGAACTGTCAAAGCGAATGGGTTTTCGGTGTGTCGAGGGCTTTGCTGAACGCGTCGTCTACCGTGAATTTTTCCCTCGAGGATTGACCGCGCTTGATGATCTGGATGAGGAAACACTCGGGACGCGGCCAAACCTCTCGCATGTAACGGCGCGGGAAGAAGTTATTTCGGTGCTCAATGCTCTGCAGTTGCCGTTGTCGGAGAATGGCAAACGGCGTGCCGCCGCCCGAGCGGAATGGTTCTCCGTTATGGACGAGCCTCTCCAGGTTCACGATATTATCGGGTAAGTCTCCGGCTTGCGTTCACGCTGTCGGGCCGCCATTTACGCGGGGCGCGAAGGGTCGCGCGAGCGCTCCCAATTCAGTGTAGAATCGCGCCATGGCCAAGAGTTCCCAGCAGACGCCTGCGCCGGTTTCGTCCAGGTCCGAGATTGACGCGTTTGTTGAACGCGTCCGCGCGCTCGGACCGTCAAGTGCACAAGGAGCCCGGGGTCGTCTGCTCTTTGCGCTTGATGCGACGATGAGCCGGCAGCCCACCTGGGACACAGCATGCACGCTGCAGGCCGACATGTTTCGGGAAGCCGCTGGGATAGGCGGGCTCGACATACAGCTTATCTATTTTCGCGGCTTGAACGAATGCCGAGCATCAGGCTGGGTTTCGGATGCGAAACAGCTCGCCGACCTGATGTCCAGGATCAATTGTCGGGGAGGACAGACACAGATCGGCAAAATTCTCAACCACGCCCGTCAGGAGCACGCGCGCGGCAAGGTTCAGGCCATGGTTTTCGTCGGCGACGCCATGGAAGAGGCGATCGACAATCTATGCAAGGCGGCCGGTGAGTTGGGCATTCTTGGCGTTCCGGTATTCATGTTCCAGGAAGGTGGCGACCCAATCGCGGAAAACGCCTATCGCGAGATCGCGCGCTTGTCG
>DASSRJ010000192.1:0-3273 GCA_035701845.1 Pseudolabrys sp. | reverse complement strand
GCGCCGATCTATTTCGCGCACAAGATTCTCAAGGTTCTTTCGGAGAAGCGCCGTTCCGGCCAGCTCTACGACCTGCAGCCCGATTCGAAGAGCCAGGTCACCATTCGCTACGTCGACGGCAAACCGATCGGCTGCACCAAGGTCGTGGTGTCGACGCAACACAATGCGCAGAGCCGCAACGGCAAAAAGTATACGCCCGGCCTGATCAAGGAGATGATTTCCGACGCCGTCGAGTCCGCGCTGCCGAAGGGATGGATGCCAACAAGGCCGTCCGACTTCCTGGTGAACCCGACCGGCAACTTCGTGATCGGCGGACCTGATGGCGACTGTGGTCTTACCGGCCGCAAGATCATTGTCGACACTTACGGTGGCTACGCACCCCACGGCGGCGGTGCGTTCTCCGGAAAGGACCCGACCAAGGTTGACCGTTCGGCAGCCTATGCTGCGCGCTATCTTGCCAAGAATGTTGTCGCTGCCGGCGTCGCCGAGCGCTGCACGATCCAGGTCGCCTATGCCATCGGCGTCGCTGACCCGATGTCGGTGCTGGTCGATACCCACGGCACGGGAAAGGTCGAAGAGAAAAAGCTTGAGAAAATTCTGCCCGAGCTGTTCCGGCTCACTCCGACCAACATACGCCGCACGCTCAAACTCAACCGGCCGATCTACAAGCGAACCGCGGCCTACGGACATTTTGGCCGCGCGCCGGACAAGGATGGCGGCTTCTCCTGGGAGAAGACCGATCTTGCCACAGCAATCCGCGGCGCGGTGAGGTAGAGGTAGACGGCGTTTTCGGCCTGGCCGCTTCGCACTAAGCTGTCATCGTCGGGCATTTGTCCCGGCGATGTCGCTTGGGACCAAGGCATTGACACGCAAATCGGGGGTGCCGCGATACGCCGCTTCGCGCGAGCCCGGCCAAGAAAGAAAAGGGCCACGACGCGCGTTTTTTGGCCGCCGCAAGGGCCACGCGCTCAAACCGCGGCAAGCGGCCCTGTTCGATACATTGCTGCCTAAGCTTGCGCTCGATCTCGGCGAGCCGGCACCTCGCGATCTCCGCATGCTGTTCGCAAACGGGGTCGACCGCGTGCGCCTCGAAATCGGGTTTGGCGGTGCCGAACACCTGATCGCAGAAGCAAAGGCACATCCGCGGACCGGTTTCGTCGGAACCGACGTCTTCGTCAACTCGATCGCCAAAGCATTGGCTGCCATCAACGATAACGCGCTGGCCAATATCCGCCTGTATTTCGGCGATGCCAGCGAACTGATTGACTGGCTGCCCGGCGAAGGACTGTCGCGCATCGACCTTCTCTACCCCGATCCCTGGCCGAAGCGGCGTCACTGGAAGCGGCGATTCATCCAGGATGAAAGCTTAAAGCGGCTTGCGCGCATCCTGAAGCCTGGCGGTGAGCTGCGATTTGCCACCGACATCGGCGACTACGCCGCCTACACACTCACCCGGATCTCGCGGTCAAGCGACTTTCGCTGGACTGCGGAATGCGCGAATGACTGGCGCAATCCCTGGACGGGATATTCCGGCACCCGCTACGAGGCAAAAGCCGTGCGCGAAGGGCGCAAGCCGGCCTATTTCATATTTGAGCGCAGATGACTTATTCGCCGGTGCCCTGACGCACCTGCCAAAACCGGACGACGCGTTGTGCCGTCGTCGCCGTCAGCCGTTCAAAATTCTCGCGCGCGGCGTCGAGCGATTGCGGCGAGGGCTTCGCGCCGGGGCGAGCCTTGAGCACGGCTCGAACCGTAGGCCAGCCAAACCCGACCGCGCGTGCCAGGATCAGGACCGGATCGGCGCGGTCGCCGTTCATCAGCCGGTCCACAACTTCAACCGGCACTGCGCACATCGTGGCCAGAGCCGCAATCGTTTCCTCGTATTTTCCGGCATTGGCGAATTCGGCGATATCGCTCTCGCCGAGCTTGCGCTCCTTGTGCAGCGCGCGGACCGCGGCAAGCGCAGCCGTATAGTTGCGCGGCGCCGCTTTGGCGGCGACCTCATCGGTGACCTGTGCGAGGATGCGGCGGATTTCCGCCTGTGTCTCGGGTTTCGCTTTTGATAACAGGCGCCTCTGCACGACGTCGCTTGCCTGCATCAGAAGCTGCCGGAAAAGGCGTGGCGGAATATCGGTACGCATGCCGACTTTCTCGGCAAGGACGCCATCCTGCTCGGCGCGCTTCACGAGCGTCGTGAATGCGTTGGTCGAGAGTTGCGCATGAGGATTGGTGGCAATCGATCGTGCGACATCGCGATTGCCACGTTCCACAAGGATGTCGGAAAGCGCCTCGCCGATCCGCAGCCGCGTGGACATCGCAAGCAAGTGCGCCTGGCTTTTGGTTTCGGCGATGTGCATCAAATCGCGCTCATCGATCCGTGCCTGTCTCAGAACGGGGCCCGCGACTTCGATGTCGTCATTTTTTGCGAGCGTGCTGACGACACCGGCAGGTGCATTGGAAACCGGCGCAATGCGGCGGGCGAGTTCAGCGAGCGCCTTTGCCTCGATCTCCTCGATCAGGCAGCCAATGACGTCATCGAACAATGCAATGTGCTCGGCGTTGAAACTCGGCACGCCGTCGAGGAACAGAGTGGTAATGCGGCGGAGCGTTTCCGCACGCTTTTCCGCCGAGCCATGCTGGACGACGTCTTCCAGTTCCGGAAGCAGCGACGCGGGACCACCCATACAAAAACCTGCAAACGCTCGAGAAATCGCCTGGGCCGGAGGCTTTAAGCAAATTTATGGGCAGATTCTGAAGGAACGGTTAGCCGTTAACCTGCGCCCCGCCCTTGCACGGAGCCGGGAAATCGCTATATTTCGGGCGTTACTGACACCCTCATAACCGAACGGGTTTTGAGAGTGGGTCCTGCGGGGCCCGCTCTTTTTTGTTTAGGCTGATGCAGATCGAGTTGGAGGCGGCTTCCGCCGCGACAGCACAGGACGAACCGCGGCTAATCGTTGAGCCGGGGCTGCCGGCGCGCGTTGCCGCGATCGTCGAGCCGGTGCTGCAGCAACTCGGCTTCCGGCTGGTGCGCGTGCGCGTCTCCGGCGCGGAAGGCTGCACGGTCCAGATCATGGCCGAGCGGCCGGACGGCAGCATGTCGGTCGAGGACTGCGAGGAGGTCTCGCGCGCGATTTCGCCGGTGCTCGACGTCGCCGACCCGATCGACCGCGCCTACCGGCTGGAAATTTCCTCGCCGGGGATCGATCGGCCGCTGGTGCGCAAATCGGATTTCGACCGCTACGCCGGTCATCTCGTGCGCATCGAGATGAG
>DASSRJ010000191.1:0-16982 GCA_035701845.1 Pseudolabrys sp. | reverse complement strand
GCCGACATCTTGAATGCGGAAGCGAACAAATTCGCGGGAAGGCCGGACTTCGATATGGAAAAAGCGGCCGGTGCTGCGGCTGCCCGGCCTGGCCCTGCGATTCGGCCGCCGTTTGTTAGTCATGCGGACCTCCAGGATAAGGCCGCACATATACCAGGGAACTCAAAGTGGACTTTGATCTGGGTCAACAACATGAGGACCGTTCAGTCCTATTTTTAGAATTGATCTGGAGAGTTGCCATGAAAGCCAAAGATGTAATGACCAGCGCCGTTATTTCGGTGCAGCCAGGCGCCACGATCCTCGAGGCAGCGCGGCAAATGCTTCAGCATCACATCAGCGGTCTGCCCGTGATCGAAAAGGACGGAGAGATTGTCGGAATCCTGTCCGAGGGTGATTTTCTCCGCCGCCGGGAGACCGGTACCGGGCGCAGACGTTCGCGCTGGCTCGAATTCCTCATGGGCCCCGGCAAACTTGCTGTCGAGTATTCCCGTTCCCATGGCAACAAAGTTGCCGAAGTCATGACCACGGATGTCCACACCGTCACCGAAGATACGGACCTCGAAGACATCGTTGAATTGATGGAGCGCCGCCGCATCAAGCGTGTGCCCGTCGTGCGCGGGAAAAAAGTCGTGGGAATGGTAACCCGTTCCAATCTTATGCACGCAATGGTCAGTCTCGCGCGCGCTGAACCAAAAGCAGCAAAGGACGATGCGACGATCCGCGAAACGCTCCTGGCAGAAATGCAGAAGGAGAGCTGGGCGCCGGCGGCGATGGTCAATGTCGTTGTCCGCGACGGTGTCGTCGAACTATGGGGCGTGATCATCGACGAGCGCCAGCGCAATGCGCTCAGGGTTGCGGCGGGAAACATTCCCGGCGTGAAGGAGGTGAAGGATCACATGGTCTGGCTCGAGGCGATGTCGGGAATGGTCATTGAGCCGGACGACAAAGCCGCTGCGACCTGAGTCTTTTTGATTTTGCTCAAAAGGTCGACCGCGTCGATCCTGTATTTTTCATTTGTCGCCTGGATAAAGCAGCATTGTGAAATGAGCGAGAATGACGGAGGTATCCATGAACCTGAAATCGCTTATCCCGATTGGCCGCGACCGTTCGGCTGCCGCCAGTCCCTTCGTATCCCTGCAGCGCGAGATTGACCGGCTGTTCGATGATTTCACCCGCGGGTTTCCGGCCTTTGCCGGCAGCGGCGCCAGCGCGTTGATGCCGAGCATGGATGTGAGCGAAACCGACAAGGACATCGAGATCACCGCTGAATTGCCCGGACTCGAGGAGAAGGACGTCCAGATCAATCTGTCCGACAATTTGCTCACCATCCGCGGCGAGAAAAAAGCCGAAAAGGAGCAGAAGGACAAGAACTTCCGCCTGGTCGAGCGCAGCTACGGCTCGTTCGAGCGCACGCTTGAGTTGCCGGACGGTGTCAACCCTGACGCCATCAAGGCGAATATAGCGAAGGGCGTGCTGAAGGTGACAATTCCGAAGCCGGCGCCCGCGCAGGCCAAAAAGATCGAGGTCAAGTCTGCCGCGTGACAATCGCCTGATCAAAGGGTGCGCTGTCCGGACAGCGCACCTTTATTTCTTTTTTCGATGCAGCGCTCTCATGAGTCCATTTCGAGCGCGCGCCGCAATCGGCGAATAATAACCCCTCGCGCGCGGTCGTCCGCGGCTGCTTCAATCCGGTCGTTGATATCAAGAACAAGTCTCGACATGTCGTTGTGCCAATCGAGCGCAACGACCGCATCGGGCGGAAGCCTTCGGCGCTGCGTCGCGTCGACCGGCGTCGGGGCCGGCGTTGAAAGCTCGTAAATGTCGTCCAGCACCGGCATGAAAACCTGTGCCGCAGGCACGATCCTTTCGGAAATTCGCTCCAATAGCCCGGCTGCTGCAGGCTCTTCGCCGTGGACGAGGAACACGCCTCGGCGGATCGGGCGGCGCGCCGCTATCCAGCGCGCGAGTTCGGGACCGTCGGCATGGCCCGAGTAGTCCTCGATCAGGCGAATTCGAGCCGCGACCTTGATTTCCTCGCCCTGTATACGCACGGCCTTGGCGCCGTCGACAAGAAAACGTCCGAGCGTCCCTTGCGCCTGAAACCCGACGAGCAGAACAGTGGCGTTGCCATTCCAAAGCCAGCGCTTGAGATGGTGCCGGATGCGGCCAGCCTCACACATTCCGCTTCCGGCCATGATGATGTGGAAACCCGAGAGCTTGGCGATCGCCTTGCTCTCGTCCACCGTCTCAGTGAAACGCAGATACGGGGTACCCAGGAGCCGATGGATATCGATGTCCTGGTCGAGATTCGAAGCGTTTTGCCGGAACACCTCGGTCGCGCGGATGGCAAGCGGCGAATCGAGAAAAATCGGAGCTGTCGGTACTTTCCCGCGCTCCATCAGGGCAATAAGGTCGACGAGAAGTTCCTGCGTACGCTCGACGGCAAAGGCCGGAATGAGTAAGGCGCCATGGGCGCCATGGGCGTCGTGGGCAGCGCGAACCTCGGCGGCGAGACGATCTCGCCGTAGTGCCGCTGTGGTGAACGGACGATCGACCGCGCCATAGGTCGACTCCGCGATGACATAGTCGAAGCCCGTTGGCGCCTCGGCGTCGGATTGCAACAGCTTCGCATCGGGCCCTATGTCGCCGGATGCCAGGACCCGCAATGGCTTTCCGCCATTGGCCTTTCCGGCGAATTCGATCTCGATTGATGCCGAGCCAAGAAGATGTCCGGCGTTCCAGTAGCGCGCCCGGATGCCGGGGATGACGTCCACCCATGTTCTGTATTCAACCGGTCGGAAGCGATCGAGCGATGCGACCGCCTCGGCCTGCGTATAGATGGGAGTCACTTCGGCGCGGCCGCGCGCCCAATTGCGCCGATTGAGAGCGGCAACTTCGGACTCCTGAATACTTCCTGCATCCGGCAGCATGAAGGAGCAGAGATCGACGGTGCCATGCGTCGCAAAGATCTGGCCGCCGAAGCCTTCACGCACCAGCTTCGGCAGCAGGCCGCTGTGGTCGATATGGGCGTGCGTCAGAAGCACGGCGTCGATGTCGTCCGGACGGAAAGGAAAGGCGCGATAGTTCAGCGCCTTGAGCGTCTTCGAGCCCTGAAAGAGGCCGCAGTCGACCAGCAGTCGCCCTGCTGCCGTCTGGAAGAGGCAGCAGGAGCCGGTCACAGTGCGCGCCGCGCCGCAAAATTGAACGGTTATGGTCATGCCGCCCGTCCCGGCAGACCATCGATTTCGGACTGCAGCGCATCGGCAAGAAGACCATCGAGACGAATGGCATTTGACGGATGGGGTACGCTGTAGGTTGAAAGAATCGAGCGAATTCCCGAGTGCAGAAGCTTTTCTGTCAATTGCGCGGGAAACAGCGCATGGGTCACGACGACATCGATCGGATATGCGCCCGCGGCCGCAAGTGCCCTGGCGCCTGCGGTTATCGTACTTCCTGACGATACGATATCGTCCACCAGCAGCGCCGGCCGCCCGGAAAATACTGCCGGATCGGCGAACGCAAGTTGGACCGTATGGTCATCGCGGCGCGTCTTCTCCGCGACTACATAGGGCAGCGCCAATCGATGCGCGAGATCGCTGACCCAGCTCCGGGATTCTGCGTCCGGACCAACGATAATCGTGCGCGGATCAAGCCGCGCCTGCCGCATCGCATCTGCGACAGCCGGCATCGCTGACAGGTTATCGGCCGCAATGCCCGGAAAAATCTCTCGAATGGTTTTCGTGCGATGCAGATGTGCGTCGACTGTGATAATGCGGTCGACGGCATCGGCAAGCAGCCGTCCGACGACCTTCTGGCTGATCGCTTCGCCTCCCGTGAAGGCGGCGTCCTGGCGCATATAACAAAGATACGGTGCCAGGAGGACGAGTCGCCGGGCGCCCCCGCGCCGCAAGGCCTCAGCAGCGAACAGGATTGTCAGCAGCTTGTCGTTTGGCCGATCGAGCGACGCATAGATGAGTGTGGTCGGGGCTGCCGGACCGGCCGTCACACGCAGCTCCCCGTCCGGGAAGTGGTGTACATCGATCTCGCGCATGACCAGGCCGAGACGGGCGGCGAGGCGCGCGGCTTCGACGCTCGAGGACGGCAGGCTCTGGATGATCAGGGCGCTCACGGCGCCGGCCCGCCGCGGACGGACAGATGAGCATCGATGGTATAGCCCGTGTTGCCTTTGGCAGCCGCCACCGCCAGATCGTACTCCGACTGGTCGAAAGCGTGGATGCGATAGAGCGGCTCGCCTTTGTCGACGCGGTCGCCGATCTTCTTGAAGATCCTGATCCCCGCACCCGTATCGATGGGGGCACCGGCGGTACGCGCGAGGCGGTTCAAGCGCAGGCAATCAATGCCCGTAACGACGCCGTCAGCTGGCGCCGGCACGTCGGCGGTGAGCGCCCCGAGATCGGTCCGGCACGCCGTTGGCCCTTGCGCTTCGATGATCTTCTGCATCTGCCGCAATGCGGCACCGCTTTCGAGCAATTCGCGGGCCTGCGCGTACCCGGCGCCACCGCGCAATCTTGGATCGTGTTCGAGCAGGTGAGCGGCGAGCCGCAACGACTTCTCGCGCAGGTCTGATGGTGCTCCTGGTTCGTTGGCCAGCACCGCCATCACGTCCTGCGCCTCCAGCACCGGGCCTATGCCACGTCCGATCGGCTGGTGGCCGTCGGTCGTGACCACCTCGACGGAAATGCCGAAGTGATCGCCGACGAACTCGAACAGCTTGCGCAATCGCATTGCTTCCGTGGCGTTGCGGAGCTTGGCCGCCGGCCCGACCGGCAGATCAATCAGCAGATGGGTGGAGCCCGCTGCAAGCTTCTTCGACATGATCGAAGCCACCATCTGCTCCCGGGTGTCGAGGCTAAGCGGGCGCTCCACCGAAATCAGGATATCGTCGGCCGGAGAAAGATTGACATGACCGCCCCACACCAGGCAGCCGTGGCAGGCCGTTACAACCTCCTTCATCTCGTCGATGCCGAGATCAACCCGCGCCAGAACCTCCATGGTATCGGCGGTGCCCGCCGGCGAGGTAATGGCGCGCGACGAGGTTTTCGGGATCATCAATCCGTGCGCAGCTACGATCGGCACCACGATCATCGATGTGCGATTACCGGGAATCCCGCCGACACAATGCTTGTCCACGACGATCGGCTGGTCCCACTTGAGCTGCGTTCCCGCCCGCGCCATCGCGCCGGTCAGCGAGAGCAGCTCGCCGCTTGTCATGAAACTTGCGGAACTGATGAGGAAAGCGGCCGTCTCCATGTCTGAATAGCGGTAGTGCGTCAGATCGTCGACGATGGCATCGATCTCGGCAGGACTCAGCGCATGGCCCTGGATCTTGGCGCGAACCGCATCGAGGCTGCCGGGGGGCGCAGCAGGCGTGACGGTCACCAGGGTGCCGCCCGGTTCGGCGAAGCGCCGATAGGCCGGTTCAGCGAGGCCGAGCGCATCTGACCCCACGAGACTGTCGTCGTCCGTGATCAACAATGTCGCCAGCAAGGTCTTGGAATCATGCCGCAGCTCAACGCGGCTGAAACCACGAAATACCTCCGGCCGCAGGGCCTTGGACCGGCGCGATATCACCACAACATTTTCGCGACCGGTGTCGAGAGGAATGCGGCGGATCTTCAGTTGCGGACGCGATTGACCGGCGGCACCCATTGGGCGTGGGATTCTGCATGAATGTGCGACACTCTTACGCTGACCGGTACAAACTCCGCCTTGATCTGCATCAACCTGCATAGACGTCGTGCGACTTCAGACTGGCTC
Organism: Pseudolabrys sp.; assembly: GCA_035701845.1. Taxonomy (GTDB): domain Bacteria; phylum Pseudomonadota; class Alphaproteobacteria; order Rhizobiales; family Xanthobacteraceae; genus Pseudolabrys. The sequence goes on along the minus strand of DASSRJ010000191.1, from coordinate 11,204 downwards.
GTTGCCTGAACCGGCCAAGACGCTGGCGAGATGATGAATGACCACGACGACTTCCAAGCCGGCCGGCCTGACTGAGGTGGAAGCGGAAGCGCGGCTGCAACGCGAAGGCTTTAACGAGCTGCCCCGCCCGGATCGGCGCACGCCGCTGCGCATTATGCTTGATGTTCTGCGCGAGCCAATGCTCGCGCTCTTGCTGGGGGGCGGGCTTATTTACCTGGCGCTCGGCGACATGAAAGAAGCACTTATACTCGTCGCCTTCGCGAGCATGTCGGTTGTCATCACGGTCGTCCAGGAAACTCGCACCGAACGGGTTCTGGAGGCGCTGCGTGACCTGACCAGCCCGCGGGCGCTGGTGATCCGCAACGGGGAACGCAGGCGCATTGCGGGTCGAGAAGTGGTGCGGGGTGACGCCGTCGTGCTCGTCGAAGGCGATCGTGTTCCGGCTGACTCCCTCCTCCTTGAAAGCAGCGATCTTCGAATAGATGAATCGTTACTGACCGGCGAGTCGGTGCCGGTTCGTAAAGTGGCGGCCTCTGCTACGACTTCAATCCAAGCCCGGCCCGGCGGCGACGATCAACCGTATGTCTACTCGGGCTCGATGATCGTGCGCGGCAGTGGCGTTGCTGAAGTCGTGGCTACCGGACCGCGCAGCGAAATTGGCAGGATCGGGCAGACGCTTCACACACTTGAGACCGAGCCGCCACGTCTTAGGGCCCAGACTGCACGGCTTGTACGACTGTCGGCCATCGGCGGCACGATAGTCAGTGTCATTGCGGTGCTTCTTTATGGCGTGTCGCGCGGAGGATGGCTGGACGCCGTTCTTGTCGGGATCACCGTTGGCATGTCGATGCTGCCGGAAGAATTTCCGGTCGTGCTCACAGTGTTTATGGCGATGGGCGCCTGGCGGATCTCGCATGCACGGGTGCTGACCCGACGAGCCGCGGCAATTGAAACCCTGGGTTCCGCGACCGTGCTGTGTACCGACAAGACCGGCACTCTTACGGAAAACCGGATGTCGGTTGCCGAGCTGCTCCTCAGGGATGGGAGTGCTTTTCACCTGCGCGATACGCGCACGTCGCTGCGCGGCGACTTTCGGCAATTGGCCACGTATGGGTTTCTTGCCAGCGCACCGCAACCTTTCGATCCGATGGAGAATGCCTTCCACGACCTTGCAAGAGACCGCCTCGCGGGAAGCGATACTCCGCCGGGCCGCGGCTGGCAGCTTGCACATACCTACGGACTTCGTCCCGACCTCCTGGCGGTGACGCAGCTCTGGCGGACAAACGAGGGGACCGCGACTTTCATTGCCGCTGCCAAAGGCGCGCCTGAAACGATCGCCGCCCTTTGCCGCCTGGAGCCGGCGGAGCTGACTGCCATCAAGCAATCTGCCGACACGATGGCCGCGGATGGGCTGCGCGTGCTCGGCGTTGCAAGCGCGGCGCACAGGGGAACATCGTGGCCTGCGTCGCAGCGCGAATTTGCCTTCGAGTTCCTCGGGCTCGTCGGCCTTGCCGATCCGCTGCGGTCAAGCGTCCCCGGTGCCGTGGCGGAATGTCGTTCGGCCCACATCCGGGTTGTCATGATCACAGGCGATTACCCGGCCACCGCAAAATCAATCGCGCGTCGGGCCGGCATTGATGCCGGCGAAGTGCTTACAGGTGAACAAATCGAACGCCTTGACGATTCCGAGTTGGCACGCCGGGCACGGGCTACCGCGGTATTTGCGCGTATCATGCCCGAGCAAAAGCTGCGCATCGTGCAGGCGCTGAAAGCGGATGGAGAAATCGTCGCGATGACGGGCGACGGCGTCAATGACGCGCCCTCCCTCAAGGCAGCTCATATCGGCGTGGCGATGGGCGGCCGCGGCACTGATGTCGCGCGCGAAGCCTCTTCGATCGTACTGCTTGACGACGACTTCGGATCCATCGTGACGGCAGTCAGGATGGGCCGCCGGATTTACGACAATCTGCGCAAGGCGATGGGCTTCATCTTTGCGGTACACGTGCCGATCGCGGGGCTCGCGCTGTTGCCGCTGATCCTTGGTTTGCCGATCATCTTCAGCCCGATCCACATCGCATTTCTCGAAATGGTCATCGACCCGGTCTGCTCGCTGGTGTTCGAGGCCGAAACGGAAGAAGAAGACGTTATGCGCCGGCCACCGCGTCCGCCTGCCGAGCCGTTGTTCTCATGGCCACTGATCGGCTGGAGCGTGCTGCAGGGCGGCCTCACCTTCGCATTGGTCGCGGCTATTTATCTGCTTGCCCTTCAGCGTGGGATGCCCGAGGACGAGGTGCGCGCGCTGACCTACTTCTCGCTCGTGGTCACGATTGTCAGCTTGATCCTTCTTAATCGGTCCTTCAGCACGTCCTTGATGACCGCTTTTCTCCGGCCGAACCGCGCTCTTGCATGGATTTTATTGGCCGTCACGATCATCCTGATATTGAGCCTTCTTTGGCCTGCGGCGAGCGCGCTGTTTCGCTTTGGACCCTTGCATTGGGATGATCTTGGACTGGCCCTCGCCGCCGGCGGCACGATGCTCATCATTCTTGAGTTGCTCAAGCCCTTATGGCGTACACACCTTCGTTTCTAAAAAGCGCGTGGCCAAGGCTACGAGCTCACGTATTGATTTACCTCAATTTACTGCCACCGGCGTGATTTAAAGTCGGACGTCATAACTGGGCCGACGATGATGAGCGATCCAGCACTTACCCGCAGTGAGACGCAGGCAGGCCTGATCGCGAGCGGTCCCTGGACTGCCGCGCAATCGGTTTTGCTTGAGCGGCTCGTGGTAACTCTGCCGCCGGTCGATGCGCGCCAAAAGGACATCGCCATCAACGTTTCGCGCATCGAACATCTCGACACGCTCGGTGCCTGGCTGCTGGAACGAGTCGTTCGGCGCTATCAGCTCCAGGACCTGCAACCTGCGCTGGTCGGAGTGCCGGAGCGGTTTCGCGGCCTTCTCGAAAAGGTCCATGACGTCAACCGGCGCCCGCCTCTGTCGCAACCCGAAAGAAATAAACTGGCGGCGGCACTTGAACGGATCGGCCGCGCCACCGCAGGCCTTTACATTGATTTCGGATACTTCCTCGCGATGCTCGGCGCCATTGGCGCATCCCTGGCAGGCGCGCTGCTGCGGCCTCGCTCGCTGCGCGCGACGTCCGCCGTATACCACCTGTATCGCGTCGGCTGGCAGGCCGTTCCGATTGTCCTGCTGATCACGTTCCTGATCGGGGGCATCATCGCCCAGCAGGGAATTTTCCACTTCCGGAAATTCGGAGCGGATGCCTATGTCGTCGACATGGTCGGCATCCTCGTCCTGCGCGAAATCGGCGTGCTGATTGTGGCGATCATGGTCGCCGGCCGGTCTGGCAGCGCCTACACGGCCGAACTTGGCTCCATGAAAATGCGCGAGGAAATCGATGCCCTGCGCACCATGGGCCGCGACCCGGTGAACATACTGGTCCTCCCGAGAGTGATCGCTCTGGTGTGCGCCCTGCCGATCCTGACCTTTCTGGGATCGATGGCGGCGCTCTACGGCGGCGGACTTGTTGCGTGGATCTACGGCGGCATGAGTCCCGATATCTTCATAGCCCGTCTTCGCGAGGCAGTATCGGTGACCCACTTTGAAGTTGGAATCATCAAGGCGCCCTTCATGGCGCTTGTCATCGGCACCGTCGCATGCAGCGAAGGTTTCCGCGTCAAGGGCAGCGCCGAGTCGCTGGGACTGCAAACAACGACATCGGTCGTGAAATCGATCTTCCTGGTCATTGTTCTTGACGGCCTGTTCGCGGTCTTTTTCGCGTCGATCGGGATGTGAATGCGATGCCGGACCCCTCCCAGACCCTGGCAATTTCGGTGCGCGGCCTCAGCGTCGGATTTGGCGAGAAGACGGTCCTCGATGGGCTTTCGCTCGACGTCCGCCGCGGCGAGATCCTTGGTCTGGTCGGAGCGTCGGGCGGCGGCAAGTCGGTCCTGCTGCGAACCATCATCGGGCTGATTCCGCGGCGCGAAGGCCGCATCGCGATCATGGGCGCGGAGACCGACTACGGCGACACCACCGCCATGCAGGATATCGGCCGCCATTGGGGCATCCTGTTCCAGCAGGGCGCGCTGTTTTCCTCCCTCACCGTCCGGCAGAACGTGCAATTTCCGATGCGCGAGAATCTGGAGATTTCGCAGACCTTGCTCGACGAGCTCGCGACGGCAAAGCTTGAAATGGTCGGCCTCTCTCCCGATGACGGAAACAAGTTTCCCTCCGAGCTGTCCGGCGGCATGACAAAACGCGCGGCGCTGGCGCGCGCGCTCGCTCTCGATCCCGAGATCGTGTTTCTCGATGAGCCGACGTCGGGGCTCGACCCGATCTCGGCCAGCGACTTCGACGCGCTGATTTCAACGCTGCAGCAGACGCTCGGCCTCACCGTCTTCATGGTGACCCACGACCTGGACAGCCTGCATACGGTCTGCGACCGCGTCGCCGCCCTCTCCGACGGGAAAATTGTCGAGGTGGGCTCGATCGGGCAGCTCGTCAGCTCGCAACATCCCTGGGTCAAATCCTATTTTCACAATACGCGTGCACGAACGCGTACGAGCCACTGAGCGGCCATGGAAATCCGGGCACCCTATATTCTCATCGGCGGCTTCGTCCTCGCTGTGATCGCTGCAGCTTTCGGCTTTGTGTACTGGCTGCACAATACCGGGAGCTTGAGCGAGCGGACGACCTACCGGATCAATTTCGAGAACACGGTTTCGGGCTTGCTCACCGGCGCTGCGGTTCTTTTCAACGGGATTCGCGTCGGCGAGGTCACCGCGCTGGAACTCGATGCCGGAAATCCCAACCGCGTGACGGCGACAATCGCCGTAGCCGCCAACACGCCGGTGCGCGCCGACACCAAGGTCGGACTGGATTTTCAGGGCCTGACCGGCGTCCCCGTGGTCGCCCTGCAGGGCGGCAGCAAACCGCTGGCGGGCGCCACCCCGGGCCAGCCGCTTACATTGACCGCCGATCCGCTCGCCGGTCAAAGCATGACCACTGCGGCGCGCGACGCGCTGCGGCGGCTCGATCTCATCCTGGCCGACAATGCCGAGCCGCTTCGCACCACCATTGCAAATCTCAATACGTTTTCCGCGGCGCTAGCGCGCAACTCCGACAAGCTTGACAGCATCGTCAACGGCCTGGACCGCCTCACCGGCGGCAGCGCCGCCAACGCACCGCGCGTGGTCTACGATCTGGCCGCGCCCAAGACCTTTCCATCTTTGGACAAGCCGCAGAGTCCCCTGATCGTCGCCGATCCTGCATCGCTTCTCATGTTCGAAACGCGCAAAATTCTGGTGCGGCCGGGCGGCAACGAAGATCCCAGCTTTGCAGGGGCCGAATGGAGCGACAGCACCCCCAAGCTCGTGCAGGAAAAGATAATCCAGAGTTTCGAAAATGCCGGGCTTGCGGTTGCCCGGGCCTCGGAAAACGTGACATCTGACAATCAGCTCTTTCTCGACCTGAGAAAATTCCAGCTGTCAGCGTCCGCTACGCCGTCTGCCGAAGTCGAATTCGGCGCCAAGGTTACGGCGAACGGCCGCCTGCTTGGCACGCGTGTCTTTGAATGCAGCTCGGCGCCGAAATCGGCCAATGCAGCGGCAACGGTTGATGCGCTGAACGAGGCGTTCGGCAAATGCGCTATCCAGCTCGTGCAATGGACGGCAGGCCTTATGCGATGACAGGAGGCTTACATGGCCAAACTGCGCTTTAATCCACCGCTGCAATGGGAAAATTGGTGCGGCTGGCTGCTGGCGATCTGGCTGTGCATCTCGCCGGGCCCCTTGAAATTCGGCGACGACCTGACGGCAACATATGTCGCCGTCCTGACGGGGATCGTTCTTATATGCACAGAAATGTTGACGATATCGCCATTTCGGCTGTGGGAAGAATGGATCAACGTATGTGTCGGCGGCTGGCTGATCGCCGCCCCATGGCTGCTTCCGGTTTACAGCTCATCGGCGAAAATCAACTTCGTCATCGTCGGAGCGCTCGTGGCAATCCTGGCAATATACAAGCTCTGGTTCGGAGCGATCGAGAAGCAAGGTGCAATCGGCAGATTGGACCCCTGATTCAGGAAGATCTGGAAGCAAACTAATTACCGCCGTCGCCGGGGCGCTCTCCAGCTCATGCGACACCGGCCATTATTTTGACCCATATCAAGGCGGGGCCAGGCGGATTGTTCTGCAATGCAGTTGCCGATCAAAACGGAGTGCTCCCTATGTCAGTAACACCACGGCTTCCGCCAACATGCGCGCACTGCAGGACGATTCAGACCATGCCCGAATGGTCGGAAAACGCGGGCGACAATGAAATTGCATTTTTTTGGCGCTGTTCCACGTGCGGACAGGAGTTCGAGACCAGGGAACACCTTGTCGATCCACAGATGTCCAAGGACGAGCTGGTCGAGACCTTCCTGCCGGATTTGGTCGTCGAATGATGATGCTCTGGCGATGGCCGGCACGGCAAAAGGCAAGCAAGAGGAAAGCAGGAGCGAAACAGGCGGGAACAGGCGGAATACGGCTCTACTCGAAGCCCTGATGGCGATGCAGCCTGTTCCATAGCACGGCGAAGAAAAACGCGATGACGAACCCGGCCATGAATGTAAAGATGATGAGAGCGGCGGCAGCCGGCAAACTGAACGGCCGGATCACGAAACCCGGCTGAATGAAGTGCATCCAGAATACAAAATCGATCAGGGGTTGCGCCCAGCCCAGAGCAACGAACAGAGACCAGCAAAGATGGTAGCCGCCGAGCAGCGCGCCAATGGCGACACCGGCTTTGAGCGGATTGATCACCTATAAATCCCTGATTTCGCGCAGCGCGCGGCGCGCAACGATGCTGTTGTAGATCGTTCCGAAGATCAACGCGATCAGCCATCCGACCGCGACACTCCAGACCAGCCCGTCGATCCACACGCGTGATGGTCAATAGGCGCGTCTGACCAGAGGCTGATCCAGCCATGGGCCAGGCGAAGCGGCACGAACAGTGCTGCCAGCATGCAGAGCACGAACAGCACGACCAATGTAGCGCTGAAGCTCCAGCCTAATCCGCTGATGCTGAGCCGCCCATGAGTTGTAATCGTTTTCATGATGCGCTCCATGTCGAACCTGTAATTTGTAGCGCGTGGAGACGCGCCGGAGCCTTGATCTGGATCAAACCGGACAGGCAATCGACTTCCACTGAGCCGCCAGGATATCGCGGAAATGACGCCGGAGTGATCGAGGGTGGCCGCCAGCGGATCGCCGTTCGGGACCTGGCGCGCTTGCAGACTATCGCCGACAGCCGGGACGCCTGACGCCGCCGGCCGGTGATCAAAGGCGATCGAAAGGAGTGCTATGCCGTGCGTCGGATTGCCCGCGCGGCAAAGATGAGGATGCATGCTCCGATGAAGCCGGCAATCAGATAGCCGAGCCAACCACCGAGCGAGACACCGAGCAGGCTGAGCAGCCAGCTGGCGACTGCGGCCCCCACGATGCCAAGGATGATGTTCATCACAAGACCCATTTGGCTTTTCATGAACTGCTCGGCGAGCCAGCCAGCGACCCCGCCAATGATGATGGCTGCGATCCAACCGATTGCTTGACTTTCCATGGCGTCCTCCCGTTTCAAGACGGCCACGCATCAGATCCTGCAATTCGTGACCGCCGAAATCTGAGCAGCAATCAGAGCGTGAAATCCCGGGTCGGTCACCGGTAAAATGTGGCACTCACAACAGTGTGATTTTTTCGCCACATCGTCCTCAATCCCTACAAAACCGTGATCCTCGGCCCGATGCCGTGCCTCATCAGATCGGTGACGGCCCAGACCAGCGCGTCAAGGCGATCGGGCGAACCGCCCGATGACAGCCCGTTGATCCCGAAGTCACACATCTGGTCCTCGAGCGCTTCCAGCGGTGGGTCGACGTGTTTCACCTCGCTTTGCTGGTAACGCATCGCCACCGGTTCGGCGCGCAGCCATTTGCCGCGTGTTGCATGCACCGTGTGAACCGGCATTGCGGGATCGATCTGTTGCAGCACGGCACGCACCATGTCGCCACCCTGGTTTCCTTCGGCAACGACCAGATCGGCTCTCAGCCGGTTGAACAACGCCACCACGGCGCTCGCCCAGCCATGCGGCGCGAACTGGTGAACCGTTGCATCCGCCAGCACGTAGATCGTGCCGTTGTCGGCGATACCGGCGGCCACGATGCCGCAGGCGTTCGAGCCCGGCCGCGCCGACCCCGGCGGATCGACCCCGATCACCAGACGCAGCAGCGGCGGCGCCTTCGGCACGCGGGCGGCCTCGATCATCGCGCGCGTCCACAGGGCGTCGGTGCGGTCCTCGATGATCTCGCCATCGATCTCCTGGCGCCCAAGCCGCGTGCCCGCGTAGCGGGCCAGCACCTCATCGAGAAATGCGGGCGATAAAAACGCGGCGTTGGCGTGCGTGGAGGCGCGGGTGACCGCCGTGCGCGGATCGGCAAGCAGCCGCTTGATCAGTGCGATCGGCCGCGGCGTGGTTGTGACGAGCTGCCGAGGCCGATCGCCCATGCGCAGTCCGAATTGCAGCATGTCGAATGTCGCATCGACATGCCGCCATTTCGCAAGCTCGTCGCACCATGCGGCGTCGAATTGCGGCCCGCGCAACTGCTCGGGGTCTTCCGCAGAAAAAGCAAGCGCCACCGCGCCGTTCGGCCATTCCAGCCGGCGGCGCGTGGGTGTCCATTGCGGGCGCTCATGACGTGGAGACACGCGCAAAATACCCGCCGGTCCCTCGATCATGACCTCCCGCACGTCGTGCCCGGTCTCTCCGACCAGCGCAACGTTCAGGCAGCGCTGGCCGGCGTATGGGGGCGTGCCATGGACCGCCGCACGCACCCATTCCGCGCCCAGTCTTGTCTTGCCGGCGCCGCGCCCGCCCAGCATCAGCCACGTCGTCCATGGCCGCCCGCTATTGCCGTAAGCGGGCGGAGCCTGATGCCTGTGCGCGAACACGGCAAAGTCATTGTTCAGCCGGATCATCGGGTACAGGAGTGACGGGTCGCTCACCAGCGTCATCGTCCGGCCAGCTCGCGGCCATTTCTTCAATGCGGCGCGCAAGATCGCGGCGGAATTCATCGATATCGGCTGGCATGTCATAGTCTGGTCCATTAACGGGAACGGCGCATTGCAGGCGCTGCAATTTTTGCAGCGTGTCGGTGAGGATGGACAGAGTGCGGGCCGTGCGTTCGGCGGCGAGCCGGCTCTGCGGCTCGTTCTTCAACCGGTCCCGCAACGACTCGACCACGGTGAGCTCGTTGAGCACCGCGCGCCGCAGGCGGCCGACGAGGTCGCTTTCGGATTCGCCGCCGGCGCCGTCCGGCTGCGCGGACGTTTCAAGCTCCACGTCGGGGCTGGATTGTGCGTTTTCATGCCGGCGTTCGAGGCTCTCAGCCTCCACCAGGATCCGGGTGAGTGGTGAAATATCGCGGGGCGGCGGCACGTACCGTTTCCAGCGTCTGCGCCTGGCAACATCGGGGACTGTCCCCTTGTGAATCCCGAGCTCGAATGCGATGTCGGCCATCGAAGTATCGGTCTCTTCGAAGAGATACCGCCCGCGGGCCTCCAGCTCCGGCGAGAACCTGCACAGTCGTGCCTCGACTGCCTTTTTGGTCCGTTCGGCGTTTGACTTGCGGACTTTGCTGGATGTGGACTTTCTCGGTCTGGACTGGCGCGCGGACGCGCGCGATTGTTTCGCCATGGCGAAAACTCCGATGTTGCTGTGTGTTGGGAATGTGTCCGCCAGCCGCATCGCGCGGATTTGCGAACCTGGCGAGCGGTACACCAGGGAGCGTCACGCTGTCAAGGATTATTTTCCTGTGAGCCGTGACGGCGCCTGAACCGCGGTTGATGCGGGCAACCGCCCCGCTATAGTCGCGCAATGGAACACGATTACGCCCACGACCATCACGATCACGGTTCCGATCTTTCCGAGATGCAGTTGCGCGTGCGCGCGCTTGAATCGATCCTGCTCGAAAAGGGATATATCGACCCGGCGGCGATCGACGAGCTCATCGAAACCTATGAAAAGAAGATCGGCCCGCGCAACGGGGCACGCGTCGTCGCAAAAGCATGGGTCGACCCTGCGTTTCGCAAGTGGCTGTTCGAGGATGGAACCGCGGCAATCGGATCGCTTGGTTACGGAGGCCGCTCGGGCAATCACCTTGTGGCGCTGGAAAATACACCCGCCGTTCACAACATGGTCGTCTGTACCCTTTGCTCCTGTTATCCGTGGGCGGTGCTCGGCCTGCCGCCGCTCTGGTACAAGTCGGCGCCCTATCGCTCGCGCGCGGTGGCGGAGCCGAGGGCCGTGCTGCGTGACTTCGGCGTTGAGCTGCCGCCGCGGACGGAAATCCGCGTCTGGGATTCGACCGCCGAGTTGCGCTACCTCGTGATACCGATGCGGCCGGACGGCACCGGCGGCTGGAGCGAAGACAGGCTGGCCGGCCTGGTGACCCGCGACAGCATGGTGGGCACCGGCCTTCCGAAACGTCCCGATGAGGCAGGCGAATGAACGGCGCGGCTGATATGGGCGGAATGCACGGCTTCGGCCCGGTTCAGGTCGAGGCAGGCGAGCCTGTTTTTCATGCCGATTGGGAAAAGAAAGCCTTTGCTCTGAACATTGCCATTGGCGTCGCCAACATCTGGAACCTGGATGAGTTTCGTTTCGCGCGCGAAAGCCTGCCGCCGCCGCAATATCTGACCATGAGCTACTACGGCCTGTGGGTAGCGACGCTCGAAAACATGATGCTGCAATACAAAATGGCAACGCCTGAAGAGCTCAGGGACGGCCGGGCGCACGAACCGGTCAATAGGGCAAAGCAGCCCGTGACGGCGGCGCAGGTGGCAAACATGGTCCGTTGCGGATCGCCTTACGAGCGCCCTGCGCCGGCTCCGGCGAAATTCAAGGTCGGCGATGCAGTTCGCGCACGGAACATGCATCCGAAAACCCACACGCGGTTGCCTCGCTATGTGCGGGGGCACATCGGCGAGGTCGTGCGTATTGTCGGATGTCACGTTTTCCCCGACAGCAACGCAAGCAAACGCGCGGAGGATCCGCATTGGCTTTATACGGTGCGCTTCGAGGGCCGCGAATTGTGGGGACCGGACTCGGACCCCAATGTGAAGATCGCGATCGAGGCCTGGGAGCCCTA
>DASSRJ010000190.1:0-16736 GCA_035701845.1 Pseudolabrys sp. | reverse complement strand
TTCGAGGCAATTGCGCAGAGAAATCGAGAACTCCTCAAGGGAAAATCAAGGCCGGCTCAAGGACTGCGGACGGGCCTGCCGCTATAGACCGGCCATCAATTACGACGATTCATTTGAGGAATCAGCAAATGTCATCAGGTTCGCATCGCCTTGAAACCATGCTTCTGCACGCCGGCTGGCGTGCCGATCCGGCCACCGGCGCGGTCGCCGTGCCGATCTACCAGACGACGTCCTACCAATTCCGCGACACCGAGCACGCGAGCAATCTTTTCGCGCTGAAGGAGCTTGGCAACGTCTACACACGCATCATGAACCCGACCAACGACGTATTGGAGAAGCGCATCGCCGCCCTCGAGGGCGGGGCGGCCGGGCTGGCGCTGGCCTCCGGCCAGGCGGCATCGGCGTTCGCGCTGCAGAATCTTGCGCGAGCGGGCGACAACATCGTGAGCTCGACCGATCTTTACGGCGGCACCTGGAATCTGTTCGCCCATACGCTCAAGGACCAGGGCATCGAAGTCCGCTTCGTCGATCCGGTCGACCCGCAGAATTTCCTGCGCGCGACCGACGAAAGGACGCGCGCCTATTATGCGGAATCCCTTCCGAACCCGAAGCTGACCGTTTTCCCGATCGCCGAAGTTGCGGCGATCGGCCGTCCGCTCGGCATTCCGCTCATCGTCGACAACACCGCAACGCCGTTCCTGCTGCGGCCGCTCGAGCACGGCGCGGCAATCGTTGTCTACTCGGCGACCAAATATCTCGGTGGCCACGGCAACTCCATCGGCGGTCTGATCGTCGACGGCGGCAATTTTGACTGGGCTGCCCATCCGGAACGGCAGCCGGCGCTCAATACGCCCGATCCGAGCTATCACGGCGCCATCTGGACGGAAGCGGTCAAGCCGATCGGCCCCGTCGCCTACGCCATCAAGGCGCGGGTGACACTGCTGCGCGATATCGGCGCGGCCCTGTCACCGTTCAATGCCTTCCTCGTCATCCAGGGGATGGAGACGCTGGCATTGCGCATGAACCAGCACTGCAAGAATGCGCAGGCCGTGGTCGATTTCCTGCGCACACGAAAGGAGATCAAGCGGATCATCCATCCGTCGCAGCAGAAGGGCGTCCATCGCGAACGCGCCGACCGGTATCTCAAGGGCCAGTTCGGCGGGCTGGTCGGCTTCGAGCTGACCGGGGGCAGGGAGGCAGGGCGCAAGTTCATCGATGCGCTGCAGCTTCACTACCACGTCGCCAATATCGGCGATGCGCGCAGCCTCGCCATTCACCCGGCGACGACAACGCACTCGCAGCTGACGAAAGAGGAGCAGCTCGCGACCGGTGTTTCGGACGGCTACGTGCGCCTGTCGGTAGGCATCGAGCATATCGACGACATCGTCGCCGACGTCAAGCACGGCCTGGAGGCAGCAACGAGGTCGTTGCGGGCGGCGTGATGTCCCTCAAGGAGCAAAGCATCAGCGGTGCGACCATCGATGCCGGCGGCATCAGTCTGAAATATTTCGCCGCCGGCACTGGTGAACCGGTCGTGCTGCTGCACTGCACGGCCGGCTCGGGGCGCCAGTGGGCTGGAATGGTCGAGGCGCTCCGCCCGGACTTCCGGGCGATCGCCCCCGATCTCTGCGGTTACGGCGGCACGGCGCACTGGCCAGGCAACGGGACCTTCAACCTGGCAGTCGAAGCCGACCTCGTTGCCGCCTTGCTCGATATGTTGGGAAAGCCCGCGCACATCGTCGGCCACTCATATGGCGGCGCCGTCGCGCTGCAATTCGCGTCGCGGCATCCGCGTTACCTCAAGACTCTCACGCTGATCGAGCCCGCATCGTTTCACCTGCTGCGCGACGGGGATGATATCGACGAGCGGGCATTCCGGCAGATCTCGGAGGTTGCCGCTACGGTCGCCAGCGCGGTCAATTGCGGCGACTACATGGGAGGCATGCGCCGCTTCGTCGACTATTGGGGCGGCGAGGGCACGTGGGCCACCCTGCCGGCCTCACAGCGCCCCGCGCTGGCGGCGCGGATCAGCAAGGTCACGCTCGATTTCTGGGGCACGCTTAACGATCCGATGCGGCAGGCCGACCTGGCTTCGCTCAGGATGCCGACGCTGGTTGTATCCGGCGGGCAGTCGCCATTGCCGACACGCAGGATATGTTTTCATCTGGCGCGCATGATCCCGGATGTAACCGCGGAGACGGTCGCGGGTGCCGGACACATGCTCCCATTCACTCATTTCAGCGATCTGCAGCCGCTGGTCGCGGCGCATTGCGGTGCGAGGCGCGGACGCCTTGCCGGCCGTGATCGCGAGGTTCTGGAACGCGTGCCGGCCTGAGATTTGCAGGCGGGGCGAGGCTACGTCAGGCGGTTCATTTTCCGCGACACCCACCAGAATGCGATGCCGGCGAGGGAAATCAGTATTCCCAGCCCGGCAACCACCAATACCGCGGTGTGGATGGCGATCTCAGCCGATGTCATGGCCGCCCAACGAAAATGCACGATTGCCGGTTCCGGCCCGGGTCACTTCCGTAACTCCAATCGCGATTTGATGTGCCTTTTTTACGGACGGTGCTGCCCACCGGCCTTGCCGGCACGCCAAAGGCACGGGACTATGTCCTTGCATTTTGGCCGGAACGTGGGGGGTCCGATGTTCAGGACAATTACCTCAATCATTGCCGCTTTCGTGTTGTATGCCGTTTTACCAGCGACAAATGCCGGCGCCGCGCCATGTCTCATGGTGACGCTGACCGGCACGATGGGCGGACCGCCCGAATTCAACGGTCTTGCCGGCCCGGGCACGCTCGTGCGCTACGGTGATGACGCTAACAATTGCGGTGCGCTCAAACTGCAGTTTGACGCCGGCCGCGGCACGACGTTGCGTCTGTCGCAGCTTGGCGTCACGCCGGCGCAGGTCAATGCCGTGTTCTTCACGCACATGCATTCGGATCATGTCGACGGTTTTGGCGACTTCATGCAGTTGCGCTGGCACTTCAATTCGAAAGGACCGAAGGTCGACGTTGTCTGCACGTCCGATACCGTGTCAGCGCTCGGCTTCACGATCAGTTGCCAGAAATTTATCGCGCATCTTGCCGATTCCTATGTTCATTCCGGCGAAATTGCGCAGCGACTTTCGGAAAACAAGGACCGCCTGCAAGGCGGTCCGTCCGAACTGGTCCATCTGATGACTTTCGAAGCAAAAGATGAGCCGCAAGTTGTGTGGACCTCCGGCGACGTGAAGGTGAGCGCAATCCGGTCAACCCACATCGCCGGCCACGCGTCCTATCGCGTGGATACGCCGGCGGGAAGCGTGGTGATCGGAGGCGATGCCGGTAATGACAAGATTGCGCCGCCGCGCTCGTCTTCGACATCCGAGCAAGTGGAAAAGCTCGCGCGCGGCGCGACCGTGATCGTGCATTCGGCGATCCACCCCGTGTTGGGACCCGGCGGGAATAGCGGAATGCCGCCATTACTGTTCAACCGGCAGAGCGCGACGCCCGACCTCGGCGCAATGGCCAAACGGGCGGGTGCCCGTTACCTGATGCTCACACATTTAATTCCCCCGCTGGGCGCCGAACGCCAGGGTCCCTGGAAAATCCCGGGTGGCGCACTGACGGAAGCGGACTACCGCAAGGCAGCGGAAAGCGGCGGTTTCACCGGTACGACAGTCGTCGGAACAGACCTCGCGACGCTCCGGCTTCCGGCCAAGTAATCTGCCGGCGGGTGTCGCAAGGAATGGAACGCCGGGAACTGAAATGTCGGGCAGCATGCTGATCGGCGCGGGCGCCGGTTATTCCGGCGATCGTGTGGATGCACCCATCGCGGTCGTTCGCGACCTGCGCTCGGCGGGTGAACGCGCAGCCATCATTTTCGAGACGCTGGGCGAGCGGACGCTCGCGGCCGCGCAGCTGCGCCGGAGGCAGGATCCCTCGCTCGGCTATGAGCCGAAGCTTGCGTCACTTCTGTCACCTATCCTGAAAGACTGCATCGATGCCAAAATCGCCATCATCGGTAATTTCGGCGGCGCCAACCCCTCCGCGGCCGCCGGGGTGATTTGCGGCCTCGCGAGCGCGGCCAACGCGCCCCTGAAAATCGGGGTGGTGACCGGCGACGACATGCTCGATGCCGATCGCCGGGGCATTCTGCGCGAATGCTGCGATGACCTGCCGGATGAAAGGCTGCTGGTGTCCGCCAATGCTTATCTTGGGGCTGCTCCCATCGTGGAGGCTCTGGGCGAGGGGGCGCAGATTGTAGTCACCGGCCGTGTTGCGGATCCATCTCTGACGCTCGCACCACTGATCCATGCTTTCGCCTGGAAGGAGGATGATTGGCCGCGGCTCGGCCGTGGCACCATGGCCGGTCACCTGCTTGAATGCGGCGCGCAAGCCACCGGTGGCTATTTCGCCGATCCCGGCGTCAAGGATGTGCCGTCGCCGGAAAGCATCGGTTATCCGATCGCCACGGTCGATTCCGATGGCGGTTTCATCATCGGCAAGGCGCAAGGCGGCGGGTTGGTCGATCGCCGCACCGTCACGGAACAATTGCTCTACGAAGTGCACGACCCGGCGGCTTATCTGACGCCGGACGTGACCGCCGATATCAGCAATGCCGGTCTTGTCGAGCTTGGCCGCGACCGCGTGCGGGTGGAAGGAGTGACCGGCCGCAAACGGCCTGAAAAACTGAAGGTGACCGTCTGTTTTGACGGCGGCTGGCTCGGCGAAGGTGAGATTTCCTACTACGGGCCGAACGCGCTGGCGCGCGCGCGGCTGGCCGGCGAAATCGTCAGACGCCGCAGCCCGCCCGGTCTGCGCATACGCTGCGATGCCATCGGCGTGCTGAGTGTGCTTGCCGACGACTCAGGCCGCGCCTGGGAACAGCTGGACGATATCGCCAAGGCCGACACGCCGGACGTGCGCCTGCGCGTGGCTTTCGCCGGTAACAAGACTGAGGTTGAACGCGCTCTTGCCGAGGTCGAGGCGCTCTATTGCGCCGGCCCGGCGGGCGGAGGCGGCATCCGCTTTCACATGCGGCCGCGCATTGCCGCCACTTCCTGCTTCGTCCCGCGCGACGCGGTCCGCCCAAAAGTGCAAATACGGGAGACCCGTCATGCCTGAGATGTCTTTACATGCATTGGCGCATGCCCGCGCGGGGGACAAGGGCGACCGCCTCAACATTTCGCTCATTGCATACGCGCCGGAGCTCTATCCTTTGCTGCGCGATGCGGTGACTGAAACGGTCGTGCAGGAGCTGTTCGCGCACCGGCGTCCGAGCGTGGTGAAACGCTATTTGCTGCCGAAGCTCGCCGCCATGAATTTCGTGCTCGATGGCGTGCTCGATGGTGGCGTGACGCAGGCACTTAATCTCGATTCGCACGGCAAGACCCTCAGCTTCCGCTTGCTCGGTCTGAAGATCGCCGTACCGGAGGAATTAACGCAGTTCGCGCGATCAGGTTACGCGACGACAGCCGAAACAGCGAGCCGGCAATAAGCGACCGACAATTTGCTGGCATCGGGCGTCGAGACCGGCGCAGGTCTGCCGGAGACATGTGCACTCAACGCCCACCGGACTTTAACAACTCCCTCAGCGGGCGTTCGGCAACATCCCGTCCGGTGAAATGCCGAAAGGCATCAATTCCCTGGTAGAGGAACAACTCGTAACCGCTCATCGTTGACAATCCTGCCGCGCGCGCCGCGAGCATGAACGGTGTATCGACAGGCGTATAGACCGCATCGAAGGCCCAGCGTCGCGCGTCCATAAGCCCGGGCTGAAACAGGCAGCCGCCGACACCGGCCATTCCGACTGGTGTGGCGTTGACCAGCGCGTCCGCCCCTTCAGCCGCCTGCTCGATCGTACCGGCGATCTCGATACGCGCATGCCTGAGAACGGCGCGCATCGTTTCAGCGAGCGCGACGGATTTCTGTATCTCGACGTCGAACAGTCTCAGTTCGCCCGCCCCGAGCCGGACCAGGGCGAAGGCGATCGCTCGTCCGACACCACCGGCGCCGGCCAACGCGACACACCCCGGCGGCGCATCGCCAAAACAATTACGATATGCCGCAAGGAAACCGGTGTAGTCGCTGTTATATCCTCGTGCCCGTGCGCCCTGGAACAGAACCGTATTGCAGGCACCGATCGCCCGGACCACAGGATCGTCTATCTCCAGATACGCGACCACGCGCTCTTTGTACGGGTAAGTGATATTGAGGCCACGGTAGCCCGACCTTTGGCATTGCCGGAGCACCTCCTCAAACGCGAGTCCGAGCTCGGCAGGCTGAAGCAGATCGTAGGCCAGTGAAAGACCGCAGAGCCTGCCCGCAAGTTTGTGCAACAACGGTGCCTGGGACGCGGCTATGTTGTCGCCGATCAGGCCCAATCGGACTACCGGCATGTCCCGAAATCCGCTTATTTGACGGCGCCGCCGGTGATGCCTGAGATGAAGCGGTCGAGGAACAGGTTGTAGGCAATCGCTACCGGGATGCTGGCGATCAGTGCGCCGGCCATGATCTCGCCCCAGTAAAAGACGTCGCCCCGGATCAAATCGGTGGCGACACCTAGCGTAATCGGCTTTTCCGCCGATGCCGAAACAAAGGTCAGCGCGTAGACGAATTCCTGCAGCGTCAGCGTAAATGTGAAGATCACGACCGTCAGGATCCCGGGCACCGAAAGCGGGATCGCCATCTTGATGAAAGCGCCGAACAGGCTGCAGCCGTCGACGATCGCCGCCTCCTCGATCTCACGCGGCATGGCCTTGAAGAAGCCCATCAGCAGCCAGGTACAGAACGGGATCGTGAAAGTCGGATAGACCACCACCAGCGACCACATCGAGTTCTGCAAGCCGAGCATCGCAACCACGCGCGACAGCGGCAGAAACAGAAGCGTCGGCGGCACGAGGTAGGTCAGGAAGATGCCGATGCCGAGCGCTTCGCCGTTGCGGCCGGTCATCCGTGCGAGACTGTATGCAGCGGGCAGGGCGGTGACCAGGGTGATGGCGGTGACGCAAAGGCCGATGATCAGGGAGTTCAACAGCCAGGTCGTGAACAGGGTTTTCTCGAACAGATAACGGAAGTGCTCGAGCGTCGGCGGTTCGTTGAACCAGAACGGGATATTGGTGACGTTGTAGAGGTCGGAATTCTCCTTGAAGGACGTGATCACCATCCAATAGAACGGAAACGCCGCAAGGACGAAAAAGAACGCGACCGCTCCGTAAAACGAGGTCTCCTGCAGGGCAGAAGCAAGTGTGGTCCGCGGCATGTCAGATCTCCCGCCGCCGGATAAAGCGCAACATGACAACGACAACGACGAGCAAGACCGGCAGCATGAACAGTGAAATCGCGGCACCGTGCGAAACGTCGCCGGAAACAATGCCGGTCTGGAAACCCGCAAAGCCAAGGACCGAGGTCGCGCCCACCGGCCCGCCCATGGTCATCAGGAAGACGATTGACAGGTCCGTGAACGTGAACACGATGCCGAAGATCAGGCCGATTGCCACGATCGGCAGGATCATCGGGACGATGATCTGATAGTTGCGCCGCCAGAAACCGGCGCCGTCGACGGTCGCCGCGTCTAGCACGTCCTGCGGAACGGCGGTGATGCCGGCAAGGAAGATCACAATCGCGAACGGAAAGAAGCGCCAGGCATTGACAACGATCACCGAGATCATCGCCAGATCCGGATTGCCAAGCCAGTTCGGCGCCTGCTCGCGGGTGATAAAGCCGAGCGCGATCAGCGTCCAGTTAATGACGCTGTAGAGCGAATCGAACATCCACTGCCAGGCGACCGTGGCAAGCGCGATCGGCACAGCCCAGGGCAGGATGATCAGCGCCCTGACAATTTTGCGGCCGGGGAACGGGCGCAACAGCACCAGCGCGCCGAACTTGCCGAGGATGAGACCGAGGATCTGCGATCCGAAGGTAAAAATGAAAGTGTTGTAGAGCGTCTGCCGGAACACCGGGTTTTCGACGATCTGTTCGAAATTCGCCAGACCGACGAAGCTCCATGAGGGATCGTAGATCGTGTAAGCGCTGACCGAATAATACACCGCCATCAGGAACGGCACGCCGACCAGCAAGAGGACGTAGAGGATCGCGGGAGCAACGAAGATCGAGCCGAGCACGTCACGCCGGTCCAGGATGAACCGAAAACGGGAATGCGGCTTGGGAACAGACTCAGTAATTGCAACCATGGCCGAAAATCCGTTCTAGTGGCGGCTGGAGCGTTTCCCGTCCTTGTCGAAATAACGGAGTGTGCTGTTGCGCACGGCAAAGGGGTGCCACTCGCCGGGGCGGATACTTGCCTCGTCGACATGCGCCGGCGGCAACTTCGCGGTGACCACCTGGGTCGGATCGAAGCCCTCGATCACGCCGTAGACGATCCGCTCGGAGCCCAGATATTCGGAGCGGTCGACGCGGAATTTGAACTCGGCGTAGTTGCTGTCATCCATCATGTCCAGGGGCAGGAAGTTTTCCGGACGGAAACCGAGATAGCCGCTGTTCCTGGCCACGATATTCATCGGCGGTGTGCCCACGAAGGTGGCGACAAAGCGGTCGGCAGGATCGTCATAGATCTCGGTCGGCGTTCCCACCTGCCGCACGCGCCCGCCGTCGATGACGGCGATGCGGTCGCCCATGCCCATCGCCTCGACTTGATCGTGCGTCACGTAGATCGTGGTGACGCCGATCCGCTGCTGGAACTGCTTGATCTCCAGCCGCGCCGAGGCGCGCAATTTGGCGTCGAGGTTCGACAGCGGTTCGTCGAGCAGCAGGGCGGTCGGCTCACGGACGAGCGCGCGTGCGAGCGCGACGCGCTGGCGTTCGCCGCCGGACAGTTGCCGCGGCCGCCGATCGAGCAGATGGCCGATACCGAGCAACCGCGACGCCCAGTCGACCTTCTTGGCGATCTCGGTGCGCGGAACGCCCTGCGTCTTCAGCGGAAACGCGATGTTGTGGCGCACCGTGAAATGCGGATAGAGGCCGTAGCTCTGGAACATCATGGCCACGCCGCGGGCCCGCGGCGGAATATCGTTGACGATGTCGCCGCCGATCAGAAGGTCGCCGCTCGTCTGCCGCTCGAGGCCGCAGATGATGCGGAGAAATGTGGTCTTGCCGCAACCAGACGGACCGAGCAGCACCATAAATTCGCCGTTCGGCACCTCCAGGCTGATGCCGTTGACGGCGGGAACCTCGCCGAATTTCTTGATGATGTCCCTGGTCGAAACCGCAGCCATTGAACCTCCCACAATTCAACGTGCGCCACCCCGCCCGCGAACGCACGGGCGTTGCCTCGATTGTTGCGTGTCTACCCCACTGGGCCGTCAGCACCGGCATGCCCGGACCGCGCGCGGAAGGCGCGGCCCGGGGGCCTGTGCGGTCAGGCCTTGCCGGCCCACTTCTTGAAGATGCCCTCGCATTGCTGCGTGGCCCATTTGACCGAATCTTCGGCGCTCAATTGACCCGTCGCTGCCTTCGCCATCATGTCGTTGATGATGAAGGCGTAGTAGATCTCGTCCATCGCGGGCGTGGCCGGCCCGGGATAGCCCGGGATGGCTGACCACTCGTCGGAAGTCTGCAGCACCGCAAACTTGTCGTGTGGATTCGATGTCGGATCGTTTGACAGGATCGGCATCGGCTTCGGCACGAGATTGGCGAAACACGGGTTGTTGTAGCCCTCACTGGCCTTGAAGGCTTCCGGCCAGTTCGCGGAATAGTGTTTGAGAAACTCGATTGCCGCTTCCTTGTTTTTGGCAAATTTCCAGATGCCGTAGAATTCAGAGGCGGCGCCCATCATCTGCTTCGCCGGGCCTTTGGGCGGCTTAATGACGAAGATGTCATCGGATAATTTTTTGTTGGCCTTCTGGGCTGTCCGGTACGCCGAGATCGGGTTGCTGATGTAACAGCCGACGCCAGAGACGATGTACTGGTTATTGCTGGAATCGTTCCATGACAGCACGTCCGATGTCATCGCCTCCTTATAGAGCGCGGCACAATACTTGGTCGCTTCGACCGTCTCCTTGCTGTTGAGGACGATCTTTTTGCCGGCTTCGTCCTGAATGGAAGCGCCATAGCTCCACAACAAACCGCGCCACGTCGTGCTCGGGTCGTTACTATGCCCGAGCGAAATGCCGACCGGGTGGCCTTTCGCCTTCAGCTTGGCGCCGCCTTTGCGCAGGTTGTCCCAGGTGTCGGGCAGCATGCCGATCTCCGCCCACAGGGTCTTTTGATACATGCCCGGGAAGTTGATGTAGAAATCGGGGAAGGCAGACCAGGTGCCATCGTCCGCGTTATAACCGAGCTGTTTGCCGATGATGCTGACCTTGCCGTACTTCTTCTCGGTTTCCTTTACGAGAGCGGAGACGTCGATAAAGAATTTGCGATAGAGATGCGCGCCGCCGGCGCCGTTGAATCCGAAAAGATCGTGACCCGACTGTGCTGATGCCTCGGCAGCCGCGCGCGCGGGAACGTTCTGCACCGGAATGTGGTCGACCGTGACCGCGATCTTGTTCTTCTCGCCCCAATCCTTGGCGAATTTGTCGAACCACGTGTCGTATTCCGGAACGAAATGGCTCCACTGTATGATCGCAAGAGATTTATTGTCGGCAAGCGCCCGCGACACGAAGGGCGCGGAGAACAGCGGAGTGGCGCCGGCAGCGGCAATGGTAAGGCCGGTGTCCTTCAAGAACCGGCGCCTGGTGACGCGCGAAAGTTTGCCCTTGGTCATCTTGGATTGCTCCTCCCGTTTGGTTGCAGTCGGATGAGGCGCGTCCAGATGAGAGGAGTTGCCTCGTCCACCGGTTCTTGTTTCTTAGGCCGTTACCATAGCGCGCGATAATCTGGCCGCGCCAGCTTTTTACTTGTCCGTGCCGGCTTTTTACTTGTCGATTGATCAGAAGCATTCATCCGGCGGCTGGATAAATTCCGTCAATGCTGCTGACCTATTCTGGCGGATACCAAACGGCGCAATTAGGATGCGGGCCAAGGGCAAAAAGCGAACATTTCTGAAAAGAGGCGAAGCGGCATCTGGTCGGTATACACCGCAGCGTTGTTGGCGGACGCGGTCTCAATGAAAATCTTCATCACCGGCGCCAGTGGCTATATCGGCGGCTCGATTGCGGCCGCGCTCCTGTCAGCCGGCCATCAGGTGAGTGGTCTGGCACGCTCGGACAACGTCGCCGCGGCGCTGGCGAAGCTCGGCGTGACGCCGGTCAATGGCACGCTCGATGATGCCGAAGTTCTGGCAAGGGCCGCGCATGATGCCGACGCTACGGTCAATGCCGCCAATGCAGGCCACCGCGCCGCCGCCGAATCCATGCTCAAGGCGCTCGCCAAAACCGGCAAAACATTCCTGCACACCTCCGGCTCGAGCATCGTAGGTACCCGTGCCCGCGGCGAGTTGGTCGAGAAGGTCTTCGATGAGGACACGCCTTTCGCGCCGACGCCGCAGCGCGCGCCGCGCGTAGAAATCGACAAAATGGTGCGGTCTGCGGCGCATAACGGCGTGCGCTCGATCGTGATTGCGCCCAGCCTGATCTACGGGCCCGGGCGCGGCCTCAATCCGCACAGCATTCAGGTACCGTGGTTGATCCGGCTGGCGAAGAAATTCGGCGTTCCGAAACACATCGGCCCGGGCGAGAACCGCTGGTCTAATGTGCACATCGATGACCTGATAAAAATGTACGCGCTGGCAATTGAGAAGGCGCCGGCCGGCACATTTTATTTCGCCGAGAACGGTGAGAATTCCATGCGCGAGATCTGCGAAGCGATCGGCCGCATGCTCGGGCAAGGCGGGCGTACACAAGCCATGACCGTGGAGGAGGCGGCCGGCGAATGGGGCGCTGGGCCGGCCAACGATACGATGGGCTCCAATAGCCGCGTTCGCGCCACGCGCGCGCGGAGAGAACTCAATTGGCGGCCGATGGGGCCGTCGCTGATCGAGGAAATTGAACGTGGCTGTTATGCGCAGGAACGGTGATTTCCGAGTTTCAGAGACCACCCTTTAGCTGCGAGTCAATGTTCGCTTCGCCATGCGGCGCCCCAATCGTCTCCATCCGCTGAGCGCGGTACCCGGCCGATTTTGCCTGGACACAAGTCATCTTCAGACAGGAATTCATGACCTCATTTCACGACGTCCTATTTCCACTCGACATCGCGCTGAAAAGCTCCGGCGGGCCGCAGCGGCGCACCGATGTGGTGACGCTTGGCTCCGGCGTAGAGGAACGCAATGCGCGCTGGGCGCACTCACGCCGGCGCTACGACGCCGGTTACGGCGTGAAGACGTTCGAGGCGCTGTCGCAGGTTGTCGCATTTTTCGAGGAACGGCGCGGGCGCCTCTACGGATTTCGCTGGCGTGACCGGCTCGATCATTCCTCCGCGGCGCCGGGCGTACCGGTTGCGCCGACCGATCAGACCATCGGAATCGGCGATGGCGTAACGGCGACATTCCAGCTCGGCAAAATCTATGGCGCGCTTTACTCGCCTTACCGGCGTCCTGTCGCGAAGCCGGTGCCCGGGAGCGTCCGCGTGGCGGTTGCGGACACCGAGCTGGACGAGGGAACGCATTTCACGGTCGACACAGCGACGGGCACCGTGACGTTCCTCTCCAACCATATTCCGGCGGCGGGCGTGGCGATCACGGCCGGATTCCTGTTCGACGTGCCGGTGCGTTTCGATACCGATTATCTGGAAGTTGATCTCTCGGCTTTTGCCGCAGGCGCCATCCCGAAAATCCCGCTGGTGGAGATCAGGCCGTGAGACCGATTCAGGATACCCTTCAGTCAAAGCTCGACGCGGGCGTGACCACACTTTGCCGCTGCTGGATAATCCGGCGTGCCGACGGGATCACTCAAGGGTTCACGGACCATGACGAGGATATCGTCCTCGACGCCGTCATCTGCCGCGCGGACAGCGGCCTGACCGGCAGCGAGGTAACGCAGAAACTTGGACTGGCTGTCGATTCCTCCGAGCTCTCAGGCGCGCTCGCCGGCGACACGCTCAACGAGGCGGACCTCGCCGCCGGCCGTTACGATGGGGCCGCGGTTGAAATCTGGCTGCTCGACTGGAGCGAGTCCGCGCTGCGCGTGCTGCTGGCAAAAGGAACGCTTGGCGAGGTGAGGCGGGAAGGGCCGGCATTCACGGCGGAAGTGCGGGGCTTGAGCGACCGGCTCGCGCAGGAAAGCGGCCGGCTCTATACCGCGACATGCTCTGCCGATCTCGGCGACGGGCGCTGCGGAATCAACCTCAACGACTCCGCCTTCCGCGGCGCCGGCACCATCGTCTTGCTGGACGCGACATCGGCATTCACGGCGAGCGGGCTCGGCAGTTTTGAAGATGGCTGGTTCACCGCGGGGAAACTGACGTTCACCAGCGGGGCCAACAGCGGCCTGAGCGTCGAGGTAAAAAGCCATCGTAAGGCCGGCGCAGTGCGGCTTGTATTGTGGCAGGCGATGCCGGAGCCAATGGCGGCCGGAGACTCGTTCGTCGTGACGGCCGGCTGCGACAAGCGGTTTGCGACCTGCCGCGGCCGCTTCAACAATGCCGTGAATTTCCGGGGATTCCCTCACATCCCCGGCAACGACTTCATCATCGCGCATCCGCTGCCGGGCGAGCCTGGGCACAACGGCTCGAGCCGGCAATAGATATGTCTATTCACCGAAACGATATCATCGCGGAAACGCGGCGCTGGATCGGCACGCCCTATCGTCATCAGGCCTCGCTGCGAGGCGTGGGTTGCGATTGCCTCGGCCTGGTGCGCGGCGTCTGGCGCGCCGTGATGGGCGACGAGCCGGAACAGGCGCCGCCTTATGCGCCCGACTGGGCGGAAGCGACAGGCGAAGAATCGCTCGCGGGCGCGGCCGCACGTCACCTCGTCGCAGTTCCGCTGGACGGCTTCGCGCCGGGCGACGTGCTGCTGTTTCGCTGGCGCGCGCATCTGCCGGCCAAACATGCCGCGATCGTCACGAGCCCCGGCATGATGGTGCACGCGCACGACGGCGCGGCTGTTGCGGAAGTTGCCATCGCGCCCTGGTGGCGCAGGCGCCTGGCGTTCGCATTTCAATTTCCCGGAGTGATCGGCTGATGGCCGCGCTTGTTCTTTCAGTGGCCGGCGCCGCAGCGGGCAAAGCGGTGTTTGGGCCGGCCGGCGCCATTGCGGGCCGCCTGATCGGCGCGCTTGCCGGCAATGCCATCGATCATGCCTTGTTCGGAAGCCGGCAGGAGATCGCGCAGGAAGGCCCGCGTCTCGCCGATCTGGCGGTGATGGCATCCACCGAGGGTGCGCCGATCCCGCGCCTCTATGGCCGCGCGCGCCTTCCCGGCCAGGTGATATGGGCGACCAATCTCGAGGAGGTCGTCAACACTACGTCGCAGACCACGGGCGGCGGCGGCAAAGGCATGGGTGGAAGTCCGGCTGTCACCACGAACACGACGACATATTCCTATTTCGCCAATCTGGCGGTCGGCCTTTGCGAAGGGCCGATCGGCGCCGTGCTGCGGATCTGGGCCGACGGCAAGCCGCTCGATCTCACGGGTCTTTCCATCCGCGTCTACACCGGGGACGAGACGCAGACCCCCGATCCGCTGATTGTTGCCAAGGACGGCGATGTGCCGGCCTATCGTGGCCTTGCTTACGTCGTGTTCGAGCGGTTGCCACTCGCGAATTTCGGCAACCGGATTCCGCAACTGTCGTTCGAGGTGGTGCGACCGGTCGGCAGGCTCGAGCAGATGGTTCGCGCCGTCACGCTGATCCCGGGAACGACCGAGTTCGGTTATGCGCCGGGTGCCGTGGTGCAGATGCTCGGGCCCGGCCAGTCGGCGCCGGAGAACCGTCATATTACTTATGCACCGTCCGATGTTGTCGCCGCGCTCGACGAGCTGCAGGCAGTGGCACCGAATATCGAACGCGTGGCGATCGTGGTTGCGTGGTTCGGCACCGGTCTGCGCTGCGGCCAATGCCGGATCATGCCGGGAGTCGACAATCGCGCAAAACAGACCTTCGGCGGCACGTGGTCGGTTGCCGGTCTCGACCGGGCGGGGGCGCATCTCGTGTCGACCGTCGACGGCCGACCTGCCTTCGGCGGGACACCGTCAGATCAGAGCATCCACGACCTGATTGCGGAGATCAAAAGCCGCGGGCTCAAGGTCACGCTCTATCCCTTCCTGATGCTGGATATTCCGGCGGGAAACGGATTGCCCGACCCATTGAACGGGGCGCCGTCGCAACCGGCCTATCCGTGGCGCGGACGCATTACCTGCGATCCGGCACCGGGTCGGGCCGGCTCGCCTGACGGCGGTCCGGGGACAGCGGCCCAGGTGAACGCGTTCTTCAGCGCCGGTGCCGACCAGTGGAATTATCGCATTTTTGTGTTGCACTACGCCTCGCTCGCGGCAGGCGCCGGTGGCGTCGACGCGTTCCTGATCGGCTCCGAATTGAAATCGCTCACGCGCCTGCGTTCGGCGCCCGGCGTCTATCCTGCGGTGACTGCGCTTGCAGCACTTGCGGCCGACGTGAAGGCAATTGTCGGCGCGAACACGATCGTGACCTATGGCGCCGACTGGACTGAGTATGGCACCCACGTTGTCGATGGCGCAGCGAGCGAAGTCCGCTTTCCGCTCGATGCGCTCTGGGCATCGTCTTCGATCGATGTGATTGGCATCGACTACTACGCGCCGCTGGCGGATTGGCGGGACACGGCTGATCAACGCGACCTGCAACTGACCGACAGTCCGTACCGGCTCGGTTATCTCGCCGGAAATCTTGCGGGCGGCGAGGCCTACGACTGGTTTTACGTTGACGCGGCCGCGCGTGACACCCAGACCCGCACTCCGATCACCGACGGCCTCGGCAGGCCCTGGATCTTTCGCCAGAAGGATATCTGGAATTTCTGGTCGCAACCGCACTACGAGCGCGTCGGCGGGATCGAACTCGCAAGTCCGACAGCCTGGGTGCCGCAATCAAAACCGATCTGGCTTACCGAGATCGGCTGCCCGGCGGTCGACAAGGGAGCCAACCAGCCGAGTGTATTTCCCGACCCGAAGTCATCGGAAGCGGGCCTCCCGCATTATTCCAGCGGCGACCGCGATGATCTGATCCAGCGGCGCTATATCGAGGCGGCGCTCGGCGCTTTCGATCCTGCGTTCAATGAGACGCCGGCCAACCCGGTCTCGACGGTCTATGGCGGCCGCATGATTCCGCCCGACGGCGTCCATGTATGGACCTGGGACGCGCGACCGTTTCCTGCGTTCCCCGCCATGACGGAGACGTGGAGTGACGCGGCGAACTGGCAGACCGGGCACTGGCTCACCGGACGGCTCGGGTCGACGCCACTGGATGGGCTTGTCTCGGCGATTTTGAGCGACAGCGGCATCGGCGGGGCGGACACCAGCGAACTCGGAGAGGGCGCCGACGGCTATGTCGTTGACAGGCCGATGACGCCGCGCGCGATGCTGGATCCACTGTCCCTTGCATTCGCGTTTGATGCGTTCGAGCAGGACGGTGTGCTGCGCTTTCGTCGGCGCGGCGGCTTGCCGGCCGCAGAACTGACCGAAGACGAACTTGTCCTGCCCGACGAGGGTGCCCCGACGCGCGTGGTGCGCGCACAGGAGAGTGAACTCCCGCGCGAGATCACACTGGCTTTCACCGATATCGGCGCGGACTATCTGCGGGGCGCCGCAGCGTCGCGGCGTCTGGTCGGCGGATCATCGCGCAGCGCGCATGCGGACCTCGCCGTCGTCACAAACGACGGCGAAGCG
>DASSRJ010000189.1:0-43823 GCA_035701845.1 Pseudolabrys sp. | reverse complement strand
CGCGGCATCAGGTAGCTCTGCGCAAAGCCGCGCGCGCTGTTGCGCACCATGCGCTCTTCTTCGGTCAGCTCGCCTTCCAGATCGAGCGGATCCTCCCACACGAAGGCCGTGTCCTTCAGCATCGCCGGGATCCCGCCGCGCCGCTCCGCCGCTTGCGACATCACGCGCTCTCCTTCGGCTGCCCTGCTATGGACCCGGGTGGATTTCGTTCAGGCGACACTTGTGCTGCTCCAGGTATAGCCGGGCTTGCCGTAATAGAAGCCATTCGCAAACGGCGCCGCCGGCCTGATCGCCTCCAGGCGGGCCAGGGCCTCGGTTGTGGCGACCCGGCCGTCAATAGTGTCACGAAAGATCGATGCAACCTCGACCATGTCGAGCGTGTGCGGCGACAGGCGAAACTGCGAAACGCCCATTGCACGCAGCGCGGGGATTTCGGCGATCAGGTTGAGGTATTCATATGAGAGCGTCTGGATGCCGTTGATGACAAGAAATGGTCGATTATTAAGCGTACTCAATTCCAGCCCGTCGGGATCGTTCTCACACACAAAGCGACACGTATCCTTGGTACGGCCGTGGGCACGGGCGTGATAGCAGCGGGCCGACAGCGCCAACGATTGACGCCCGAAGACCTGCACTTCAATCGTAGTGTCCAGAGCAAGCACGCTTTGGCACAGCGTTGCCACGGCTACCGCCGGCATTTCCACGGGGAGGCAGATATTTTTCGCCCCGTTGCGTCCGAGAAACGCTGCGGTTCGCTCATTATACACGTTCATGAGCGGGCCAACGTGGTGAGGCCGCCCTTGCATCTCAATGAGCGCCGAACCGTCATTGACTTCGACCAAGAAGTCTTCGATTGCGGAAATCTGCTCCACGAGCCTGCGATCGGCCTTGTTTACCACTTCGGACAAAGTGGAAAACACCACAGTCTTTTTAGCCGACGTCAAACGTTTGACCACTTCATCAAAATATGGCTCTGGCAGCGGTGCCCTTTTTGAACAAATCGTTTCTCCAAGATAGACCGTGGAAACCGGGGCTTCATCGGCAACGCGAAAATAGAAGTCGCGCCATTTTGCCGGTTGCCAATTGAACAGCACCGGCCCCAAGGTAACGCTGGCAACCAGCTCCACCACCCTCATCTCCACGTTTTGCTGCGGAAGGCGCCCTGCGTCTCGCGGTGACCTTCGGTCAGCGCCAAAAGATTGGCGAGTGCCGGCTCACGGCCGGACATTATTTCATCAACTGCTTTGCGATATGCGGACACCACGGCTTTGACGTAGGCCCGGCTCCGTTGCCGCCCCTCGATCTTGAGCGCGGTTACGCCAGCACGCATCAGATCGGGCAGCAGCGCCGACAAATTGAGGCTGACCGGCTCCTCGAACGCGTAATAACCGCCGGGATTGCTGTTGCAGAGATAACGGCCTTTGCAGATGGTCGGATAGCCGGCGTTCTCGCCACACGCAAAACGATCGATGATGAATGGACCGAGCTTCGTGGTCAGCGTGCTGTCCTCGTCCTCCTCGTAACGAACATCGGCAGCCGGAGAGCACACGCCGTCCATGTTTGTTGACACACCGGTGACATAGTTGCTGAGGCTGCAACGCCCTTCCGCCATCATGCCGATGTTGCCGAAGATAAACGCTTCGATTTCACAAGGAATTTCCCGGTGGATTTCGGCAATCTCACTGACGGTCAGAATCCTCGGAAGGACGACTCGTTTCACCGCAAATGCCTGGCAATAGAATTGAATTGCCTCCGGCGATGAAGCCCCGGCCTGAACCGAAAGATGCAGCCGCAGATTGGGATATGTAGTGGCGGCGTAGTCAGCCACGCCGATATCGCCGACGATCGCGGCATCCACGCCGAGTCTGGCGGCAAGGTCGATCGCGTCGCGCCAAAGATTGAAGCGCCCAGCCGGCGGAAAAGTATTGACTGCCAGCAGGACCCTCGCCTGCCGGCTATGAGCATAGCCGAGCGATTGTTCGAGCTCGGCGGGCGTAAAATTCAGCCCCGGGAAATTTCGTGCATTTGTCGCGTTTTGCAGGCCGCAATAGACAGCGTCCGCTCCGGCATCGACCGCAGTCTTCAACGCCGCTGGTGTGCCAGCCGGGCACACAAGCTCAGGACGGACGTACCCGCTAGTCATGGCGGGAATCCGGTTGGAGTGCGCGTAGTCCTGAGACTACGAGCGCGGCAGGCTTTGCCAACGGCCCGAATGAGCCGAAGACGCTGTCGAGCGCGCTACCTTCGAAATCGTCCAGCGCATTGCGTAGCGCCACGACGGCTTCCGTGTCGCCGGTCACTTTCAGATTGCGGCTAAAGAACAGGGCATCTCCGTCCTGCGAGCCATCGATCATATCCAGAAGGTTAAAAAACGTGCCGGCTATTGCCGCATCGTGCGGGGGATTTTCGAAGCGGCGGTAGGCGCGCAAATTTGGGCGGTCGATCTTCGGCGCAAGGATGAGCACAAAAGGAAGGTCAACGGGATCGATGAGGAATTTCTTGTGCGCGTGCACCCCGAGACGCGCATATAGCTCCGGGCGGTCTTTTGCCACATGCGCTGCGATCTGGCCCAGGATTGGCTGAATAATCGCCAGTGGCGTGAACGCCAGTAGCAACCCCGGAACATTTGGCAGCAGCCCCTGCAATGGCGCGGCAGATAGCCCGGCACGACGAGATGATCCTGCCATGATCGCAACCTAGTGCGATGCCACCCTGTTTGTTTTGACCGAAGTCAAGCGAAACAGACGGTCACAACCCAAAAAGGCGGTCCAGCGAATAAGAGCCACCGCCGTGCGCCAAGACGTAAAGCGCGGCAATCGTCCACATCAATGTGTATTCAAGGCCAAGCTGATTCCAGAAATATTTTCCGACCCGCCACCGCTCGATATTCGTCACCAGAAGGAAAAGCACGATCGGCAGAACGGCAAGCCGCGTGAACAATCCAAGAGCAACCAGCGGTCCGCAAACGAGTTGCGTCGCGGATATTGCCGGCGCCCAGATCTTGCCCGGTCGATATCCCTGTTTGTCCAGGTGGTCGGCAAGCATCTCCAGGCTTTGCAGGGGCTGCCCAGTGTGGGGAAAAAATCCGAACGTCATGCGCAACCCGTGCGGGACGAGCGCGAGCCCGACGCAGACACGCAATAACGCCTCGGTTAGCAGGCCAAGCGCCTGGAAGAGTTCGGCAAGTTGCGGCGACATGGCCGCCGCTTACAGCCTGATCTCGCCGAGATTGATGCTTTCGCCAAGCCTCGCCTTGACGGCACGCTTGTTCTTACCAAAGGCGACCTCGACGCTGTAATCACCGGAGTTCTCATCCAGCCTGTCAAATTTGAAGTCACCGTAATTGTCGGTCGTGGCCTCTGCCACCATGGCGCCGTTCTTCAACAGACGAACGGTTGCACCCTCGACGCAGTCGACGGCGCCCTTCGTTTCTATCGATACCGAGCCTGCAATAAAGCAGGTCGAGAAGCGCCATAAATTCTTGTAGTAAACGCGTGGCCTGGTTCCGAGCTCCGGTTCAATAACCTCGAGCTTCTGCTCGCGCGCGATGTTCGCCATCTCCTTATCGTCGACGCAGACAGCACGCATAGCTCCAGTCGGACACGATTGCTGCCCGCGCGTCTGTCGCCAACCACTATCGATGAGATGGGCATCAAACGTCCAGGCCTGCGGCAACTGAAGCTCCTCGTTCCACCAGATGTGACCGTAAGGGCAGGCGTCAACGAGATCTTGGCGGCCCTTCGCCCTGATGGGATCGATGAGAACGATGCCATCGTCGCGCTTTTTCACGGCCCCACCGCCCTTGGCGATGCAAGGCGCGTCGTCGCAGTGGTTACACATCGTAGGAACGTAAGCGATGTCGACCACCGGCATCTGGCCCCGCTCCTTCTGAAGAATGTTGATCCACTTGTGACCATGTTTGGGCATCGGCGCCGAATAGCCGGGAAACTCATTGCCGACATACTCGTCCATTGCGGCGAGTGTGCACAGGTTGCAATTGGTACACTCGGCAACATCAATGATCAGGTTCCACTTGTTCATTGCTGTACCTTATTTTGCCGGCACAAGTTGCGCAGCCTTGCGCTTGACGCGCCCGCTTTTGTCGGTCCCCATTTTGGCGAAAACTTCCGACATGTGCTCTTTACGTCCGTCCCACAACACGACCTGCACCAGCGCGTTCGCGCCGGCGAGAGAATGTGTGGTTCTGGTTTGCGTCCGTTCGGGCGTCAGCAGATTGAGGCACCCGCCACGATCGACCGATTTTCCGAGCTCGCCCATCGGCTCGTAGACCGCCGAGGATTCGTAGCCATGGCAGACGCCGCGAGGCAACCGCTGCGTCGGCAGCGCCGCACAGACCACGGCACCTCTGTCATTATAGATCTTCACCAGATCGTGCTTTTTGATTCCGCGCTCGGCCGCATCCTGTGCGTTCAAACGCAGGATCCAGTAGTAGTAGCCGTCGACATTGACCCGGTGGTCTTCGATATTGAGGAGAAACGAATCTTTCCCGTCGCCTTGGGTATGAAACGAGTACTTCGAATGCGGGGTCAACAATTGCAGCGGGTAGCGCGTGAAAAGATCGCCGGAATGCGGTCCCTCCCATGACGGCACGTATTTGACAATCGGCGGCCGTTCCGGATCAACGAAGCGCTTCAGGCTGTTGCATTCGAATTCGAGCTTGCCGGACTGCGTCTGCAGGCCACGCAAATATTCTTCCGTATAATCCGAAGGCAACGGCTGGAATTCCGGAACATCTTTCTTGCGGTTCTCCCAGAACCAGCGGAACGACACAGGCGCGCGCAGATGTTCTTTCTCTGCCGGAACGACGTAGTAGCCCCGCTTCATAAATTTCTTCCAGGAAATCACTTTCGGGAGGTCCGAAGCATCGAAATGCCGCTTGACCCAATCGATTTCGTTGACGCCTTCGGAGAAATAGTTGGCCAAACCGAGCCGCTTGCAGATCTCGTTGAAAATCCAATAGTCAGACTTTGACTCGCCGAGCGGCGCAATCGCAGGCGCCTGAAAAATAATGACGCGGTGATTGAGCTGCTGCTGACCATGGTGGCCGTAACCGCCGAGGCCCGCCCACTCCGAGATATCGACGCGCTCGAAATTGGTGCAGGCCGGCAAAATGAGATCGGCGAATTTCGCTTCACCCTCAAACCAGATGGACTGGTTGACCACAAACTCAATGTTTTCCGACTGATACATCCGCACGTGGCGGTTGGTGTTGTTCATGGTCGCGATCATCGACCCGCCGTACTTGTAGAGCATGCGCACCGGCGCGTGGCCGGGCGCCGGATAGCTGAATTTGGCGAACTGATGCTCGATCGACTTGCCGATCCATGGCCAACCTTCCGCCTTCCCGTCGGCCAGCGCTTCGGGCATCCAGATGCGCGGAATACGCTGGTAACTCGAGTTCATCGTCAGCAGTTGCGGCATGCGCTGATAGAGCTCGACCGGCATCGACGTATTTTCGAGATCGCCCGACATGCCTCCGTCGGCGTAACCCGGGAAATAGAAATTGAAATCGAGGGGACACCCCCACTGCAGATTGCCCATGTTGACGCCGGGCTTGCCCAAGCCCTGCATCGCCGCGAGGCAAACCATTACACGCGCCCACTGGATACCGGTCTGGTTGCGGCAGGCGCCGCCATGGCCGTTGCCCCAACCGCCAGGCGCCAGATAGACGCGCTTCTTGCCCCACTCGCGCGCAAGTGCGCGCACGTCCTTTGCGGGAAGACCGGTTTCTTTTTCCTGCCATTCCGGCGTCTTCGGTAAGTTGTCCTCCTCGCCAAGGAGGTAGGCCTTCCACGTGTCGAAGCCGACCGTGTGGGTCCGGACGTACTCTTTGTCGTAAAGACCCTCTTTTATCCAGACATAGGCGATCGCCATCGCCATCGCGACTGACGTCGTCGGTTTGGGAGCAAACCATTTGCCTGGGAGAAATTGCGCCGATGCATTGAAATATGGATCGACGTGAACGACCTTGATGCCGAGCCCCGGTTTCTTGAGCCATTGCCGGCGTACTGTGCCTTCCTGTGCACCGTACGAACCCGACGTGCTTTCGGGGTCGGCGGCCCAGAAAACGATCATGTCGCAATTCTGCAGGCAATCTTCGACCGTGCCGTAGGTCTCCGACTGGCCAACGCGCAATGTGTAGCCCCAATGGTGCACGGCCCCCCAGTACCAGCCTTCCCAGGAATCGGGGTTGTGGTGCACGCGCGTCATACCGACCGCATTGGCGAAGCGGTAGAGCGCCGACAGGTAGTAGCCGATATTGCCCCAGGTGTGGTGCGAGCCGTGCGAGGTCGCAATCGCGCCCGGTCCGTAATCGCGCCTCATGCGCTTGATCTCGCCAGCGACCATATCGATCGCCTCGTCCCACGAGATCCGGATGTACTCCGACTTGCCTCGATTGTGCGGATTTCGTTTTCCGCTCGGATCGAAGTCGACACGCTTCATCGGATAGAGCAGACGATTTGGCGAATAGACAATCGATTTTGCATTTTGGCCATGAGGCGCAAGCGTCGTCTTGCGCGGTGGCGTGAATTTCAAACCGCGCGCCGTTATCGTCCACGGTTTCGGGTCGATATCATCGAAATCGATGGGCGTCATGCGAACGATCTTGTCGTCCTTGACGTAAACAAAGACCGGGCCACCGTTGGTCATGTTGCAATATCGCACCGAGCCATCCGGCATGGGCGTTCCGAACTTCCAGCTCGCGGTCTGACTCATCATGAGAGTCTGGGCAAACCAGTTCGTGAGGTCCTCGGGCCCGTCAACCGAAAGCATAAAATCCTTCTGTGAGTTGATCTGGGCGAGCCAATTGATCGGCGGAGTGAGCAACGACGCTCCTGTCGCGGCGTTCTTGAAGAAAAGCGTGACGTCGGGTTTCGGATGCAAACCGCTTGATGATCTGAGCTTTCCGTCGCGAAATTCGAACCAGCGGCCAATTCCTTCGTCACGTGTTTTAATCTGCGCGATCAGATTTCGCTCTTTTAGTCGCGTCGCGAAATGCGAATACCGCCAGGCGACAAACCTGAGAAGTTGCGCGAGCCCGAAGAGGATGACTGGGAATTTCAGCCGTGAGATCATTCGAATGTTTCCGGTCCTTAGTTGCCCTCGAACACTGGTTTCTGCTTGGCGACGAAGGCTTCGTAAGCCCGTTCATAGTCTTTGGTCTGCATGCAAACTGCCTGCGCCTGGGCCTCGGCCTCGATCGCCTCCTCAACGCCCATGTTCCATTCCTGATGTAAGCACTTTTTGGTCATCGTGTTGGCGAAAGTCGGGCCATCCGACAACGCTTTTGCCAGCACCTGCGCGTCGCTGAGCACATTCTCCGGCTCGCTCAACTTGTTATAAAAGCCCCAGCGCTCGGCCTCGGTGCCATCCATGGCGCGGCCGGTATAGAGCAGTTCAGACGCACGGCCCTGGCCGATTATACGGGGCAGAATGGCGCAAGCACCCATATCGGCGCCGGCAAGACCGACGCGTACGAACAGGAAGGCGACCTTGCTGCGCGCGGTACCGACGCGCAAGTCCGACGCCATGGCGATAATCGCGCCGGCGCCGGCACAAATACCATCAATCGCGGCAACGATCGGCTGCGGGCAGGCCCGCATCTCCTTCACGAGTTGGCCCGTCATCCGGGTAAAGGCGAGCAGCCCCGCCATATCATCCTTCCGCTGCATTTCAACCAGCGGACCGATGATTTCGTGCACGTCGCCGCCGGAACAGAAATTACCGCCGGCGCCGGTGATCACAATGTTCTTTACGTCATCTGCATAAGCAAGGTTACGGAATGTGTCGCGCAACTCGGCGTAGGACTCCAACGTCAGCGGATTCTTCCGTTCCGGCCGGTTTAAAATAATGGTCGCCACCTTGCCGTCGATTTTCCAAAGAAAGTGTTTTGGCTTGAAATTTGAAAAATCCAGTCCAGCCGGCCGAAAGCGTGCGGCTGTGGTGCCGACGCCCAAACCGTTAGTCTTTGCAACTGCAGTCATCGGCACCTCCACTTTCCTGTATTGACTGAACTCGGAAATCCGGCGCTATTTGCGGTGTCTCATACTAGCCTGCGAAGGTGAGCCCGCCACTCACGCTCATTACCTGACCGGTGACGTAGTCGGCCTGTGGACTGGCGAAGAACAGCACTGCGTCGGCAATTTCCTCCGGCTTGGCAAAGCGCCGGAACGGGATCGCCTTAAGGAAAGCCTCGCGCAGCTTCTCCGGGCGCGTTGCCAGCATCGGTGTGTCGGTCGGGCCAGGACACACACAATTGACATTGATCGAATGTCGGGCCAGCTCGCGCGCGAGCGATTTGGTGAAAGCAATAAGCCCACCTTTGGCGCCGGCATAGACCGTCTCGCCGCTGCTGCCGACCCGTCCGGCATCGCTGGCAATGTTAATGATCTTGCCGCCGTTGGCGGCAATCATCGGTGGCAACAGCGCTTGGGTAAGATGTGCCGGACCGGCGAAATTGATGGCGATCACGCGGTTGATGAACTCAGGAGAATT
The DNA here is from genome assembly GCA_035701845.1 of Pseudolabrys sp. Lineage (GTDB taxonomy): Bacteria > Pseudomonadota > Alphaproteobacteria > Rhizobiales > Xanthobacteraceae > Pseudolabrys. Next base: position 35,306 of record DASSRJ010000189.1, on the reverse strand, counting down.
CTGAATGTATGGCTGAATATCTCCCCAGCCGGCGCCATTCACCAAAATGTCGACCCGTGAGTATCTTTTCAGCAATTCGGCGACGGCGGCCCGGATCGTGTCCGGATTGGCCATATCAATGGCGGCAAAATCAATTTTTAAGTTGGTGCCGGCAGCTTCCTTCTTTAACTCGGCGCTTTTTGTGGCATTGATGTCGGCGCAAATGACGGTTGCGCCGGCGCGCGCAAACGCCATCACCGTCGCTTTGCCGATGCCGGAGGCGCCGCCGGTGACCAGAGCAACCTTGTCGTCGAACCTCATCGCGCTGCTCCTCTTTTCATCTGAGTAGAAGGTTCGTCCACACCGCCAAGAAACTCCTCCACACGCTTTCGCGTGTCTGCGTTGTTGAGGAGCAACCGGGTAAATTCCAGTTCGTCTGTGTATCCACCGCGGTCATTATTGCCGGCCGCTGCGATGCATGCCTTGCTGGCAACAAGCGCCTCTGCAGGCAGGCCCGCGATGTCGCTTACGATTCCGGCTACGCGCTGCACCAGTTCGGACCGCGGCACCGCCCAATGCACGACGCCCAATCCGGCTGCAGTGGCGCCATCAATGATTTCAGCCCCTAGAATCATGCGCTTTGCGAGCGCGGCGCCGCATGCCCGTGTGAGGCGTTGAGTGCCACCGGCACCGGGAATCAATCCAAGCCGAACTTCCGGCAGCCCAAGCTTGGCTTCGCTCGCAGCGATCCGTAGGTCGCACGCCAGCGCAAGCTCCAAACCTCCGCCTATCGCCGCGCCTCCGATCTCCGCCACCGTGACCTGCGGCAGCCGCTCAACCCGCGCGTAAAGCCGTTGAATACCGGCGACGAAGGCGTACATCCGACCCGCACCGTCCGGTGCATCCATGCGCGCGCGCACCTCTCTAAGGTCGGCACCGGCACAAAACACCTTTTGAGCGGAGCGAATGTGCAGCACCGCACAATGAGGTTCGGCGGCCAACGCATCAAGTTTTGCGTCGAATGAACGCACCCACTCTTCACTGATCGCGTTCACCGGAGGATGGTTCAGCGTCAGGGTCGCTGTTGCATTGCTGGTCGTGAGCGCGAACATTGTCAGGCTCGTTTTCCCCGCTCCGTCTCATCGATGAGCGCGCGACTGATGACCAGTCGTTGGATATCGTTCGTCCCCTCATAGATTTTGCTTGCGCGAACCGCACGAAAAATTCGCTCGACATCATGTCCGGTCATGTAGCCGGCACCGCCGAGCGTCTGAATTGCGTCGGAACAGATGCGCTCGGCCGCTTCCGTGGCATATAATTTCGCCATCGACGCCTGTTTGAGGCACGGCAGTCCCTGGCTTCGCAAAGCAGCGGCATAATGCACGAGCTCGCGCGCAGCCTCGAGCTGCGTCGCCATTTCGGCAAGACGGAAGGCGACGGCTTGATGTTCGATGATCACTTTGCCGAAGGTTTCGCGCTCCTGCGCGTACCGGAGAGCAATTTCAAAAGCGGCGCGGGCCATGCCGACAGCCTGTGCGCCAATGCCGATGCGACCCCCCTCAAGATTGGCAAGCGCTATTCGATAGCCTTGACCCTCCGCACCGAGCCTGTTCTCCACCGGAACGCTGAGTTCATCGAACCTGATTTCGCACGTGTCCGAAGCGTGTTGCCCCATTTTGCTTTCGACCCGGGTCACGCAGTAACCGCTTTGGTTTGTCTCGGCGATGAAACAGGTGATACCTCGTTTGCCGAGACCGAAATCGGTGGTGGCAAACACCAATGCGATATCGGCATTCTTGCCTGACGTGATGAACTGTTTCGTTCCGTTAAGAATGTACGTTCCGTGGCGGCGCTCCGCCCGTGTGCGGATGACACCGGCATCCGACCCGCCCTGCGGTTCCGTAAGACAAAAAGCACTCAGAAGTTCGCCGCGGGCCATCGGGCGCAGATACTTTTCCTTTTGTTTTCGCGTCCCGTATTCAACAAGCGGCATGCACCCGACGGAGTTATGGCCGCTCATGATCGTCGAGACCGCTCCATCGCCGGCCGCAATTTCTTCAAGCGCCACCGCGTATGCGATATAGTCTGCCCCGACTCCGTCCCATTCTGGGGGAACGGTCATTCCCAGAAAACCAAGCTTTCCCATTTTGCCCAGCGCTTCACGGGGGAATTCTGCTTGTCGATCCCATTCGGCTGAACTGGGCGCCAGGACACTCTGCGCAAACTCGCGTGCGGTATTCCGAATTTGCTCCTGTTCCTCAGTAAGTAACATGGCTTTACTCGGCGGCCTGCCGGCGCATCACTTCGCGAGACCTCAGCAATTCCCGCGCCACGATCAGCTTTTGAACTTCGGTTGCACCTTCGTAAATGCGTAGCGCTCGAATTTCACGGTAGAGCGCTTCGACCTTGGTGCCGACCCGCACACCGTTTCCGCCGAATATCTGGACGGCGCGATCGACAACCCGTTGCGCCATCTCGGTCGCAAAGGCTTTCGCCATCGATGCTTCGCGCGTGATGCGCAACGCCCCTTGATCCTTTTCCCAGGCCGCGCGGTAGACGAGTAGAGCAGCCGCATCGATATCGATTGCACTGTCGGCTATTGCTGCCTGGGTCAGCTGTAAGTCTGCCAGCGGCGCTCCGAACAAGTTTCGAGTTGCCGCCCGCTCTGTCATCTCATCAAGTCCACGGCGCGCAAGCCCGAGTGCCGCGGCGGCCACGGTCGACCGAAATATGTCGAGCGTCGCCATCGCAACCTTGAAGCCATCACCAGCACCACCAAGCCGGTTTGTGAGCGGCACACGGCAGCCGGTGAGCCGAAGCGTAGCGAGAGGATGCGGTGCGATAACCTCGATTCGGCCTGCAATCTCAAGGCCGGGCGTTTCCGCATCGACAATGAAACTAGAGAGGCCCTTCGCACCGGGTCCTTCGCCAGTTCGAGCAAAAATGACGTAGTGATCGGCGATCCCGCCGTTGGAAATCCAGGTTTTGATGCCGTCGAGGCGGACATGCGCCGGCCCGTCCCTTGTAGCGGTTGTTGTAATGGCGCTGATGTCAGACCCGGCTTCGGGTTCCGAAAGGGCGAACGCTGCGATATGACGGCCGTCGCGTACCGGCGGCAGATACTTTGCCTTGGTTTCGCTGCTGCCGAAAAGTGATATTGAACCGGTGCCCAAGCCCTGCATGGCGAAAGCAAAGTCGGCCAGGCTATCGTGCCACGAGAGTATCTCCCGCGCCGCGCACAAGGTCCGCACATCGAGCTTTTCTGAAAAGCCTCCGTACGACGCCGGGACAACGGCCTTCAGCCAACCCGCCTCACCCAAAACTCGAACAAGCGATCGACAGCAATCATCCACATCATCGTGGTCGATATGCTTGCCAACCTCTTGCCTGGCCCACGCCCCAAGAGCGGCACCGAATTCCCGGTGCTCATCGTCAAAAAATGGCCAAGCAAGATGAGTAAGCTGCGGTCTCATTGCCGGCGACCATTTGACTGAATTGCCTTGTCCCGAAGCATGAAACGCTGAATCTTCCCGGTCGCGGTTTTTGGCAACCCGTCGACGAATTCAATCCAGCGTGGATATTTCCAGGGCCCAATGGCGCGCTTTACGTGTACTTTGAGCTCTTCGTACAAGGCGCGACCAGCATCGTTATCGGCAGCATTCTTGAGCACGACAAATGCTTTAGGCTTGACCAGGCCATTGCCGTCTTCTGAAGGCACTACCGCAGCCTCGAGTACCTTTGGATGGCTGACCAAGGCGTCCTCGACTTCAAACGGCGAAACCCAAATGCCGCTGACCTTAAACATGTCGTCCGTGCGGCCGCAGTATGTGTAAACACCGTCGGCACGACGCGTGTATTTGTCGCCGGTACGAGTCCATTCTCCCAAAAACGTTCTTCGCGTTTTTTCTCGCTGATTCCAGTATCCCACCGCAGAGGACTCGCCGCGTACCAGAAGTTCGCCCATTTCATCGCCGTTGACGTCGCGGATATTTTCGTCAACCAGCCGCAGTTCGTAACCATCCACCGGCACACCGGATGTGCAGTATTCAACGGCATCTGGAAGGTTTGTCAGAAACAGATGCCCCATTTCGGTCGAGCCGACGCCGTTCACGATGTCGAGACCGAACCGTTCTTTCCAAGCCCTGCCGACATGTGGCGGTAATGGTTCGCCGGCCGAAAAACAAAGGCGCAATCGGCTGGATATGTGTTCAGGTTTGCATTCCGCGTCGGCAAGAATCGCCGCATAAAGCGTCGGTACCGCAAAGAACATCGTAGGCTGATATCCGCGCAGGACTTCGAACACGGTTTGCGGTGTCGGGCGCTCGGAATAGAAAACCGAAGTAGCCCCGACCCACATCGGACAGAACATCGCGTTGCCGAGGCCGTAAGAGAAAAACAGCTTGGCAGCGGAAAACACGACGTCGTCTTCACGATAGCCGATACGACGTTGGCCCGCGTTCTGTGCCATCACCTTGGGATTGGAGTGAGCATGCATCACGCCTTTCGGCATCCCGGTTGTACCGGACGAATAGAGCCAGTACGCGACCTCGTCGCCGGCGGTTCTGGCCGGTGCCGAACCTTCATTCTCAGCCGCCAAAAGCATGTCCAGCCGCGGCACGGATGCAGGTCCCCCGCCAACGACGACAATTCCCTTCAAATTCGGCAGATCTTTTGCCGCTTCCTGAACGATCGGTAGCAGCGCAGTCGAAACAAAGATCGCCTTGGCTCGCGAGTCCTCGAAAAGGTAGTGATACTGATCGACAGTCAGGCGCGTATTGATGAGAACTGGAACGATGCCCGCCCGAATGGCGCCCCAGAACAGCACAGGAAAATCGACCGTATCCAGCAGAACGAGAGCAATCCGATTTTCCGGCTCGATGCCCATACGTGCGAGCATTGGACCGATACGCGCAGCGGCGTCACGCAGCTCCGCATAGGTCAGATTGCGAGAAGGATCGATAAAAGCAGTCTTCTCGCCTCGGCCTTCAGCGACGTTCCGATCAACAAAATCGACCGCGGCATTGTAGTCGCGAAGCGCCGTCATCCGGGTCGTCCATAAATCTTGATTGCCAGAACGCTAGTGACCGATTGCGGACTTATCCTTGACTTTGGTCAGGTGGGACCACTCGACACGGCACAACGGCACCTTGCTCTTGATTTTTGTCATGGAGAGAGGACGCCATCCGGCACACTCTTTCTTCAGGAGTCCTGCAATGCATGCACCTCGCCGGCAACCGAAGAAACGGTTGCTGAGATTGCAACTTAACGGGCGTTGGCGCGAAGATGCCGTGTCCGAAGGGATGCTGCTCGTCGATTATTTGCGCGACATCGTGCGCCTGACGGGTACCAAGACCGGCTGCGACGGAGGAGAGTGCGGAGCATGCACCGTCCTGATCGATGATGAGGCTGTGCCTTCCTGTATCACCCTCGCGCTACGCTGCGAAGGCCGCAGCGTGGAAACAATTGAGGCCCTGGCGACTCAGGGCCGTCTCAATCGGCTACAGAGAGCTTTTCATGAAAAGCTCGGAACACAATGCGGCTTCTGCACGCCGGGAATGATTATGGCGGCTGAAGCGCTCCTGAGGCGCAATCCGAAACCAACCGACGCTGACATACGAATCGCCTTGTCGGGAAATCTCTGCCGCTGCACCGGTTACGTAAAAATTATTGAGTCTGTCAAAGAAGCGGCGAGCGCAACTCTATGACGACCGTTCCGGGTGCTGATCAGAAATCCGCCCGCCGCGGCACTCCTTTGGTCGATGGAATTGATAAAGTTACAGGGCGCGCCCGATATACCGCCGATCTTGATCATAACGACGCTTTGGTCGGACGTATCCTGCGCAGCCCTGTAAGTCACGGTGAAATTCTCAAGCTCGACGTGTCGAAAGCGCGTGCACTTGAGGGAGTTGCTGCGGTCGTTACCGGCGATGATTGCCCGCATACGTATGGCGTTCTCCCAATTGCAATGAATGAATATCCGCTGGCACGCGGCCGGGTGCGCTATCGCGGGGAACCGATCGCGGCGGTGGCCGCAATCGATGCGGAAACAGCCGGGCGCGCTCTTGACCTCATCGAACTGAAGCTGGAAAAACTTCCCGCCTATTACACGTCAGATGCTGCACGCGCGCCCGGTGCCGTGCTTCTGCACGACAACAAACCCGGCAATGTCGAACGCGAGGTCCACCATCAATTCGGCGATGTCAATCACGGATTCACCGAAGCTGATTTGGTCCGCGAGGAGACTTTTTCCTGCGCGGAAATCAACCACGCTCAAATCGAACCGCATGCAAGTATTTCCGAATTCGATCCGTTAGCTGGCCGTCTCACGGTGCAAACCGTGTCACAGGTCGGATACTACTTGCATCTCATGCTGGCCCGATGCCTCGACATGGATTCCTCACGCATCCGCGTGATCAAACCGTTTGTCGGTGGCGGCTTCGGGGCTCGCGTCGAAGCATTGAATTTTGAAATTATCACTGCGCTGCTTGCGCGAGCCAGCGCCGGCAAGGTGATGTTGCTGCTCACACGCGAGGAGACTTTTATCACTCACCGCGCCCGTCCGCAGACCGATATTCGGCTGAAACTCGGAATGAAAAAAGATGGGCGCCTAACCGCATGTGAATGCGAGGTCGTGCAACGAGGCGGGGCCTATGCCGGTTACGGCATAATTACAATTCTATATGCCGGTTCGCTGCTGCATGGCCTCTATGACGTACCATCGGTCAAGTACGATGGTTATCGCGTCTATGCCAACCTGCCGCCTTGCGGTGCCATGCGCGGTCACGGCTCGGTCAACACGCGTCACGCCTTCGAATGTTTAATTGATCGCATGGCACGCGAACTCGGGCTCGATCCCATGGCCGTGCGTCGCGTCAACCTTCTGCGGGCGCCAACCCGCACCATGAACGATTTGATGGTAAACAGCTATGGACTGGCGGAATGCATCGACAAAGTTGAGCGAGCGAGCCAGTGGCGCGAGCGTATCGGGCGGATGCCGCCGGGCAAAGGTCTTGGCATGGCCTGTTCACATTACGTCAGCGGCGCCGCCAAACCCATTCATTTCACCGGTGAACCTCATGCGGTGGTGAATTTGAAGCTCGACTTCGATGGCGGCGTCACTGCACTCACAGGAGCTGCAGATATCGGCCAAGGCTCCTCCACCATGGTTGCAATCGTCGTGGCCGAAACTCTCGACATTTCGCTCGATCGCATACGTGTCGTCGCCGCAGACACCGCTGTAACACCAAAAGACAACGGCGCCTATTCGTCACGTATCACTTTCATGGTTGGCAATGCCGCAATCGAAGCCGCCAAAAAACTGAAGTCGATTCTTGTTGCCGCGGCGGCACGCAAGCTTGAAGCGCGACCGGAAGATATCGAATGCGTGAACGAAGTATTTCGCGTCAATGGTAGCGATCAATCGAGTTTGCCGTTCGCCGACGTCGTCGCCGCGGCTCTGGTGGACGAAGGCGCCATTGTCGTGAAGGGGTCCTTCACTTGCCCGCCCGAAGCACAAGGTGGGAAGCATCGAGGTGGCGCAGTGGGTTCCACGATGGGATTCAGCTACGCCGCCCAGGTAGTGGAAGTAACTGTCGACAAGGCGATCGGCCGGATTACGGTCGAGAAAGTCTGGGTGGCGCTGGACTGCGGCCACGCCATCAATCCCCTCGCGGTGGAAGGCCAGATCCAAGGGTCAGTATGGATGGGTATGGGTCAAGCCATGTGCGAGGAGACCCACTATCTTGACGGTTTGCCGGCGCATGCAAGCCTGCTCGAATACCGAATGCCGTCTATTCTGGATTCGCCGCCAATTGAAACCTACATCGTCGAAAGCCACGATCCATTCGGGCCATTCGGCGCCAAGGAAGCCAGCGAAGGCGCATTGGCAAGTTTTGCACCGGCCTTGGTGAATGCCGTCGCAAATGCGATCGGCTTAAACCTCAATGAGTTGCCCGTCACCCCCGACCGCATCATCGATGCTCTGATCCGGCGCCAGCGACAGGTCAAGATCGCTAACGCCCTGAAGGCAGCCTCATGACCGCGTCATTATCCGAATTTCGCATCGTTCAGCCGCGTACAATCAAGGACGCCATAGCCGCACGCCTTGATTACCCAAAAGCGCGGTTTCTCGCAGGCGGAACCGACCTGCTTGTCAACATGCGACGCGGCATCACCACTCCGGATCTACTGATCGATCTTTCCGGTATCACCGAATTGGCAGAGATCGAGGTCACCGAAAACGGAATAACAATCGGTGCGGGAGTGAGCATCGAAGCACTTACCCGCAATGAAACGATCACCGCCCGATATCCAGGCCTTGCGGAGGCCGCCCACGCAATCGCCGGACCCGCTCATCGCGCAATGGGGACTGTTGGCGGAAACCTGTGTCTCGATACCCGCTGCATATATTACAATCAAAGCGAATGGTGGCGGAGTGCAAACGCTTATTGTCTCAAGAACCGTGGCGATATCTGCCACGTAGCCCCGCAAGGGCAGCGCTGTCACGCCGCCTTTTCCGGCGATCTGGCGCCGGCCCTTCTCGTTCTAGACGCCAGAATTGCAATTGTCGGCCCGAAGGGTCGCCGGCAAATGCCCTTAAGCGATCTCTATGTTGAGGACGGAAAAGCCCATCTTACTCTTGCAGACGGCGAGCTTCTTACCGCTGTCCATTTGGCACCAAACCAGCCCCGCTCAGCTTACGCAAAGATACGCGTGCGGGAAGCCATCGACTTTCCATTAGCCGGCGTTGCAGTTGCACTCACGATGCGGGGCTCTATTGTCGCTTCGCTGAAAATTGCGCTGACCGGCACCAATTCAAGGCCATTTTTGCTTGTCGGCACGGAGGCTTTCACTGGGCGGCCGATTAACGAAAAACTCCTGCAGGAAATTGAGCGGCTCGTACAAAGGCAGGTTCAACCCATGCGCACCACGCTTACGTCCGCCAACTATCGGCGCGTGAGCGCCGCCGCGCTGGCGCGTCGCCTGACTGTCAATCTGCTTCCTGCAATGGCGGCTTAAGGTCGTGCACCACTATTGATATGTCGGCTTGCAGCTATCGATCTGGAACAACTGCCGTTGCTTCCAGCTCGATCTTTGCCGGAGTATCAAGCAGATCGGCCACAAAAATCATGCTCATCGCGGGATAATGATCCCCCATCAGCGATTTCCAGATACGTCCGAGCTCACGCCGCCCCGCAAGATATGCAGGCTTGTCGATACAAAATGCGGTCAATCTGCAAATGTGCGCCGGCCTGCCGCCCGCCTCAGCGAGAATAGCAAGTATGTTTTTCAACGCCTGTTCAAATTGCGGGACAAGCTGATCGCTTTGAAACTTCTGATCGGCATTCCAGCCAACCTGACCGGCTATGAAAACAATTCGGCCCGCCGCCACGCTGATGCCGTTTGCGTAGCCGATTGGCGGCTTCCACTCTTTCGGATGAAGAATATCAAGTGACATCTTTGTCGTTCCAATACGAATTGCGATTGACGTCAATGCATCGGCCGCAGTGTGCCTCGCACCGCGCTGCGCTCGTCGGCTGCGATTCGACGCAACTTGGCAATATCCTTGATCACAACTTGTGACGCGTCGATAACCACGCCGACTGCTTTTAGCCTCGCGAAAGCACGAGACAAAGACTCAGGAGTCAGGCCAAGCCGCGCTGCGATCAATACCTTGTCATAGGGCAGAGCGATTGCGCATCCACCCTGTTTGGCGTCTGCTAACGATGCCAGAAATTCGGCAACCCGTTGCACCCCGCTTTGCGCCTTGAGTTGTTCGACCTGTTGAACGAGATGATGCAAGTGCTGCGACGTGGACGCGATCATTGCCAGTGCAATATCGGGACTTTCGCGGATGCACCGAACGACGTGATCGGCCGGAACGCGCGCCACGCGGGCGTCGGTAACCGCTTCAGCCGTCGCTGGATATCGATTTCCAGTAAATGCGACCGCTTCGGCGAAGCTTCCACCCTTTGTCAGAATGTGGATCACGGTCTCCTCGCCGGAGGGAGTAATGCGATAAAGCTTTATCCACCCGTCGATCACAATAAAAAAAGCCGTCGCAGGGTCACCTTGGCGAAACAGTCCCTCATGCGGCTTCAAAATCACGCCGGTCGCCGGCATGATAATATGCTCGACGGTTTCTGAACGCAGCCCGCGGAAAATCGCCACGCGCGTAATAACCTGCAGGTCGCCGACCGTCAGTCGTGAGGACATGGATAAAGCCTCAAAACAGCCAGATTAGATCATGAAGAAGGCCGTCAGGGTTGCCTTGATTTTTATCAAATCCAGCCCCGCCGCCTACTGACCGCCTTCTGGCCCGAATTCATGTGTCCTTCAAGACCCGCCGAGGTACGGGATTGAACGCCGTCGACCAGCGCCAGCCCGGTTCAGAAGCTTGTGCATCGTCGCGATTGTAATTGATCCGAGTGTTGCCCAGGCGATTGCATCGATTTCGTTAAGAATGGCCTGCAAAGCTTTTCCCTCGGGCGTCGCATCGGCAGCCTCGGTATCCTTCTCCACCGAACTGATGTCTTCGAAAAGTTGCACCACATCCAGGAGCGTGGTCCGCCTCGGATTAGCTGCAAACCGATACCCGCCGCCTGCACCCCGAACCGCACGAACCAGACCGGCGCGGCCCATAATATGCATCACTTTCGCCAGGTGGTGATTCGAGACATTGTATTTCTTTCCGATGTCGGCCACGGAAAGCTGACGGCTTTCACGCTCCGTCAGCTCCAGAACTGCGAAGATCGCAAGCCGGGTTGAAATTTGTAGCCTCATAGTGTTGCCACTTGCCTGTCCGTGCGTTCACTGTTGTGACGTATTCAATCGAGATCCTTCTCCAGCTGAATGTACGGGCCGGCCATCATCCCCTCGCTGCGAAAAAACAACAGAGGAAGCTGAGCTCCCCTCTCGACCATTGTTCGCATCTTGCGGACTCCCGCCTTCCTGAATTCACCGGAAATCGCTTCCAGGAGCGCCTTGCCAATTCCGTGCAACCGCATGTCAGGGTCGACTGACAACGCAAACACCCATCCGCAAGGTGTCGACCCAAACTCCCACGTGCGAACTTCTCCAATGATAAAGCCCAAGACTCGAGAATCCGCCCGGTCCAGACGATTTTTGGCGATCAGAAAAAAACGCTCATGCAGGCGTCGCTTGCCGTAACGGCGGTAGACATCTTTCCAGTAGTCGGGCTTCGCAAGCTTGGTTACCCGCGTGTCAAGCGCGATCACTTGCGGGATATCGGCCGCCTGTACGCGCCGAACGCGTAAAGCTGCGCCGGTCGTCTGTGAGTGCGGTTTTCGATCGATGGCCACGGAACTCACCGCCTTTCGACGAGCTAACAAAAATATAGCGCATAAATACGCATTGTGGTACCGATTTAAGCTCAAACATCTACAGGAGGTTGGCTCGTGGCTTGCGCTCGACCAGCGGGAGCGCCCCGGATGTGGCGAACGGCGGACGCCGTCCATATCGATGTGCGCGACCTCGAGCCCCCTGAACCGATGATTGCCATTCTGCAGGCAATCGACCAGGGCGAGGTCGATTCGGCCCTAATCGCCCATCTCGACCGAGAGCCGGTTTTTCTTTACCCCGAGCTCGACGACCGCGGATGGAGTCACGAAATCATCCCGTCTTCGTGTGCAAGCACGGACTGTGAGGATGGAGTGATGCTTCGCATGGTGCGCTGGGGTTCATGAGCACTGGGGCGACCTTTCTCGGGGGCGCGAAAAGTCGGCTATTGCCGCCATCGATTCCATTTCGATTCTTCTCTGTCGCAGTCGTTTTTCACGTATTCATGTGGTTGGGGCTGCTTGTCGGAGCGGATGAGTCTGTAGGCTTTCGAGGCGGACTTGGGCCGACGCTCTCGGTGATACATCTATTGGCTCTTGGCATTCTCGTTACGACCGCAATCGGGGCTTCCGTACAACTCCTGCCCGTTGCCACCCGTCGCACGTTGCACGCGGTCTGGCCCATTAAACTCGTTTTCTGGATAACAATTCCGGGGATGATCGCCTTAACCGCCGGTATGTACACGGCGCGGCTGAACATTCTCATTCCAGGCGCCATCACGGTCGGTGTCGGGTTGTTGCTGTTTGGAAGTCTCCTTGCGGACAATCTGCTTCGCGCCAGCAGTCTCCCGGTCGTCGGAGCTTATGGCTGGGCAGCGCTGGTCGCTCTTCTCTTTCTGGCCTTACTCGGAGTGACGCTGGCGATCAATGAAAATGCCGGCATTTTGCCGGATCACGGCGCGGTTGCGCTCGCTCATCTTGTTCTTGGCGGCTTTGGATTCATGGGGCTGCTTGTAATCGGGTTCAGCCACGTTCTCGTGCCGATGTTTGCCCTGGCGTCTGCGCCGCCTAAGCGAATAAGTTTTATGAATTTCGCCATCGCCGTAATCGCAATTGCTCTCGGTACGCTCGGAGCCCTGATCGGCAGTCGGGAGGTTCTTGCGACCGCCACGCTCATAGGCCTGTTCGCCGCCGCCATGCATCTCTGGCTTATGTTCCGTGTGCTCAAGACCGGAATGCGCAAACGCCTCGGGCTCTCGTTCGTCCTCGTGCGCGCAGCCTGGATCATGCTGCCGGCGACACTCCTGATTGGCCTCGCTGCGCTTTATGGCTTCGCCGGTGCCAACGGACCAACTCTTTTTGGGTTTATGCTGCTGTTCGGCTGGCTGCTCACATTCCTCTTCGCCATCCTCCAGCGGATTATGCCGTTTCTTGCCTCGATGTTCCTGCCGCCACCGGCCCGCGGTGGAACTGCCATCGTGGCCGAACTTTCAGGCGCGCCAGCGCTCAGGCTGCACGCGATTTGTCATGCTCTTGCGCTTGTTGTACTCGCGATCGCGATAACTCTCGATAATGCGATTGTTGGCCGCGCAGGCGCTGCTATCGGTCTGGCCGGAGCCTTGGCCTTTGCCTGGTTTGCTACCGACATTATTCGGCGTCTGTTGCTGGCGAAACAAGCCTGAGCGGTAATCGCTCAGAGGTATTGGCCGGCGTCGACGCGCAACACCGCACCTGTAATAGCGCGGGCGGCATCGGACAGAAGGAACAATACCGCGTTGCTGATATCATTAGAATCGGCAAGCGCCGGAAGCACGGCCTCTTCCCGCGCCTTGCGGATGACCTCATCTGGCAGCGCCCGGGCCATCTCGGTCATGACCATCCCTGGCGCAACTGCATTGACAGTTATGTTTTTGCGGCCAAGTTCCCGCGCTGCAGTTTTCGTCAGACCAATCAGACCCGCCTTGGCCGCAGCATAGTTCGCTTGTCCAAATTTTCCACGCAAGCCATTGATGGACGTAATATTCACGATGCGGCCAAAATTCTGACGTGCCATCGAGGGCGCAACGGCGCGCATCATGTTGAACGCGCCGGTGAGGTTCACGCTGAGCACCGCCGCCCAATCGACATCGCTCATTTTGGCGATCGAGCGATCGCGGGTGATACCAGCGTTATTGATGAGTAGTGTCGGCATCTCAGGAAGATTTTCGGTTGCCGCATTTACGGCACTGCTGTCGGCAATATCGATCTGTACGAACCGATGCGGAAAGCTGCCTCGTTCTTCCGGCTCCCCGATGTCAAACACGTGTACATCTGCACCCGCCCGACCGAGAGCGTCGGCAATGGCGCGACCGATTCCCCGGCTACCGCCGGTTACCAGGGCCCGATGATTGCTAAAATCAAACCTCGTTTGGACGGCCGCTTTTGAGTCGACGAACATCGAAGATCAAATGAGCGGCTGATCGAAACAGAGCCGTTGCGAAGGAAGAAAACCGTTGCGGCCGAGATAGGCGAGCAGATCATGGTCTTGCCAGTCGACCTCTGTTCTTATTTTTTCGACGCGGAGCGTGCCGAGGTTGGCAAGCAATTGGGAGATCAGCGCGCGGCCCACGCCTCTGTTCCGGTAATCAGGGTCGACTCCGATCGTGTCAATAACCGCCGTGGTTTCAACCCGGCCAAATTCACCGAGGTCGACTCGAGCCATGATGAACCCCACCGGAACGCCGTCGAGTTCGGCAACCAATGAGACGCGTACGTCGGATTCGGTCAGCGCCTCAGTAAGCTTGCGCTCAAAATACGCGGCCCTGTCGCGCTTTGTAATTCGGCGATCGATCCGCACCAGCGTACGCAGATCGCCTTCCGCCATCGAACGCACGGGTATCTTGTCCCGCGCGAGGGGCCCAAAATCAGCAGCGGGTCGTGCGCTGTAATCGATCTCCGTGGCCTCGCCAACGTGTTGCGGCAGGGTGATGCCAGTGTTTCGGGCCATGGTCACTACTCCTTTTTTCTTGTCATTCGTCCTCGACCAACTCGACCAATGGAGTCAGAACAGAACGCTCAAGCACCAATCGCGGCGCCAGACCAAAGCCCGAGACATCGAAAAAACGTAGCAGGCCGTGGTTTGTCCAATCAGCCTGGGATTGCAAGGCATGAACGCCCTTCTTGCGCATCATCTCTGTGAGGGCGTTCATTAAAACCCGTCCAATCCCACGAGCCTGACTGTCATAGTCGACTCCGACCGCATCGACCGTCGCGACAGCTCGATCACGGCCGAATTCCCCGCGCAGAATTCGGGCAAAGGCAAATCCAACAAGAGCATTGCTACGAACAACGCCAATGTGGACGAAATCTTCAGGATGTTGCCTGGCGTTGGCGAGCCGCTTCTCAAAGAAGCGCCGCCGTGATTCGCCAACGTGACTTGAATCAATGGCGATAACGCGATCGAGATCGGAAGGACGCAGCGGACGAACGCTGCTTTCAGCATTCACAACGGCATTGCGCATGCCAAACCTCACACATTCTCGACATATTCCTGGTAAAGCCGCGCTTCGGTTTCTGCATCCATGTTTTCTTCGAGCACGGGCAGCAGCGCCATTTCTTCTTTCTGCACATGTGCAAGCATGAGATCCCCAAGCTCCTGACTGAGACGGGTGAACTCACCCCAATCTTCCGGCGTGAATCCGTTGCTCAGGGCCCTCCGCGCCAGTGCGGCCACCTGCGTGCCGAGCGGGCGCATGGATTGATGCTCGCTTGTCAGGTGCTCGCAGATACCCATATCCCCTACCGCCTCCAAATAGTTGAAGAGATGGTCTTCTTCGAACGTAAAATGGCGATCGACTTCGGTCTCGAGCCCCGTTGCCAAATCTGACAACAGGCGCGCGACACTGCGGTCTGTTCTGTCGGGAGGACCGGAGCGGCGGCCGCGAACCAGTAACTGTTCAAGCCTTTCCATCAAGGCGACGGTCGCCCCGTGCTCATCGTGAAGGGTCTGGCTGATCCGGTTGGTGAAGCTCATCGCAATGTCTCACAGCGTTAGCCGTGCAACTGTTGATACTTTGCAAGCAAATCGTCCTTGGATTCATTCCAGTCGGGATTCGGCTCGATACAATTGGCCGGACAAACCAGCTTGCATTGAGGTTCATCCTCGGCTCCCACACACTCGGTGCATTTCATCGGGTCAATCACGTATATCGGAGTTCCCGCAGTGATCGCCTTGTTCGGGCATACCGGTTCACAAGCGTCGCACGCCGTGCAAGCGTCGGTGATCATCAGAGCCATGGAGTCACCTCCCTAAAGTCTCAGGCCGCTCGCGGCATCCCGCCAGCGGTCGCCAGTTTTTCAAAGCGGAATGCGCCCCACAGGGCCGCTCCGATTGCCCCCGCAAACATTGAATCCGGATGGCTACGGACCGCGACCTTCATGTCTTTGATATGCGAAATATCCTCTTCAAGCGCGGCAACGAGTCCTTTATCGAGCGCCAGTCCGCCAGTCAGCATGACCACGCCATTAACGGCTCCGATCGATTTTAACAGTTTGGACAGCCTGGCTGCCATCGATAGATGGATCCCCTTGAGGATGTTCGGCGTCGAGATGCCGCGTGAAACCATGTTGATAACGTCGGTTTCTGCAAGGACTGCACAGATGCTGCTGACAACCTCCGGATTTTCTCCTTGCCGCGAGAGCGTTCCGATTTCCTCTTGTGCGATTCCGAGATAACGGGCGATATTTTCGAGAAATTGTCCTGAACCTGACGCGCATTGGCTCGTCATCTTGTAGCTGAGCACCTTTCCCCGGCCATCAATCGAGATCGCGCGGCCATGCAACGCGCCAACATCCAGCGCCGACCGCGACTCCGGATCGAGATAAATGGCGCCGCGCGCGTGTGTCGTCATCGAGTAAAAATGACCGGTGTGGAACGGTACGCTTTCGCCTTCACCGGTGGTCGCTACGTAATCGACATCTTCAGGGCGCAGCTTCGCGTCTTCGAGAACAGCGTCGTACGCCACACGTGCCAGCTCCATGGGATCGCGCTGTCGAATACGCATCAGATAGCGTGACAACCATTGTTCCTCGCCATTCTCGACGTTGAACAGCGCCGCCTTGATCGTGCTGGTGCCGATATCGATGCCCGCAGATATTGTCATTGCCCGACCCCTTCGGCCGATCCCAAATGAGCACGCCGCGCGAATTCTGCTGCGCCGAGCGCACCTGTGTATATCGAGTCCGGATTTATGTTGATGATGACATCACCGTAGTTTTCCTTGATGACCTTCCGCAATTCCCGCACGGCCGCCTCGTTCTTGGCGACGCCACCGGTAAAGGTAAACTCGTTGGTAATTCCGCCTGAACGCGAAATGATTGAGATCGCTCGCAATATGATTGCACGGTGCAAGCCGGCCAGAATGTCTTCGCGTTTTTCCCCGAGCGACAGCCGGTCGCGCAGCTCGGCGCCGGCGAACACAGTACAGGTGGAATTGATACGCGCGGGTCTGTCCGATTTCATCGCCATGGGCCCCAACTCGTGGAGTCCCATGTTCATCTCATCTGCAATGTAGCCAAGATACCGGCCGCAACCGGCCGCGCAGCGATCGTTCATTTGAAAATTGGCGACGATGCCGTTTTCATCGATCTGGATACCCTTCGTATCTTGGCCGCCGATATCCAGCACCGTACGCGTTTGCGGATACATCAGGTGCGCGCCAAGACCATGGCAGAGGATCTCGGAACGGATGTGCTCCTTGGAAAACGGAAGCGTCACCCGGCCATAGCCGGTGCCCACGAGATAGGTCTCTTCCAGGTCTATGGCGAGCGCGCTTTCGATCATCTTCTGGATATCGGCAGCCGCCGCTTTGACCGACGATTCCGATGCCAGTACGCGCCCGAGTGCTCGCCGAAACTTGTCGCTCAATTCGCCCGCCGGCGGCCGATTTTCGACCTCGATGATCGACTTGTCATAGACATTAAGCAATAGGTCGTAGGGCAAGCCGGCCGCCCGTGCGACCTCCTCGGCATGGGCGTGGTAGCGTGATCCGGCAATGTCACGGAAAAAATCGGATTTGCGCTTGGCACCCGGCGCGTAAAGTTCGGGTGCCTCTTCACGCAACCGCTTAAAAACCTCAGCAAGCGAATCCTTCACGCCGGATGCAACCTTGGCGAAACGCTCGCCTTGAATTTGACCGACGCAGGTTTGCTCGAGATCGTCGAGCTGTTCGAGAAACTGCTCAAGACGGAAGGCGCGCTCAAGCGCGCTGAGGAATGAATCCAGCTCGATTTGCGCGTGGGCGTCAGTAAGCGCCCGGCGGAACAATGTGAACTGACCGTCGACACGCGCCTCCTGGCTGGCAACTCGTGCAGCTGTTGCGTAATTCGAACGTGAATTGGTGATGCCGTGACCGATGACCTGGCGGTCTTCGTCGAGCAAGACCGCTTTGGTCGTCGTCGAGCCGAGATCAATGCCGACAAAGGTCTTCATTCGTGCCCCCTCAAGCCGCCGCGGCCGCGCCAGCACGTTTCTGGTCGACCATCTGGAAATAGCTCTCGAGGCGATTCTTGATATTTGCCGCCGAGAAATAGCGCGGATCAACCAGATCGGATTCCACGAATGCCGCCGGCTTGCCGGTGCGCTTTTCGACCTCGCGCATCATCAGCAACTGGCCGGCGGAAAAGCTGTTGCAGCTTTTGATGGAGTTGATGAGAAGCCCGTCCGCCTGGTACTCGTTGATGTAGTTGACCAGCATGTCGATACGCATCGGCAGGCTGCGGTTGGTGTACACACCGAGACAATATTCCGCCAGGGTTTCCAGCGGCCTGTCGGGATCGTGGCGGAATCCGAAATCATAGACGCCACCGACCTTGGTGTAGCTCGAGGCGACGACAACCGCGCCCTCGTCATAAAACATCTTCCAGAACTGGCGGAAGCTCGTGTAGTTGGGTGGCCCTTCCACCACGAGTCGGTATTTTTCCTTGCCCATATCACCGTCGGGCGTCACCGGTCCCTGGCCCTTCGCGAGACGCTCCTCAACCTCTTCGCGCAGGAAGCGGTAGTAGTCGATCGCGTCCTGAGTGCCACGAAAGGCGCCAAAAATGGGCCCGATGTAATAGATCCCGCCGAAATACGCATCGATCGGCGATGGCTTTGCCTTCGCGCTTTGCAGCACTCGGACGAGATCGTCTTCAGCCTTGATCGACTTCTTCAGGTACTCACGCAGCCGGTCAATATCAAATTTGACGCCGGAAACGCGCTCGAGCGTGGGAATAACGTCATCCTTCAGCTGCTTCACCATGTAGTCGATCATGTTCTTGGTGATTTTGCCGTCGCCCATGTAGGGCGTATGCAACATGATCGTCTCGCACTTGTACTGCTCTCGCAGCAGTTCGAACCACTTCATGAAGGTAAAACAGCCGGTGTATGAGAGCAGCAAAACGTCGGGATTGGGAAACTTCTTGCCGTTTGGAGCAATGTTGCCCTTGGCCATCATGCCGATGTCGGATTTCACATAGGTGCAGACGTCTTCCGAGTGCCCGATCTTTTCTGCCTCGAGCACGTAGCTGCCACTTACACGACGCAAGCCGCTCTGGATGGCATTGACCTCAGGCAGGTTATTCAGGAGGTCAAAGCACATGATCAATTCGTTCAAGTTACCGGGCACGAAGGTGGCAGCCACCTTGGCGCCCGTCTCGGACGCGCTGGTCAGGCGATCGTAGTGGGCTGCCATCATCTCCTTTTGTTTCACCATGGAGGCATCCTTGACGACTTCCTTCACAGGCGCCTTGGAGGTGACAATTTTGGTTGCCGTTGTCATGCCGCGCTCCACAGTTTGATTGAATCAGCAAAGGTGCCGGCCTGCTCCCTGATCGGTTGCATCTGGCCGGAGTTTTCCGCGTATTTGAATGCGATGTAGGGAATACCGGCGTCCTTAAGGACGTGTTGCAGCATCGGACGTTCAAGCAGTGCGGGGTCACAGAAACTAGGCGCCGCAAAGATCACACCTTCCGCGCCACTGCGTTTCACAGCCCGAACAAGGTGCTGGCCCTTTTCCTTTTGACTTGGCTCGTATTTGGCCGCAGTCGACTCCGAATGATGCAGAAATGCGAGGGACAGATTTTGCAGCGGGTCCCCCTCCACCGGGACATCACCAATGAGCCAACGCGTTACCAGCAGCAGATCGTCGTCCACCACGTAACAACCGGAAAGCTCGAGCGACTTGATCAGATTGAGCGGCGGCTGCTCACAGAACATGCCGGTCAGCACAATGCGACAATTGTCCCGCTTCGGCCGCTCCTCGGCGCGCGCGGCAGCGAGATAATCGCGCAAAAGTGCGGAATGCTCCTCGACTGGAAGCACGAGTCCCGCACGCACCATCAGATACACTTCAGCGGCGGGCGCTTGCCACGGCCGTTCAACCCGGAAGGCGTAAAGGTCACGTACGAGCCTGCGGTTCTCGTTGTAGACTGCAATTGACCGGCGCAGATCGTCGTCCGAAATCGGCTCGCCGCGAAGCTCCCCAAGAGCAAGCCTGAGTTCGGCCAGCTCGTTGACATAGAAGTTTCCGCCAGTGTCGTCGCGATAGTTCTGCGGGACGTCGAAGTAACGTGAATAAACATTGGGAAACATCAATTTCCACATGCCGGACAGATTCCGGATCACGTCGCAGATTGACGGGAACAACATGCCATCGACGAAATCGAGACGCCCGGAAACTCCAAGCTCGATCGTCGAGCGCGGTATCCTGCAGATATAGCTTTGATAATAGGCGTCGCCGTGTATGACTTCGAGCTGGTCACCACCCCCGACAATACCCAGCGGCAGCATGCCGGCCGCGTGAATGATTTCGCGGGGCACATAAATCGGCATGTAACCGATCACCTTGCGATTGGGTTTCGCCGCCTTCCATTTGCGCGCCGAGGCAAACGACAAATCCTCGAACAGCGCGCTGGCGCGCGCAACGACTTCTGCGGTTGATGAATGGTTTACCGATGTTGCCATTGAGGCGCCCTCTTCGCGATGAAAGCTTCGAGACCGACTACGGCATCATGGGTGAGCATGAGTTCGTCGAGATATAGCCGCTCGACACTGCGAATTTTGTCCTTCACACGTGCGACGTAGTCGAGCCGTGCAGCCTTGATCGCATAACGCAGTGAACTCGCGCTCTTCGATCTGAGATGTTCCTCGAAGTAAGCGAGAGCGGCGCGTTCCGGATCAGCAGCGACTTCATGAGCGATGCCAATGGCCACCGCTTCATTGCCGGTAATGCTGCGACCAGACACAAGAAGATCCAGCGAACGCGCCGGACCAACCAGCTCCGGCAGCAAACAGGAGGCGGCCGGGGCGAACACGCCAAGCTTCATCTCCGGCTGGCCGAGAATGGCATCAGGCGCAGCAAAGATAAGGTGCCCGGCGAGCGCCACTTCGAGACCGCCGCCGAGACATTGGCCCCGGACCGCCGTCAGCAATGGCACAGGGCATTCCACCATGCGCAGCAGCAGGCGATGCAGTCCCTCAAGCATGGCTGCGCATTGTTTCGGCAAATGCTCTTCCACGCTGGCGCCGAAACTGAAGTGCGGCCCTTCGGCGTCGAGAAGCACGGCATTGATTCGGCCATTCCCAATATGTTCTGACAGTGCGCTGTCCAGCGCCGAGATCATTGAGGCGTCGACGAGATTAGCCTTGGGGCGGCTTAGCCGGAGCCGCAGTAACCGGCCTTCTCCCTCGAACCAGATTTTGATCGGCTGCGTCACAGTCAGGCCCTCGCACGCGGCTGAATGCTTTCAGTGAGCTGATCCGACCAGGGTGTGTTGGCGGCCAGCGCGCGGCGTAGCGCAACGAAGTCGACTTCGCGGCCGGTTTCGCGAGTGCCCTCGTTGAAAGCGCGGAAGCCGGCGCGAGCCTCCGTCATCATGTTGAGGGCGAGCCAGTCACGCGCATTTTCTTTGTTGGCGTTCCAGGCGTTGAGCTTCGGCTTGCGAAGCTCCTCAACCGTTTTTGTCGTGCATTCGGGGAAGGTGTAGAGGAGCTTGGTGCAAAGTGCCTCCACCCGCTCGTCGAGCAGGCTGAGGTCAACCGCACCACGCTTCAGAAGGGCCTGGCCTTCAGCGGCAGCCGCGCCCATTTTAGGCTCGCCATGAACGATCCGCCCATACTCATCAAGGAATCGATCCGTCCATACGGTTGGGTTGGCGACGAACTTTCCGTCAACTTTCAGCGCCGGCACGATCTCGCTGACGATGCCGAGACGATAGGCCTTGTGCGCAGAAAAGGGTTCGCAAAGCAGACCCGACACCATCGCCTGCTCGCACCCGATCATGTAGGGAAGGAAATCAGTCGCTCCGCCGATCGGCGCAGAGCCATGCTTCGGGCCGGCCTGCCCGAATCGGGCCAGATCCTGGGCAATCGAAAAATCGCAGGCCATTCCAATTTCCTGGCCACCACCGATGCGCATGCCGTTCACGCGACAGACCACCGGCTTGTCGCAGCCGAGAATTGCCGAAACCATGTCGTTGAAGAGCCGCATATACCCACGGTATTCCTGGGGATTGCCGGAGTAATATTCGGCGTATTCTTTTGTGTTGCCTCCGGTGCAAAAAGCTTTGTCGCCGGCACCGGTAAACACCACAGCGACAACGTCGCGAGCCGCGCTTGCGGCACGAAAGGCCAGGATCGTCGCCTTCACCATGTCGGTGGTGTAGGAGTTGAACTGACTTTGGTTGTCGAGCGTGATCCAGGCGTTGAACAGACCGGCTACGGGCTTTCCGTCCGTTCCTTTGACCGGGCGCTTCTCGTACTGCACGCCTTTTGAAATTGCCTGGCGTGCGGCTTCAGGTACGAGGTTGTGATCCTTGGCCTCTGATCTTTGCGCGGTGACGATGCGAGCTGCTTCGGCAGTCATGGAAAAATCCTCACGGTGCAGGAACAAGTACGGCACGCCGCTTTAGGGCACCCGCATGGGCCGCTTCGAACACCTGATTGATCTCGTTGAGCGGATGTTTTTCGACGAACGGGCCAACTTTGACGCGGCCGTTCAAAACGAGATCCAGCGCCGCAGGATAAAGTTCGGGCGGACAGCCCCAATTACCGATCGCGCGGGCGTGGAACGCCATCAGATTTGAGAGTCGAACCTCGACCTTGTCCATGGTGAAACCAACGACGGCAAGGGTCGCACCGTGATTGATAAGGCTGAATGCAGTTTCCTGACCTGCGCGCGTGCCAGAGCATTCGAAAATAATCCACTCCGTTTGGCGCAAGTTGTTCTTTTTGGCGAATGCCTGGATTGCCGCCTTAATGTCACGCACCGCCATCTGCTTGGCGTTCAGTGTCAACGAAGCACCCTGCCCGGCAATCGCGGCAAGCTTTGTATCGTTCACATCGATCGCGACAACAGTGCCGCCGAGAGCCGCGGCAACCTGCACGGCATAGCCGCCGACACCGCCGACACCGTTGACAACGACCAGATCTCCCTTTGTGACCCCCGCCTGGACGACCGCCTGATAGGGCGTCGTCACCGCATCGGCGATAACCGAAAGATCGGCTAAATCAATTCCAACTGCGGTGAGACGATTCTCATCAACGACACAGAGGCCACGCGCCGGCACGACGATATGGGTGGCAAATCCGCCATGAATATCGTTTCCCGGCATCTTCTGGTTTGGGCAGATCGTTGACTTGCCACGTAGGCAAGCATCGCAGTGACCGCAGGGAATTACCGCCGGAATGATGACGGCCCGGTCAGTATACCAAAGTTCGTCCTTGCCGGTTTCGATGACGTGGCCACTGATTTCATGCCCAAGCGTCAGCGGCAATTCATGCTTGGTGCGCACACCGTCGTAGTAGTAGCCAAGATCGGTATGGCAGACACCGCACCCGGCAATTTCAACGACCACCTCATCCGGACCAGGCCTGCCGATCTCGAATTCTGTCGGCACCAGAGGCTTGCCCGCGCCCGTCATCATCCAACGAACCGGTTTGGCACCCATCAGACTGCCCTCCAGATTGCGCGCTGAGCCCCGTAGGGCACACGGCGCGTTGATTTTTAGGCACCGCCCCGGAAGCCGCCTTGACCAAGGTCAAGGAAAAGAAAAAAACAGCATTCTAGTACTTAAATACATATTGGCGACTGAGCTCTGATCAGGAGACCCGGCCCATGGGAGCTTCGCCGAGCATTTCAATTGCGGTTGTCGGCAGCGGCGGTGCCGGCGCCCTGACCACTACAGATTCCCTGCTCGAAACAGCCAGCGCCGCCGGATGGCATGGCCTGTTCACACGCACCTTGGGGCCGCAGATCCGCGGTGGCGAGGCGGCCGGTCTCCTTCGCCTGGCTGATCATCCTGTCGATTGTCTTCCCGACCAGTTCGACCTGCTCATCGGCATTGATTGGCTTAATGCTCATCGTTTCGGGGGAGAAATTAAGGTCGGGCCGGCAACTCTTGTGATCAGCGATCCGCGTGGCGGCGACCTGCCGCCAATGGCGGTCCAATCCGGAGCCCGCGTCGTTCAGGTCCCGATGAAAGAAATAGCCAAGACCATCCGTGATGGCCGGCCGAACATGATAGCACTCGGTATCGCCAGTCGATTGCTTGGCTTCACAGTCGAACAGGCGTTCGCACCGATCGAGAGGCGTCTTGCCGATAAGGGCAGTGCCGCCATCGAGGCAAGCCTTGCCGGCATCAAGGCCGGGTTTGGTGCAGCCGCAAACATCGAATTCAACAAGCAGCTTGCCAAACCGGCCCCGAGTGCCGCGCGCAGGTGGTTGCTGTCGGGCAACGAGGCAACTGCGCTCGGCGCAATCCGAGGCGGCGTTCGTTTTGCCGCTGCATATCCGATTACACCGGCGACTGAAATTCTCGAATGGCTCGCGCCAAGCCTTTCCAAGGTTGGTGGAGTCTTGCTGCAAGCGGAGGACGAGCTCGCCGCAATCAATATGATTATCGGATCGTCTTTTGGCGGCACGCCCGCGCTGACAGCGACGTCCGGCCCTGGACTTTCACTGATGATTGAAGCGCTCGGCTTGGCTACCTCCGCCGAAATCCCGGTTGTGGTTGTCGATGTAATGCGTGGCGGCCCATCTACGGGCATCCCCACAAAATCCGAGCAGGCCGATCTGAATATCGCCATCTACGGTCTTCACGGCGATGCGCCCCATCTCGTGCTGGCGCCACAATCGGTCAGCGACTGCATGTTCACGACACAATGGGCAACCTTCCTCGCCGAAGCGCTGCAAGCTCCAGCTATCGTTCTGTCGGACCAATTTATAGGGCAATCACGCGCAGCCATCGAACGTCCGGCCGATGTCGCGTTCATCGGCGCGCGTTCAATCGTCACCGACATTTCCGGAGCCTATAAACGTTACGCGATGGCAGCGAACGGCGTCTCGCCGATGGCGTTACCTGGAACTCGTGGCGGTCAATATACCGCCGATGGCCTCACCCATTCCGAGCGCGGTACGCCAACCAGTGGTGCGGGCGATCACCTGGCGCAGCTCGACAAGCGCCGCGACAAGCTCGATCAATTCGATTTCGGCGATCACTGGGCAAGTGTCGAAGGCTCAGGCGATCTCGCGATCATCACCTGGGGATCGCTGACCGGTGCCGTGCGCGAAGCCGCACGCCGGGCAGCTGCGGACAATTTCAACGTTCGCGTTGTCGCGCCGCGTCTTCTGGCGCCTGTCCAGCCCGAACGTTTATCCGCTGCACTCGAAGGAGCTACCCAAATACTCATTGTTGAACAGACACATGGCGCGCAATTCCACAAGTATTTGCGCGCGCACTACGACCTCCCCGCGCCTGTGCGCGTGTTCCATCGGCCTGGGCCACTGCCAATTACCGCCGGCGAAATTCATCAAGCGATTTTGGACTGGAGACAATAATGTCGAGCGTCGGAGCCCTCGCCTGCAAGCCGGCTGATTATAAATCGGATCTCAAGCCGATCTGGTGTCCGGGCTGCGGTGATTATCATGTGCTTATGTCATTTACGCGCGCGTTCGCGCATTTAGGCCTGCCTCCCGAAAATATTGTCGTCGTTTCGGGCATCGGCTGTTCGTCGCGAATTCCTGCGTACACCAATTGCTATGGTTTTCATGGCGTGCATGGCCGTTCACTTGCTCTCGCCGCAGGGCTGAAGGTGACGCGACCGGATCTCACGGTCGTAGTCGCGAGCGGCGATGGCGACGGCTATTCAATTGGCGGCAATCATTTCCTGCACGCATGCCGCCGAAACATCGATATGACATATGTGGTCATGGACAATCACATCTACGGCATGACGAAGGGTCAGCCCTCACCTACCACAGAGCCGGAATTTGATACGGCGCTGGCACCGGGTGGAACCGGCGTGCGGCCATTTCACCCGCTGGTTGTCGCTCTCGCCTCGGGAGCAAATTTTATTGCTCGCTGTTTTTCCGGAGAACCCAACGAAACGGCGGACGTTCTGGTCGAGGCAATCCAACACCCGGGATTCTCGTTCGTCGAAATCCTCAGCCCCTGCGTAACTTTCCGGCCCGACGAAAGGGCATGGAAAGATCAGGTACGCCCAGCCCCGGTTTCTGCAACCACTGATCAAGGCAAGGCGGCGCGAAGGCTTATGACCGATGACGGATTCAATCTCGGCGTCCTGTATCGCGGCAACCGTGCGCCGTTTCAGCCGGCCGTCGCGGTCAATGACGCGGACCTGTCAAAGTTGGAGAGGGATTTTGAGCTATGAGCAAAGCATCTGACAATCCGAAAATCTCCAATCTCAATGATTTGCTTGCGGTCGCCTATAAGATCGAAATCGATGCGGTCGAGCGTTACAACGTGCTGGCCGATCAAATGGAGACCCACAATAATCCCGAACTCGTAAAAGTATTTCGTGACCTCGCACGTGCGGAAGGCATTCACGGCGAGGAAATCCGTCGTCTCGCCGGCGAATTCGACGTTGTCAGCCATGCAGGGCAAATTGCAAATTTTGCAAGTGACAGTCCGGAAGAGGCGGAACTCGCTGGCGCGCACTACAAGATGACTCCGTGGCACGCTTTGCAGCTCTCGCTCGCCGGCGAGAAGCGCGCGCTGGCCTACTTTACCTCCATCGTGGAAACCGCGAAGGATCCCAAGGTCAAGGCAATGGCCGCAGAGCTCGTTGAGGAAGAGGCCGAGCACGTCAATTTGGTAAATCGGCTGTTGCGCCGCTACCCGGCACCAACCGATTCGTGGAACGAGGATTTGGATCCACCCGCATCGCAATGATGAATAACGGTCGCGCAAAAGGAGCGGTCTGTCGATGCGACGAACTATTTTGCTCGCCGGAACGGCGACCCTGTTGGTTGCGATCATCTTTTATCCCGGAGAACGAAACGTCACCGCTCAAACATCGAACCAGGCTGCAACGACCGACCTGCGTTCACAGATCGCCCTGACCGACAGCGAAATTGCCTTTATCCGTCATGAAATGCGCGGTTTGCTTGAAAGCATTCGGGACATCCTGGATGCCGCGCAGACAGGCGACCACGCACGCATTGCCGCAGCTGCACGGCGTTCCGGCATGAACGGGCCCGAGGCGGCGCATATTCCGAAATCACTTGCTTCCAAGCTGCCGCCGGAATTCAAGAAGCTCGGTTTGGCAACACACCGGGGATTTGATCAAATTGCCCTTGATGCGGAGCAGATCGGCGCTGCGGACCTGACCGTAAAGGAGCTTGGCCACCTTATGGAGAATTGCGTCGCCTGCCATGCAACCTGGCGATTGGTCGACGAAAGCAAACGCTGAGTTCACAAGCCGCGGGATGTCCGCGGTCAATGGGGCTTATTGCGTTCATCCTTTACGCGCACGGCCTTGCCCTGCGAACGCGGCACTTCACCTTCAGCTTTGATTGCGACTTTGCAAGTAACGCCGATTAAAGACTTTATGTGGTGGACGACGGCCTCTGCCTTATGTGCACGCTCGACATCGCTCAACGCGACGCCGGGAGCGAGCTCGACGTCGACCGTCATTGCGTCGAGCGCGCCCTCGCGTGACAAAACAAGCTGATAATGCGGCGCGAGCCCCGGGAAACCCACCAGAACCGCCTCAATCTGTGACGGGTAAACGTTTACGCCCCGGATAATCAGCATGTCGTCATTGCGTCCGGTGACACGCATGATGCGGACATGTGTGCGTCCACATTCGCATAGCTCATTACTGAGCCGTGTGATATCGCGCGTACGATAGCGGATCATCGGCAGCGCTTCCTTGGTCAAGGTTGTGATGACCAATTCTCCGATCGCGCCTGTCGGCAAAGGCTCAAGCGTGTCCGGATCGATCGTCTCAAACAGAAAATGGTCTTCCCAACCGTGCAGGCCGGATTGAGCGGCATGACACTCGCAAGCCACGCCGGGGCCCATGATTTCGGACAGGCCATAAATGTCGACCGCTCTAAGACCCAAGCGATCCTGCAGATCTTCGCGCATGGCGTCGCTCCAGGGTTCCGCTCCGAACAAGCCGACCCTCAATGACGAGTGTCTCAGCTCGCAATCCATTTTCTTCGCAACTTCTGCAATGTTGAGCGCATATGATGGGGTTGCACATAACACGGTCGCCTTGAAATCGTTCAGCAGCGCCACCTGCCGTTCGGTGCCACCTCCGGAAATAGGCACGACCGTACATCCAAGACGCTCTGCGCCGTAATGTGCGCCAAGCCCACCTGTGAACAGCCCGTATCCGTAAGCGTTGTGAACAATATCGCCAGGCAGCGCGCCGGCACAGGCAAAGCACCGCGCCATAAGATCTGCCCAGGTATCGAGATCGCGCCTGGTGTAGCCGACGACGGTGGGCTTGCCGGTTGTTCCGGACGACGCGTGCACCCGCAGAAGCCGCTCGCGGGGCACGGCAAACATCCCGAACGGATAATTATCGCGCAAGTCGCTCTTGAGTGTGAACGGAAACAGGCTGATATCGGACAGAGACTTCAGGTCGGCCGGACTTACGCCCGCCGCATCAAATTTCTTTCTGTAGTGAGGAACGTTTGCGTAAGCGAGATCGAGCGTTTCCTTCAACCGCGTGGTCTGCAGCGACGTCAGCGCTTTACGCGACATCGTTTCTGAACCGGGATCGTACATGAAGGTCGCAGATGTTTTAGCGGCCGTCCGCGTGCTCATAGCAAGCTCCCTTCGCTCGACGCTTAGTGTATTGACCAACCAGGCTTTACCGCCGGTCCAGCGATTCCAGCCCCCCGCACAGGCGTGTGCATCAGCGCGAACCCCTGATTGAATCCGGCACGCGTGACCACGACAAATTTCAAGGCAGCACCGGCGGCTGCAATGCACACGCCGGCGACAGCGAAAAAGGCAGCCTGTGCCGCCGGAACTGTAACTCCTGCGGCGATCAGGACCGATGGCAAAGCAAGACCGGCAGCGAAAAACCACGGTCTGAAGGCATACAATGCGGTGAGCGTGCCTGTCGGCGCACCTTCGGATTCAAGTCCCGTTCGATAAGATCGCCAGGCCAAACCGCGCAGCGCAATCAACGCAACGGCAATGCCGGCTGCAAGCTGCGCCAAAGAATGAGGCGGCACGATCGGCGCAACGACAGCAAGGAACAATCCACTTCCTTCTGCCAAGCCGGTCACAATCACCAGCGGCACAATCCAGAATGTGCGCCAGGCGGGAATTCCTTTTGCTTCTTTCAAGATCATTGCCTGGCTGCAAAGAAACAGCACCGCGATAGCAGAGGCGGCCGCAAGCAGTGCGGGTCGTTGCGACCACAGCGCCAATCCCGCCAGCGGGAAGAAAACAGCCGCTATCCAGGCTTCGCGGGCCATCCACGAGCGTCGCGGCTGACGCAAAACATAAATTGATCTTGATGGTCTCCCGATCTTCAACAACACCAGAAACAGGCCCAGACCGACAAGACCGAGTGCAATCAGGCCCAGTGGCGCCAGTTCGGGATAGCGAAGGCTGGCCAGCGCCGTAAACAGGAACAGGCCACTGCCCATGCCGCCGCAGATGAAGTTGCCGGCCGCCTTCCAGTCCCAATGTTGCTGCCGTAACGGCTCAACGCCGCGGCTACGCAGCTGTCCGCCGTGCAATGTGTCTTCAGCCACAGGCGCCTCGGATTCATTTTCCGGGTCGTTCGCCTTGCCGTAGAGATAATAGAAGCCTGGGTCGGTACCGAGCTCTGCATGCATGCGGAAATTCCCGTGTTGACGCAACAACCGGGAAACGTTGCTGTTCGGATCGTCGACGTCACCGAAATGCAAAGCATCCGCGATGCAGGAATTGACGCATGCCGGCGTGGCCCGAGGATCGATTCCCGGCGTGAGGCCGTTCTCGGTTCCAAAATCGACCCTGTCAGAGCAGAACGTGCATTTTTGCGCGACACCAAAACGCGCCGAATCGAGGCGCTCAACCTCATTTTGAGTTGCCGCATCATAGGCATAATGCGGCTCATGAACGAGAAATCGAGCCTGATAGGGACAGGCGACCTCGCAATAGGCGCAGCCGATGCAGAGATCGTAGTCGATCGTAACGATGCCGTCTGCGCGCTGACGCGTAGCTGTTGTCGGACAGACGTGCATGCAAGGCGGATCGGCGCAGTGCTGACAGCCGACCGGAACGAAGATGCGGCTGACGTTCGGATAAGTTCCGGCCTCGATGTCGAGGACCTTGCGCCACTGCACTGCCGGTGACGTTGCATTGGCGTGCCGGCACGCTGCGGTGCAGGTCTGACAGCCGACGCACCGTTCAAGATCGGCCACCATGGCCCACCGTGTCATGCGGCGCTCTCCAAGCGGCTTATTCTGACCTTGACGAGATCGGCGCTCGATCCGGTAGCATCGGTGAGATCAAGCAGCATGGGCATCAGGGCATTCATGCTCGGCGCATGAAAATCCTTGGCAAAGGGCGTTGCCCAATGATCGAACTGGCCGATCATCAGCAGCGTGTCGGGACGGATGCCCTCGCATAACATGACGCGTCCCTTGGTTTTATTGAGCGGCGATTGCACTTCTACGAGATCGCCATCGGATATACCCAGACGCATCGCGGCGCCGTGGTTCATGACGACATTGCCGTGGCCAGCGACGTTGTCCGCCAATTCTTTGATAAGCTGGATGCCGACATTCCCGCCCCAAGAGTACTGCATGCTGCGCGCGGTGATCAGCCAAAACGGATAATCGGCGATGCGCACAGAATAATGCTTGGCGAGCGCGCTTTCCCATAAAGCGTTGAGGTCGTGCCAGTGGGGCAGCGCCTCGTATTCGCCGAGTTGCTTGTCCCACCAATGAATACCCTGCTCGTGCAGCCGATGGCCAAGTTGTTTGCCGATGCGAAATAATTGCTCCTGGTAGGGCTGCTCAAACCGCAACCCTTCCGCGACGAGCTTCGGATACAGGTACCATTGCAGCTGCGGAAACGGCTTCACTCGGAATCCATGCTCGCGGAACCACGTCAGGCCCTGGGATTCCGCGCCACCTGTAATCTCGGCACTGGCGGCCCGGCAACTCGCATCCCAGATCGTCTCAACATCGTGAACTTTTTCCGGCGCCAGCGAGAAGTCATAGTTCTTTCCGGAAAGCTTGATCCCGGCGGCACCTCGGTTGATGGCTGAATTGTATTCCTCGAGCAGACCCGTGCGCCGCGCAAGCTCGGTTGCTATCCAGGTAAAATCCTTCGCCTCTCCCTGCGGCGGCACCGCCGGTGCGCGAAGCGCGAATCCCTGATGATTCCAGAATTGCTCGACGTATTTGGTCCCACCAATACGCAGAAGTTGCAGACCCTCAAGATCGGTACAATCCGGCAGCAGCACATCGGCAACGTGATTTGTCTCATCGCGCGTGTAGGCAAAGCAGACCACGAATGGAAACTTTGCCATCGTATTGCTGACGGTCTTGGTGTCCCAAAACGAAATCGCCGGATTCGTTCGATAGACAAACCAGACGTCCGGCGGTGAAGCCTCCGGAAGCTGGTCGAAATTTTCGGCCTGCATCATCCAGGCAAGATGCGTCGGGCCGAGCGCCTGGCTCCATGCCGAGTCGGCGACGAGCGGCACCAATGTTCGGTGTGCGCTGCGCGCCGTTGGACGCGAGATCCACTCGGCTTTGCTGGTCGGATTCATCGGGTACTGCATAAAGCCATCGGGACCCGGCTTGACGCTGGACCAGCGATTGTCGGCCGGCCGATTGAGTCTGACCGTCGTGCCAAGGGTGCTGCCCGGAACTTCCAACGCTCCAAACAGGCATCCGATCAAGGTGCGCGCCCAGCAGCATTCGTACCCGCCCCAGCCATTGTTGACAGTTTTTCCAAGCGAAATCGAAACGGGCCGCAAAGGCAGCGTCACACCTTCAATTTCGATCGTTTCGCCCACGCGCGCATGTTCCAGGAATTCGTTGGCGACGCGGCGGATGGTAGCCGCCGGCACATCGCAAATCGTCGTCGCCCATTCCGGCGAATAATTCCTGACATGGGTGACAAGGTGGGCGAATGCAGGAGAAACAGTCACCTTCTCATGAACGATAACGGCATCATCGGCATGCACTTCGATACCGTCGACAGCAAACGACCCTTCCAGTGCTGGATCGATATCAGGAGTATCGAAGGGAACTGCGCGTCCGCGGGCGGAATCGAACAGAAGCGGCTTGCGGGTCGTTGCATCACGCATGAACAGACCATTCGGTCCGATCAGATAAGGAGAGGACGTACGATTCTTAAGAAACGGCATATCCAATCGATTGCGCGCATGTTCGTGCAGAAAGACATGGATCATTGAAAACAGAAATGCCGAATCAGTCTTCGGCTTGATCGGGATCCATTCCGCCGAGCACGCGCCGGTCACCGAGAGGTGCGGCTCAATCTGAACGCGTTTCATGCCCCGCTTGCGCGCATCGGCGTGACGCTTTACGCCGCATACTCCGCCTGAAGCTTCGACATTGGCACCGAACGAAACCAGGTACTCGCAAAGCGGCGTGTCAGGCGAAACCGTAAAGCCACGGTGCCACAGTTCGCCATAAAGATGCTCGGAGTGATAACACTTCACGCCCTGCCCCGAACCAAAGCTCATGTCGATCGGGCCCCACGCCGACAAAAATGCCGGCAGTGTTCCCATATAGGCTGTTGGCGTACCACCGCCGCCGAAGCTCGCAGCAACCCGCGGATATCCTGAATCGTCGGTCAGCCCGGCGGCCCGCACAGCGTTGAGCTTGTCGGCAACGAGCGATAGTGCTTCCTCCCAGGAGATGCGCACAAAGCCCGGATCCTGATCACGGCCCTTGTTCGGGTTCGTGCGCTTCATCGGATAAAGAATCCGATTGGGATTGTAGACCTTCTGCACCAGACCGAACGCTTTTACGCAGGCTTTGCCGCCGGCCGGATGAACTGTCGCGGCGTCGAAATTCGGAGTGACCTCGGTTGCGACCCCGTCCTCGACACGGACTTTCAATAGATCGGGTCCAGCAACACACTGGTAGCAATACGTCGAGACGGTTTGCTCGTTGTGGGCAGGCTTACCCGGCATTTTGGTTATCCCGGTGCGGTGCGCTTGGCCGCTTTCGCCTTCAGTCGTTGCACGGTCTTGTTCACGTCCACGACGAACCGGCCATGAGTCCCCGTGCTGATTTGTTCGACATCGTCTTTGGCCGATATCTCGAACACCACTTTGCGCCCCTCAACCGCGGTCACTTTCGCTGTGATCTCGACCGACATGCCAAGCAAGGTCGGAGCAAGATGCTTGATTGCAACGTCGGTGCCAACCGAATCCTCCCCGGCCTCCGCGTGATCGAGAATTAACTGCCGGCAAGTCATCTCAATATCACGCACCAGATAGGGAGTGCCGTAGACGCGGCCATCCTCTCCCATGAATCCAATAGTTCGGTCACGATCAACTTCAATATGATTGACCCGCGACAGTCCTGGACGAAGTGTCTCCTTCACCAGCATCTCCCAAGCATAAGAACTCAGCCAACATGCAACTATATCGATTTTCGTTCGTTCAGCTTGACCAAGGTCAATTCCCTAGTGTTTTTAGATACCTAAATAGGCCTCGCGAACGCGCCGATCGGACTGGATTTCGGCTGCGGACCCGCTCAACGTGATTTTTCCAGTTTCCATGACGTAGGCACGGTCCGCGATCGAAAGCGCGGCGCGCGCATTCTGTTCCACCAGCAAGATCGTCAGTTTGTCATCTTTGAGCGCACGAATTGCTGACAGCACTTGATCAACCAGGTTTGGAGCCAAACCCATTGACGGTTCATCCAGTAACAGCAGCCGAGGCTTGGCCATCAGGGCCCGGCCGATTGCGAGCATCTGCTGCTGCCCGCCAGACAAGGCACCTGCCGGCATGTCCCATATTGCTTCCAGCATTGGAAACAGCGCGCAAACGCGCGCAAGCTCTTTCCTGAGATCCCCGGCCCGGTGCAACCACGCACCAAGCAACAGATTGTCCTTAACCGAGAGAGGCTCGAAGATTTGCCGGCCTTCCGGTACTTGCGAGATGCCCAGACCTACACGCGCATGCGCGGGCAGCGTCGCGATTGTCTCGCCTTCATACCGTATGATCCCGCCAGTGATCGGCTGCACGCCGGAAATTGCGTGCATAAGCGTTGTTTTTCCGGCGCCATTGGCTCCGATGAGCGTAACGATCTCGCCCGCATCGACGTGGAGCGTCACGCCGTGCAGGGCCTCAATGCGACCGTACGCGCTTTTGATATTTTCAATCGAAAGCACGACCCGCCTCCTGCGAGCCATGAACGCCCAGATAAGCCTGGATCACTGCCGTATCCGACCGCACTTGTTCAGGAGTGCCCTCGGCGAGCGTCCGGCCATTCGCCAGTACATGGACGCGATCGGAGATGTTCATCACCAAACGCATGTCATGCTCAACCAACACGATCGTGATTCCATCTCTCACGACGGATCGAATGACGGCATCGATTTCCCGGGTTTCGACCGGATTACAGCCAGCCGCCGGCTCATCAAGCAGTAGCAAGGTTGGCTCGCTGGCCAATGCACGGGCTATTTCAAGACGCTTGAGCGCGCCGTAGGCAAGCGAGCTTGCGGGACGATCGGCAGAGTCGCCAAGACCAACCCGCTTCAGCGCGGCTCGTGCTGCTTCGCCGGTTGCCCTGTTCTGGCGGGCGACTGCCGGCAAGTGTAGCAGATCGGCAAGAATTCCGGTCCGCTCATGGCGATGGCGGCCTACCATCACATTCTCGAGCACGGACATCCGGTAAAATATCTGCAGATTTTGAAACGTCCGCGATAGCCCTTGCCGCGCAAGTTTATCGGGCGCAAGACCGGTTGCCGTTTGTCCGGCAAATCGAATTCGTCCGTCGTCGGGCGCGTAAATTCCCGAAATCAGATTGAACAATGTGGTCTTGCCGGAGCCGTTTGGCCCGATGATCGAAAACACCTGACCGGATTCAACGGCGATATTTACCTGATCAATCGCCCGCACGCCGCCGAACGCAATGGAAAGCCGGTCAGTTTCGAGAATCATCATTTGCGGGGTCCGGAAATAATCGCAGCGATTGATGGTACGATGCCGCGCCGCAAGAAGATCATGAAGACAATCAAGATAAGCCCGAGCACCGCCTGCTCGTATTCATGGAAAATAGTCAGGGCCTGCGGCAAGACGACAAGCAGTCCGGCTCCCACGAGGGAGCCGAGAATCGAGCCCATGCCGCCCAAAACAACCATGGCAACCAGTTCGATCGAGCGGAGAAACCCGGCAACGTCGGGCGTCACATGGCCATTGAAAAGGGCCAGGTAGGATCCGGCCACCGACGCATAAACTGCCGAAACTATGAAGATCGTAAGCTTCTGGCGCGCCACATCGATCCCGAGCATCAACGACGCAATCTCGCTGTCGTGGATGGCCTGTAACGCACGACCCGTAGGGCTCTCCATCAAGTTCAGTGCGAGGATAAATCCACCGATAAATGTCGTGCCTGCTATCCAGTACCAGACATCTGACCCCCGCACGCCCCAGCCAAAAACCGTCAATCTCGGGACGGTCATGCCGTCGGGACCACCGGTCAGAACTGCCTCGTTGGTCAGCACGATGGCGACAAGCAATCCGAAACCGAGAGTCGCAACGGC
>DASSRJ010000188.1:0-29747 GCA_035701845.1 Pseudolabrys sp. | reverse complement strand
AAAGCGCGGCCCGATGACAGGCTCCGGCGGGGACCCATACGCCGCAGCCTATCGAGACGCTGCGGCGTATGGGTCCCATAGCGCGTCGAAGACGCGCGTAAGCGCGCTTATGCCTCGCTAGCGCTCGCCCGGGACGACAGCAGAAGGCGCGAAAGCGCCGTCCATACATGACGATTGAGAGATCCTGCCGCGCGCCCTGGATTCCGGTTGGACCCCGTCCCCGCGAAGGCGAGGACGGCAATGAGCGGTAGTGGCAATACGGTGCTACACGGTGTCCATAAGCTGAATGAGGAGCATCCAATGCACATCGACCTGCCGGACGTCGTCGCAGAAGTAAGAGCAAGCTTCGACCGCTATGAAAAAGCACTCGTGTCGAACGACGTTCCGGTGCTGGACGAACTGTTTCGCGACGATCCGCGCACGATCCGCTACGGCGCCGGCGAAATTCTCTACGGCTCTTCCGAAATAAAATCGTTCCGCTCGGCGCGCTCGCCTGTTGCGCTCGGCCGAAAACTGTCGCGCACCGTCATCACCACGTTCGGGCGCGAATTCGCGGTGGCCTCGACGCTTTACGAACGGCCGTCGGCGCCCGGAAAAATCGGCCGGCAGATGCAGACCTGGGTGAAATTTCCGGAAGGCTGGCGCGTCGTGGCGGCCCACGTCAGCCTGATGGACAAGCCGGTCTAAAGCGCCGCGATCGCCTGCACTTCGACCAGCAAAGCTTCCTGGACGAGGCGGTCGATCATCAGCAGCGTGTTCGGCGGGTAGGCGCCGTTCGGAAACATTTTCGGAAATTCGCGCAGGCGGTATTTCATGAACCTGGGAATATCCTGCGAGTGCACCAGATAGGTCGTGAACTGCACGATATTTCCCCAACCCGCGCCGACCGATTTAAGCGCCGCTTCGATATTCGCAAAGGTCTGCACGCACTGGGCGTCGAAATCGCCGTCGCCGACAACCTTGCCGCTGCTCTCGACGCCGACCTGGCCCGCAATGAAGACGAATTCCGACGCCTTGACGCGGGTGAGATGCGAGTACTGGCCAAGCGGCTTGCCGAGCGCGTCGGGGTTGAGAATTTTGATATCGGCCATCGTCAACTCCTTTGGCTTGTCACGCTGCGGCATGCCGCCTGGCGGCAGATGTTACTCGACCGAGACGCCGCTCGACTTGATCGGCGCTTCCCATTTCCTGATTTCGTCGCCGACGAACGTGCGGAGATAGGCCGGGCTCCGGCGGTCGGGACCAACCAGCATCGCGCCCAATCCCTGCAGGCGGTCTTTTACAGCCGGCGTGTTGATTGCGGCGACCGCCGCATCGTTCAGTTTCTTGACGACGTTTTCCGGGGCTCCCTTCGGGAGGAAGATGGCATTCCAGGTGTAAGCCAGGGCATCCAATCCCTGCTCGCGCGCGGTCGGCAGATTCGGAAGGACAGGCGAACGCTCGGCGGTCATGATCGCCAGCGCCTTGACGCTGCCGCCGTCGATCTGCGGCTTGGCCGTGGAAATGATCTCGCACAGGAAATCGATGCGCCCGGCGACGAGATCCTGCATGGCGGGACCGGTGCCTTTGTAGGGCACGTGCGTGATGTTGGTTCCCATCGCGCTGTTGAGCACGACGCAGCCGAGGTGTGTTGCCGAGCCGGCGCCGGCCGAGCCGAATTGCATCTGGCTCTGGTTCTTCTTTGCGTATTCCACGAATTCCTTGAGGTTGCTCACCGGCAGATCCTTGCGCACCAGCAGCGCGATCGGGACTTCGGCAATCAGCGCGACGGGTGTGAAGTCCGTCAGCGCGTTGTAGAGCGGGCGCTTGTAGAGCGTCTGGCCCTGCGCGTGGGTACCGACGGTTCCGAGCACCATCGTGTAGCCGTCAGGCTTTGCCTCGGCGACGCGCTTTGAGCCGGTTATGCCGCCGGCGCCGCCGACATTTTCAATAACGACCTGCTGACCGAGAACTTCGCTCATGCGCTGGCCGACAACGCGGCCAAGCACGTCGGTCGGACCGCCGGCGGCGAACGGAATAACCATCGTCATTGTGCGGGTGGGAAATTCCTGGGCGCCGGATTGGCCAGTCGACACCAGCGCGGCCAACGCAGCCGCAAGCAGTACCTTTTTCATTGGGTTCCTCTTGAACAAAAGCCGGGCAGGGACATGCGCCGCCGGCAGCGTCCGGTCAAGCGCGCAGCTGCCGGATGGCTATCCGACTTCGATCACGTCTTCGGGAAACTGGTGCAGCCGGTCACCCGGGCCGTTGCCGCCGATGAGATAATTGTCGCAGAGCCAATTGAGATAGCCGCCGTGGATATACGTCGGATGCACCACGATGTTCATATCCTTCTCGATGGTCATAGGTTCGTCGTGGCGGATGAGCGGCCGCTCCACCAGGTCATAACCCTGGCCATGACAATAAAGCCGCGCCTCTGCGGGCCTGCCGTTCTTGCGCATGAAATCGTTGAAGGCATCCCAGATGTCCTTGCACGGAGTGCCGGGCTTGAGCAGATCGAGCGTGAACTTGCGTGACGCCTTGCAGAACTCGAGCTCGTCCTTCATTGCCTGCGGCACCTTCGCGCCGACGATGCAGGAGCGCCCGAGCTCGGTGTACATGCCGCCCGGGCCGTTGTCCTCAACCAGCAGAGCGATCTGATCGCTCTTCTGGATGACGCGGTTCTGCACATGGCGGTTGCCGAATTTCGACGGCGTGCCGAGCGGCATCGAGGCGCAGAGATAGATGCCGTTCTCGCTGCCGTGGCACTGGCTGTAATGCTGTGCGACCGCCGCAACTTCGACATCGCGCATGCCGGGCTTCACGGCCGCGAAGGCGGCGCGCATGGCGCCGTCCTGCATCAGCGCGGCGCGCTTCACCAGTTCCATCTCCTCGGGGCTCTTGATGACCTTGATGCGGTCGACCATGTCGGTGGCGTCGACAAAGCGGGCCTGCGGAAAGGCGCGCTTGATATAGTCGAGCGTCGCGTAAGACATCTGGTAGGTGCCGGCATAGCCGATCACGCCTTTGGCGAAGGGCTTGAGCGCGGTCGCGGCGAGCTCGGGATCGTATTCCTTGGTATAGTGCGCCGAGGCGTAGCTCGGCGTCGTAAGGATCTGCTTCACGCCGCGCCATTCCGACAGGCGTCCCTTTAAATCGAAGGATGTATCGCCCACCCGCCGGGTAATCGAATCGGCCTGTGCGGTCGCCTCGCTGCCGCCGAAGGGTCCCTGGCACACCACCGTCATCTCGTCGTCGCGTGGAAAGACCACGGTGTTGGGATAGCCGTTGGTGGCCGGCATGTCGGTGAACCAGCGTACGTAGCCGCCCATATGATCGTTGTTGTTCTGCATCAGCAGGACGTCGATCTTTTCTTTCTCCATAGCCGTGCGCACAGCCCGCCAGCGGCGTTCGAGCTCGGCATCGGAGATCGGCGTGTTCAGTCGTTCGGACAAGGCCATGGTTCAGTCTTTCCAGGATGCGGGCTTGCGCACGATGTTGATCATGGATTTGAGATCGCCGGCAAGGAATTTGCCCATGTTGCCGGCGATGGTCGGCATTGCGCGATCCTCGTAGCCCTGCGAATAGCCGCCAAGGTGCGAGAAGATCGTCAGGTTTTTCGTCTTCCACAGCGGGTCGCCGGGCGGCAAGGGCTCCTGCGCGAAGACGTCGAGCCCGGCACCGGCGATTTTCCCCGCCTCAAGCGCGGCGATCAGCGCCGGCTCATCGACAACACCGCCGCGCGCGACATTGACGAGATAGGCCGTCGGCTTCATCGCCGCAAAGACCTTTTCGCCGACAATGTTGCGGGTTTCGGGCGTAAGCGGCGTCAGCACGACGAGAAAGTCTAGATCGCCGGCCACCTTGATGAGATCGTTCCGGTGCGCCATGCGATCGAAGTGCCTGGATTCGCGCGGGCTGCCGCTGATGCCGACGACCGTCATGCCGAACGTCTTGCAGATCGGCGCCAGATACTCGGCGATCAAACCCACGCCGAAAATGCCGACCGTCTTGCCCGCGAGCAGCGCGGACGGCCAGCGCTCCCACTTCGATTGCGCCTGCGCGCGCACCGAGCGCGGCATGTCGCGCGCGAGCGAGAGCATGAAGGCAATCGTCGCCTCGGACACCGGCGCCCCGTGGATGCCGCGGACGTTCGTGACCAGTACCTCTGCCCCGAGCGACGGCAGGTCGATGATGTTGTCAACGCCGGTACCGAGCGCCTGGATCCATTTCAGCTTCGGCGCGTCGCGTACGACGTGATCGGCCATCGGCGGCGAAAAGCACAGCAGGATATCGACATCGGCAATGTAAGGCCCCACATCATTGTGATGACCGACGACGTCGATGGTCAGTTGCGGGAAGCGCTCGAGCAGCATCGCCTTGTAGCGTGCGCGCATGGCTTCCTGGACTTCGGTAAGAATGAGGACCTTCGGCATCGGCCGCAGGTATAGCGTGTGATCTCGAATGATGGGAACCGGAGTTTAACGTGACCCGCATTGCGGGTCTGGGTTAAACTGGGTGAAGAAGGATGCTTCAATGCCGATCGATCTTGCGCAAGTGGACTGGCTTTATGTCGTGTTGCTGGCCGTCTTTGTTGCCGTTTCCACTTTCCTCGGCGGCCTTCTTTCATTCAGCCATCGTGGCG
The DNA here is from genome assembly GCA_035701845.1 of Pseudolabrys sp. Classification (GTDB taxonomy): domain Bacteria; phylum Pseudomonadota; class Alphaproteobacteria; order Rhizobiales; family Xanthobacteraceae; genus Pseudolabrys. The sequence goes on along the minus strand of DASSRJ010000188.1, from coordinate 25,123 downwards.
CGGGTGTCGTGCTGTCCGCGCTGTTTTTCGCGGTGATCTTCATATTCTGGACCTACTACCCGCATCGTGTGCCTTTTCTGCCGAGGACGATCGCGACGACACAGGACGCGGCCAAGCAGACACCACCGCCCGCGCCCGCGGCTCCTGCCCCTTCGCAAAAGCCGGCCAATCCGGTCCGTGACATTACGCCGCCCAAAAATCCGGTCACGGATGTCACGCCCCCCAGCTCGCCTGCGACTCCGGCACGCTAGGCTTGCATCCGGCCAGGCGAATGATGTTTTCTCACAATTCCTGAAGACGAAAACGGTAGCGTTCAATGAAAAAAGTCTATCCCGACGCGAAAGCCGCGCTGGCCGGCCTGCTCAAGGACGGCATGCTGATCTGCTGCGGGGGCTTTGGCCTCTGTGGAATACCGGAAACCCTGATCAAGGCCGTCCGCGACAGCGGCGTGAAGAATCTGACGGTCGTGTCCAACAATGCGGGCGTCGACGGCGCCGGGCTCGGCCTGCTGCTCGAGACGCGGCAGGTGAAGAAAATGATTTCGTCCTACGTCGGCGAAAACAAGCTGTTCGCGCAGCAGTATCTCGCCGGCGAGCTCGAGATCGAGTTCAACCCGCAAGGTACTCTGGCCGAGCGCATTCGTGCCGGTGGCGCGGGAATTCCGGCGTTCTTCACGCGCACGGGCGCTGGCACCGACATCGCCAAGGGCAAGGAAGAGCGCGAGTTCGACGGCAGCCGCTACATCATGGAGCGCGGCATCGTCGCCGACCTGTCGATCGTGCACGCCTGGACCGGCGACACCGAAGGCAACCTCGTCTATCGAAAGACAGCGCGCAACTTCAATCCGATGATGGCAACCGCCGGCAGGGTGACCGTTGCCGAAGTCGAAAACCTGGTCGAGCCGGGCAAGATCAATCCGGATCACATCATCACGCCCGGCGTCTACGTCAAACGCATCGTGCACGTGCCGAACGCGGTCAAGCACATCGAGCAGCGCACCGTGCGCAAAAGAGCCTAAGAGGACTTCATCATGCCATGGACCCGCGAACAGATGGCCGAGCGCGCCGCCAGGGAATTGCGCGATGGCTTTTACGTCAATCTCGGTATCGGCATTCCGACACTGGTATCGAACTACATCCCCGCCGGCATGACGGTGCAGCTGCAGAGCGAGAACGGCATGCTCGGCTTCGGGCCTTTCCCGTATGAAGGAGAGGAGGACCCCGACCTCATCAATGCCGGCAAGCAGACCGTCACGGAATTGCCGACGACCAGCTATTTTTCATCCGCCGATTCCTTCGCGATGATCCGCGGCGGCCATATCGACCTGTCGATTCTTGGCGCGATGCAGGTTGCGGAGAACGGCGATCTCGCCAACTGGATGATCCCCGGCAAGATGGTGAAGGGCATGGGCGGCGCGATGGACCTTGTCGCCGGCGTGAAAAAAGTCGTCGTGGTGATGGAGCACACCGCCAAGGACCAACCGAAGCTGCTGCACAAGTGCAAGCTGCCGCTCACCGGCGCCGGCGTGGTCGACATGGTGATCACCGACCTCGGTGTCTTCACCATCGACAAGAAGGCCGGCGGCATGACGCTGACCGAGGTCGCGCCGGGCGTGACGGTCGACGAGATCACGAAAAAGACCGAAGCGAGCTTCAAGGTCGACCCCAAGCTCAAGCACTAGGGCAGGAACAAATCCGCGCCCAAGGTCTTTGATCAGGCATGATGCGCGCGCCCGACTTCGACGAGGAAATGGACCGGCTCCAGGACCACATGCCTGACTGGGCCGGGCGCAATTTCGACCGGTTACGCCGGCCGGAAGCGGTCTGGGTGCGCGTCCCCGCGGGCATCGCGTTGACCGGCGGCGGCGTCCTTGGCTTTCTGCCTGTGCTCGGATTCTGGATGCTGCCGGTCGGCCTTGCACTTCTGGCCTACGACGTGCGGCCGATGCGTCCGCCGCTGGCGCGTGTGCTTCGTTTCGCCAACCGCAAGATCGACGAGCGAAAAGAGCGTAAGGCGGACGAAAAGGCTGACTAGCGCGCTTTGCCACGGTGCGGGATCCCTCCCTTTAAATTTTTCGTGCGAACCGTTACAGCATCGGTCTGGCAGGGGGATCGATCATGCTGTCCGACGCCGACCGCAAGAAAGCCGCCGATATTCTGATGGCGGCGCAAAAAGAGCGAAAGCAGGCGGTGCAGCTGCACGTCACGTTTCCCGGCATGACCATCGAAGATTCCTACGCGATTTCCACCGACGTGATGCAGCGCAAGGTGAGGGCCGGGGCCAAGCTGATCGGCCATAAAGTCGGTCTCACCTCGAAGGCGATGCAGCGCTCGTCGATGATCGACGAACCCGACTACGGCTACATCCTCGACGATCAGCTGATTGCCGACGGCGCCAAGGTGGAGCACGCCGACTACTGCAAGCCGCGGGTGGAGGTGGAGCTTGCCTTCATTATGGGCAAAAGACTGCAGGGGCCGGGCGTCGGTCTGACCGATGTCCTGCGCGCGACCGAATATGTCGTGCCGGCGATCGAGATCGTCGACGCGCGTATCCAGGATCCGCGCAAGATCGTCGATACCGTTGCGGACAACGGCGCCGCCGCCGGCATTGCGATGGGCGGCCGGCCGGTCGGTCCGCTGGATGTCGACCTGCGCTGGGTCGGCGGCATCATGTACCGCAATTCCGAAATCGAGGAGACAGGTCTGGCCGCCGGCGTGCTTGGTCATCCAGCGCTCGGCGTGGCCTGGCTTGCCAACAAGATCGGGCCTCACGGTCACGCGCTCGAGCCCGGGCATATCGTGCTCGCCGGCTCGTTTACCCGCGTCGTCTTCGCGCAAAAAGGCGACACGCTCCATGCCGACTTCGGTCAGCTCGGCGGCATCGCCATTCAATTCGTGTGAGAAAAATAATGCCGGAAATGCAGAGCAACGCCTTCAAGCACGCCATCGCGCAAGGAAAACTGCAGATCGGGCTGTGGTCGAGCCTGTGCAGCAATATCGCGGCAGAAGTTATTTCCGACAGCGGATTCGACTGGATCCTGCTCGACACCGAGCATTCGCCGAACGAGATCCCCGATCTCGTGACGCAGCTGCAGGCAATCCAACGCGGCACGGCAACGCCGATCATCCGTCCCGCGTGGAACGATATCGTTCTGGCCAAACGTGCGCTCGACATCGGCGCGCAGACCCTCCTCTTTCCTTACGTGCAGAATGTGGAGGAGGCGAAGCGAGCGGTCGCTTCCACGCGTTACCCGCCACAGGGAATTCGTGGTGTTTCGATTGCCGCCCGGGCCAGCCGTTATGGCCGCGTGCCCGGTTATTTGACCAGGGCAAATGACGAGATTTGCGTTCTCGTGCAGATTGAGACGCGTGCCGCGCTCGATCAGCTGGAAGCGATCGCCAAGGTCGACGGCGTCGACGGTGTTTTCATCGGTCCGTCCGATCTTGCGGCATCATTGGGTTGCCTGGGCAATCCGCAGCACGCGGATGTGCAGAGCGCGATGCAGGATGCGGTGAAACGTCTCAAGGCCATCGGCAAGCCGGCCGGCATCCTGACCGGCAACGAAGATGAAGCGCGCCGCTATATCGAGTGGGGCTGCCTCTTTGTGGCCGTGGGCGCCGACGTCGGACTGCTTGCGCGCAATGCCGACGCACTGGCCAAGAAGTTCAAGAACGGCTAGCGTGAGCCGAACGGCGTACGCTCAATAAAATCAGGTGCTTAGCGGCGTGATCGTGCCTTTAGTAGGTCTTGCCGCATGGCGAAAACCTGCCAAGAATGCGCGAGGAGGGGTCCGCTGCGCATGAGTGACGAGTTGATCCTCGAAACCGAGGATCTGACCAAGGATTTTGCCGGCTTTGTTGCCGTGAACGGCGTAAGCTTGCGCGTCAAGCGCGGGACGATCCACGCATTGATCGGGCCGAACGGTGCCGGCAAGACGACCTGTTTCAATCTGCTCACGAAATTCCTGAGCCCGACGCGCGGCCGCATTCTGTTCAAGGGTGACGACATCACCGCCATGGAGCCGGCTGCCGTCGCGCGCCTCGGGCTGGTGCGCTCGTTCCAGATCTCGGCGGTGTTTCCGCACATGACCGTGCTTGAGAATGTCCGCATTGCCTTGCAGCGGGCGCGCGGCGGATCGTTTGACTTCTGGCGATCGAAATCGGTGCTGGACGATTTGAACGAGCGGGCGATGGTGTTGATCGCGGATGTCGGACTTTCTTCGGTCGCCGACTGGCTTGCGGTCGAGCTTCCCTACGGGCGCAAGCGTGCGCTTGAAATTGCAACGACCCTGGCGCTCGACCCCGAGATGCTGCTGCTTGACGAGCCCACCGCGGGCATGGGCCATGAAGACATCGAGCGCGTCGCGCAGCTGATCAAGCGCGTCGCCGTCGACCGCACCGTGCTCATGGTTGAGCATAATCTTTCGGTGGTCGCCGACCTGTCCGACCACATCACCGTGCTGACGCGCGGCCGCGTGCTGGCGGAAGGCGACTACGACACCGTGTCGGCGAATGCAGACGTGCGCGAGGCCTATATGGGAGTGGGCCATGCTTGATACGCGCGCTCCGCTGCTGGCGGTCAGGGACCTGCAGGCCTGGTACGGCGAGTCTCACATCCTTCACGGCGTTTCATTCGACGTGCATGAAGGCGAGGTTGTCACGCTGCTTGGCCGCAATGGTGCCGGCAAGACGACAACGCTGAAGGCAATCATGGGCATCGTCGGGCATCGCACCGGTTCGGTGCGGTTCCAGAACGAGGAATTGATTGCGCGGAGCTCCAACCACATTGCCCGCGCCGGGGTCGCCTTCTGTCCGGAAGAGCGCGGTGTCTTTGCCAGCCTTAATGTTGAAGAGAATTTGCTGCTGCCGCCGGTGGTAAAGCCGGGGGGCCTGGGTCTCGATCAGATTTTCGAGCTGTTTCCGAACCTCAAGGAACGGCTCGGCTCCAGCCAGGGCACGAAATTGTCAGGGGGGGAACAGCAGATGCTGGCGATTGGACGCATCCTGCGGACCGGCGCCCGCCTCCTGCTGCTGGATGAGCCGACCGAAGGCCTCGCCCCGGTCATTATTCAGCAGATCGGCAAGACAATCCGCGCCCTCAAGGATCAGGGCTTTACGATCCTTCTGGTGGAACAAAACTTCCGTTTCGCCTCGACCGTCGCGGACCGCTATTACGTCATGGAACATGGCCGTATCATCGATCAGTTCGCCAATTCCGAGCTCGAGGCAAACGTCGAAAAATTGCACGACTATCTCGGTGTCTAACGAAATAAGCCGCAACGGCAAAAAGTAAGGAGGACACGTCAATGAAGCGGAAGATGAGCCTGGCGGCGCTCGCCGTCGTCCTGACCTGCGGCACGGCCAGTGCGCAGCAGATCAACGTCAAGATCGGTGTCCTGACCGACATGTCCAGCCTTTACGCGGACGCGACGGGACCCGGCTCGGTCATTGCCGCCAAGATGGCGGCAGCCGATTTCATGAAGGATCATCCCAACTTCAAGATTGAGGTCATCAGCGGCGATCACCAGAACAAGCCGGACATCGGCTCGCAGATCGCCAACCAATGGTACGACGTCGATCACGTCGACATGATTGCCGACGTTCCCAATTCGGGCGTCGCGCTCGCGATCAGCCAGATTGCGAGTCAAAAGAACAAGGTCTTCGTCGCGTCGGGCCCCGCGAGCTCCGATCTGACGGGTCCGAAATGCACCGCGAACATGGTGCACTGGACCTACGACACCTGGATGCTGGCGAACGGCACGGGCAAGGCCGTCGTGAAGACAGGCGGCGATACCTGGTTCTTCCTGACCTCGGATTACGCCTTCGGCCATGCGCTTGAACGCGACACCGAAGCGGTCGTCCTGAAAAACGGCGGCAAGGTGCTCGGCAAGGTTCGGCATCCGATCAATACCAACGACTTCTCGTCCTTCCTGCTGCAGGCACAGGCGTCGAAAGCGAAAGTCATTGGGCTCGCCAATGCCGGTGGAGACACCATCAACTCGATCAAGCAGGCCGCCGAATTCGGCATCGTGAAGGGCGGACAGAACCTCGCCGGTCTCCTGGTCTTTGCGACCGACGTCGCCGCGCTCGGTCTGCCGACTGCGCAGGGTCTGGTCCTGACGGAAACCTTTTACTGGGATCTCAATGACGGAACGCGCGCGTGGACGAAACGCTGGCACGCCGAGCGCAACGCGCCCGGCAAATTTCCGGCCATGAACCAGGCCGGCGTTTATGCCGGCACGCTGCATTACCTCAAGGCGCGTGCTGCGCTCGGCGGAAATCCCGACGGCAAGACGGTTGTTGCCAAGATGAAGGAAATGCCGACCGACGACCCGCTCTTCGGCAAAGGCACGATCAGGGCCGACGGCCGCAAGCTGCACCCGGCTTACCTGTTTGAGGTGAAGAAGCCGTCGGAATCGAAATATCCGGGAGACTTCTACAAGCTGCGCGCCACGATCCCGGCGGACGAAGCTTTCCGTCCGCTCAAGGAGGGCAACTGCCCGCTGGTGAGCGGCTAAATCAGTCTGAACAGTCAAACAAGGAGGAACTACTCAATGCGAAAAACTCTGGGACTGGCGGCTTTGGCCGCGGTTCTTGCCTGCGGAGGGGCCAACGCCCAGCAGGTGAGCGTGAAGATCGGTGTGCTCAGCGACATGTCGAGTCTTTATTCAGACATCGGCGGTCCCGGTTCAGTTGCCGCGGCCAAGCTCGCAGTTGAGGACTTTGCGAAGTCGAATCCCAACGTGAAAGTTGAGATCATCAGCGGCGATCACCAGAATAAGCCTGATATCGGTTCGCAGATCGCCAACCAATGGTACGACGTCGATAAGGTCGATGCGATTGTCGACACGCCCAACTCCGGCGTGGCCCTCGCGGTGAGTGCCATCACGGCCGCCAAGAACAAGGTGTTCCTCGTGTCTGGCGCGGCTGCCTCCGACCTCACGGGGCCGAAGTGCAACGCCAATACCATCCATTGGACGTACGATACCTGGATGCTGGCCAACGGCACGGGTACCGCGCTGGTGAAGACCGGCGGCGATACGTGGTTCTTCCTCACCTCCGATTACGCCTTCGGCCATGCGCTCGAGCGCGACACCATGGCCGCAGTGGAGAAAGCCGGCGGCAAGGTGCTCGGCAAGGTCCGGCATCCGATCAACACGAACGACTTCTCGTCGTTCCTGCTGCAGGCGCAATCCTCCAAGGCAAAAATCATTGGCCTTGCCAACGCCGGCGGCGACACCATCAATTCGATCAAACAGGGTGCGGAATTCGGCATCGTCAAGGGCGGACAGAAATTTGCCGGTCTGCTTGTGTTTGCGAGCGACGTGGCCGCGCTTGGCCTGCCGACCGCACAGGGGCTGACGCTGACCGAGACCTGGTATTGGGACATGAATGACGCCAACCGCGCCTGGACCAAGCGCTGGCAGGTGGAGCGTCCCGGCAAGTTCCCGACCATGGTTCAGGCCGGCGTTTATTCGGCGGTCACCCACTACCTGAAGGCGATTACAGCTCTTAAGAGCGGCAGCGACGGCAAGGCCGTGGTTGCCGAAATGAAGAAGCTGCCGACGGACGATCCGTTGTTCGGCAAGGGCACGATCCGTGCGGATGGCCGCAAGATCCATCCGGCCTATCTGTTCGAGGTGAAAGCTCCGTCGGAATCAAAATATCCCGGCGACTTCTACAAGGTTCGCGCCACGATCCCGGCGGATGAAGCCTTCCGCCCGCTCAAGGAAGGCAACTGCCCGCTGGTAAGCGGCTGAACGGTGAAAGAGATGCGAGGGGCGGGTGATTCATCCGCCCCTCACTCTCGCCCCTCAATCCCGCGGTGATCCTGCATGTTCGAGATTTTCGGAATCCCGTCGACCGCGCTGTTCGGACAGCTGTTGATCGGCTTGATCAACGGCTCGTTCTACGCGCTGCTGAGTCTGGGACTGGCCGTGATCTTCGGCATGCTGAACATCATCAATTTCAGTCACGGCGCCCAGTACATGATGGGCGCTTTTGCTGCCTATCTCATCCTTCAATACTCGGGATTGGGATATTGGCCGGCGCTGATCATTGCGCCCATTCTGGTCGGCATCACCGGCATCCTAATCGAGCGGTTTTTTCTGCAGTGGCTCTACAAGCTGGACCACCTGTACGGGCTCCTGCTCACATTCGGCCTGGCGCTGATCTTTGAAGGGGTCGCGCGCAATTATTTCGGATCGGCAGGGCTGCCTTACACCGTCCCCGAATCGCTGCGCGGCGGCCAGAATCTCGGCTTCATGTTCCTTCCGAACTATCGCGCCTGGGTGGTCGCAGCCTCGCTGGTCGTGTGCTTCGGAACCTGGTTTGTGATCGAGCGCACGCGGCTTGGCGCCTATCTGCGTGCCGCGACCGAAAATCCGACCCTGGTGCGCGCCTTTGGCATCAACGTGCCGCGCATGATCACGCTGACTTACGGCTTCGGCGTCGCGCTCGCCGCATTCGCCGGCGTGATGGCCGCTCCGATCTATAACGTTTCGCCGCAAATGGGCTCGGAGCTGATCATCGTCGTGTTTGCGGTGGTCGTGATCGGCGGCATGGGATCGATCCTGGGTGCGATCCTTACCGGCTTCGGCCTCGGTGTGATCGAAGGTCTGACCAAGGTCTTTTTTCCAGAGGCGTCGAACACCGTCATTTTCGTCATCATGGCGATCGTCCTGCTGGTGCGTCCTGCCGGCCTGTTCGGGCGGAGGGCGTAATGGAACGCGTCGTCGATCCGCTCGCGAAAAAACCGTCGGTCTTGCGCTCGCAAAGCGAGACGGTCGGTTTTGTAGTCATGGTCGCCGCGCTGGTGATCGCACCGTTTGTGACCTATCCGCTGTTCCTGATGCAGGTGATGTGCTTCGCGCTGTTTGCCTGCGCATTCAACCTGCTGATCGGGTATGTCGGGCTTTTGTCCTTCGGGCACGCGCTTTATTTCGGTTGGGCGAGTTATCTGTCCGCCTATTCCGCGAAAGCGTGGGGCTTTCCGCCCGAGCTTGCGATCCTGACCGGCACGGCGACCGCTGCGGTCTGCGGGCTTATTGCCGGCGCGCTCGCGATTCGCCGCCAGGGTATTTATTTCGCAATGATCACGCTTGCGCTGGCGCAGATGATGTATTTCTTCGCACTGCAGGCCAAGTTTACGGGCGGCGAGGATGGTATCCAGGCGGTGCCGCGCGGCCATCTCTTCGGCATCTTCGATCTCAGGAACGGGACGACCATGTATGTCGTCGTGCTGATCATTTTTGTTCTTGGTTTTTCGTTCATCTATCGGATCATCCATTCACCGTTCGGCGAAGTCCTCAAGGCCATCCGCGAGAACGAAACGCGTGCGATCTCGCTTGGCTACAAGACCGACAGGTACAAGCTCGTTGCTTTCGTCCTGTCCGCGACGCTCGCCGGCGTTGCCGGTTCGACCAAGGCAATCGTCCTGCAATTGGCGTCGCTCACAGACGTCAACTGGCCGATGTCCGGCGAGGTCGTGCTCATGACGCTTGTCGGCGGGCTTGGAACCATATTCGGGCCGGTGGTCGGCGCCTTTGTGATCCTGCTGATGCAGTTCAAGCTTGCGCCGATCGGCGAATGGGTGCTCGTCATCCAGGGCGCGATTTTCGTGGCCTGCGTGCTTCTGTTCCGCCGGGGCATCATCGGCGAGATCGCCAACAAGCTGCGTATCCGGCTGTAATTTCACCCGCCTCTTTGCAATGTCGGCGAATCGTCGTACACGGCGATCTCACTCTGTATGCCGTTGTTTTTATGCAGCTTTCGGTGGTCGTCGATGCGTAACGCGTCGTTCGGCTGCCGGCTTTCGCGCGTGCCGGGGGGCACTCAATGGCGGTTGTGCAGGGCGGAGTCCGCTTCGACAAGATTGCCGCAAAATGGCACGCGCTCGCGCTGCGGCGGCTTGCCCACGTCCGTGAGCTTGAGCGCAGTGGCCGCTGGAAATATTTCTATTCCGAAGAGCAGTTTGGCTCGTATTTGCGCGAAACCGAGCGCGTTGCAGCCCTCTGGGCCAGGCTCGCGGCGACGCAGTTTGCCGCACCGCCTGGCGGAAATTCAATGCTTCCGGCCACTTAAGACACGCGTGACGCCGCTGCCGTCATCGGCTATCTGATGTCGGTTCACCAGCGCCGGTGCCGGCGTTGATTTCCCCGCCACGAGCCAAATCACCATCATGTCCAGCAGCCTGTTCACGCCCATTCGCCTTGCCGGTCTCGAGCTTGCCAACCGCATCGTCGTGTCGCCGATGTGCCAGTATTCCGGCGACGACGGCTGCGCCAATGACTGGCATCTGATGCATCTCGGCATGATGGCGCATTCCGGCGCCGCGTTGGTCATCGTCGAGGCAACCCATGTCGAGCGGCATGGCCGCATCACCCATGGCTGTCTCGGCCTTTATTCCGACGACAACGAAGCCGCACTGGCGCGCGTGGTCGCGCAGGCCCGACGCATGGGCAGCGCAAAATTCGGGATCCAGATCGCTCACTCCGGCCGGAAGGGCTCGGCACAGCGTCCGTGGGAAGGCGCGGGACCCTTGAAGCCGGAGGCGGATCCCTGGCCGACGATTGCGGCCTCGCCGATTCCGTTCGGGGATGGCTGGCATACGCCGCGCGAGGTAACCGAGGCTGATATGGAGCGCGTGCGCGCGGCATTTGTTTCAGCCGCTCAACGTGCGCTGCGGATCGGGTTCGACGAGATCGAGCTGCATATGGCGCACGGCTATCTGGCACACGGTTTCATGTCGCCGATTTCAAACAAGCGCAACGATCAGTATGGCGGCTCACTGGAAAACCGCTTGCGCTTTCCGCTGTCGATCGCGCGCGCGGTGCGGGCGGCGGTGCCGAAAACGGTCGTGCTCGGCGCGCGTATCACCGGCAGCGATTGGCGCGAGGGCGGATTGACGCCTGACGACGCCGTGGCGATCTCGCGGGCCCTGAAGGGCGAGGGGATCGATTTCATCTGCATCTCGTCCGGCGGCGTCGCCGCCGACATCCGCAACCCGACTGAGCCCGGTTACAACGTCCCGATCGCGGCGCGGGTGAAACGGGAAGCGAATATTCCGACCCGCACCGTCGGGCTAATCGTCAAGCCCGAGCACGCTGAAGAAATCGTCGCCAAAGGCGAGGCTGACATGGTGTCGATGGCGCGCTGTTTTCTCGACGATCCGCATTGGGGCTGGCATGCCGCAAAGGCGCTGGGGGCGGATGTGGCGCGGCCTCCGCAGTATCAGCGCGCGGGGCCGAAACTCTGGGCGCCAGCCGCAGCGAAAGCCTGAACAAGCGCTAAATGACCGCCCCGCTTGCTGGGTCGATCAGGTGCATATGATCGACATTGGCGTGCAGGCGCATTTTGGTGCCCGCATCGCCCGCGCTGCTCGGCTCGACCCGGCCGCAGATTTCCGTCCCTTTGACGGAGAAAAAGACCATCGTCTCCATGCCCATAGGCTCGACGACGTCAAGGGTGACTTCGAAATCGCAGCCCTCGGCGCGACCGTTGTGGCGCGGCTCGGTAATGTGCTCGGGCCGCAGGCCGAGGATCAACTCCTTGCCAACGACCGGCCGGTAGCGGGCTTCGCGTGCTGCCGGAACGGGCAGCGCAATCGTGTCCGAAACGCACGCCCGCAGACCCGAACCGGCCTGCTCAAGCCGGCAGGGGATGAAATTCATCGCCGGTGAGCCGATGAAACCCGCAACAAATCGCGTGCGCGGATGATGGTAGAGCTCGTGCGGCGTGCCGATCTGCTCGATACGCCCCTGGTTCATCACCACGACCCGGTCGGCCAGCGTCATCGCCTCGACCTGGTCGTGGGTCACATAGACGGTCGTCGTCTTGACCTTCTGGTGCACGCGCTTGATTTCGGTGCGCATCTGCACGCGCAGCTTGGCGTCGAGATTGGACAGCGGCTCGTCGAACAGAAAGACCTTTGGATTGCGGACAATGGCGCGGCCCATCGCGACGCGCTGGCGCTGGCCGCCGGAGAGCGCTTTCGGGCGGCGGTCGAGCAGCTCGGTAATGTCGAGGATGCGGGCGGCATGCTCAACTCGCTGGCGGATCTCGTCCTTGGGGAACTTCCGCAGTTTCAGGCCGAATGACATGTTCTCGTACGCCGTCATGTGCGGATAGAGCGCATAATTCTGGAACACCATCGCAATATCACGGTCTTTGGGCGGCAGATCGTTGACGACTTCGCCTCCGATCGAGATGTCTCCGGATGTGACCTCTTCCAGTCCTGCAATCATCCGCAGCGTCGTGCTCTTGCCGCAGCCCGACGGGCCGACCAGCACGACGAATTCGTTGTCGGGAATATCGAGGTCGATGGCGCGGACAGCCTCTACATCGCCGAATTTCTTGACGACCTGATGCAACGCGACTTCGGCCATGGTGTTCAGCCCTTTGTGGCTCCGGCGGTCAGTCCGGCGATGTAGTAATCCATGAGAAATGCGTAGATGACCAGTGGCGGGGCGGCTGCGGTCAGTGCTCCAGCCATCAACATGCCCCACTTATAGACGTCGGCGCGGATCAGGCTCGTCACGGTGCCGACGGTGAGAACCTGCTGATCCGACGAATATAAGAACGCCATCGGATAGACGAAGGCTGCCCAGGAGACCGTGAAGGCAAAGATGGTTGCCGCAATGATGCCGGGCAGGGCCACCGGAATGAAAATCTTCAGCAGCATCTGCATGTGGCCGGCGCCGTCGATCAGGGCCGCCTCGTCGAGTTCCTTCGGGATCGACTGGAAGTATCCGATCATGATCCAGGTGCAGAACGGAACCGTCAGCGTCGGATAAACCAGCACCATGCCCCAGTATGAATTGAGCAGGCCGATGGCCTTCACGATCTGAAACAGGGGAAGGAACAGCAGGGTGTCCGGCACGAGGTAGGTGAGGAAGATTCCCGTCGCCAGGATGCTCGAGCCCCAGAAGCGCATGCGCCCGAGCGAAAATGCCGCGAGCACGCTCACCACCATGGTGATCACGACGACACAGGTCGTCACGATGGCTGTGTTCTTGAAGAAGATCAGGAAATCGGTCTGCGTGAACAGGATTTTGAACTGATCAAGCGTGATGCCGTTGGCGATGATCCACGGGTTGGTTGCCATGTGAGCAACCTCGGCGTCGCTTTTAAGCGCGGTAACCACCATGTAGTAGGGCGGCACCAGGAAAAAGATCGCGAAGATCACCAGGAATACGTAGGACGTTATCAGCGCCCAGCGGCGATCGCGCCTGAGGCTGGCGTGCTTGCGCGCGGCCCGGCCGGCCGGCATTGCCAACGTCGTTGAACTCATCCGATTTCCCTCCCGCGCTTGCGCACGCCGCGCAGGATGAAGACCGCGGCGATGGCGAGGATCGGGAACATGAACAGGGACGTGGCCGCACCGAGCGGCAAGTCACCCGACCGGATACCGAGCAGGAAGGCATAGGTCGCGAACACGTGGGTCATGTTGCGCGGCCCCCCGGCCGTCATGATTTGCACGATGTCGAAATTGGCGAATGTGACGATCAACGAGAACAGCACCGTAATGGCGATAATATTGCGCATCATCGGCAACGTGATGTGCACGAATTTCTGCCAGGCATTGGCACCGTCAATCGCCGCCGCCTCGTAAAGCTGTTCGGGCACCGACTTGAGCGCCGCGAGATACATGATCAGAAAGAACGGCGCGCCATACCATACGTTGACCAGAATGACCGAAAATCGGGCCCAATAGGGATCGCTGAGCCAGGGAATTTCATTGAAGCCGAGGCCGGTGAGAATCCAGTTGAACGCGGAGTGTGTTGGATCAAACAGCCACCACCAGCCGAGCGACGACAGCGCCAGCGGGATTACCCACGGCACCAGCAGCATTCCGCGCCATTTACGCTGGCCCTTGCTCGGCAGGTTGTTGATGAGATGAGCGGTGATGAGGCCGATGACCGCTTTGAAGAAGACGGCGGACAGCGCGAAGATTGCCGACTGCCACACCACCATCCAGAAGACATCGCGGGAGAGCAGATAGCTGAAGTTGCCGAGGCCCAGAAAGCGGGTCTGCGACTTGTTCAGCATCGACAGATAAATCGAATAGAAGGCCGGATAGACGACGAGGCTGAAGACAATGGCGATCAGCGGCAGACACATCAAAAACGCGATCGTCGGGCGTTGCCGCATGAACTTGGCAAAACCACGCCGGGCGGCCGGCTTGGCGTCCGGACGACGCAAGGCCGGAGCCCAGCTGTGGACCGTGTCTGCCATCGGGCTGCCTCCGACTAATTAACGGCCATCATTCGCTCGCGGTTCAGCATCTCGCATGCCGGCCAATGCGGCCGGCATGCCGCCCGTTGTACGACGGGTTAAGTCAGGCGCGGAGCGTACCTTCGAGCTCCTTCTCGGCCCACTTGATGACGTCGTCGAGCTTCTCGTTGCCCTGCGTGAACTTTGCCACCATCACGGTGTTGATCGCCTGATTGTACATCTGGGCGCCAACTTCGGAGCGGGCGGGTGCGCCGAACATCGAGGTTTGCTCGTCGCCGCGCGGCGGGTAGCTGTAGACCACGCCCTTCGGCGGCTCGACCGTCTTCCATGTGTCGAGATCGTACATGCTCTTGAACGACGGAAGATCGTAACCGACCGAAGCCGCCACCAGCTGCGCGATCGACTCTTTCTGTGACATGTGCAGCAGAAGGTCTTTGCCCGCCGGCTTGTTCTTCGAGAAGCTCCACAGGCCATAGAACTGCGGAAGCTGCCCGACGAAGCGGCCTTTCGGTCCCTTCGGCATGGCGTGCAGCCAGATGTTCTTTGCCACTTCGGGGTTGTCACGCTTGGCGACGGCCCAGGAGCTCGGCGGATTCATGATGGCCGACCCCTTGCCCGAAATGATCCAGCGGTTATTGCCGGCATCGTCCCACGCGTAAACTTCAGGCGGATTTACCGCCATCAGTTTCTTGAGATACTCCATCGCCGTCCGGGTTTCGTTCGAATTGATCTTGATGTTGTCCTTGGCGTCGACGAACACGACGCCGAAGGAATTAAACAACGCGCCGACCCAGTCGACCGCGTCGCTGGCCTGACCCATCGGCAGCCCGACCGGATAGCCGGCTTTGTGCAGCTTCTGGGCGCAGTCGAGATAAAGATCCCAGGTCCATTTGTCGGTCTTGGCCTTGTCGTATTTGGACTCGTCGGCCGGGAACATGTCGACCAGATCGACGTCGCAATGCTTCTTGTACAGATCGAAGCGCGACTGACAGGGCTTCACCTGGCTGCCGATCGCAGTCGGGATTCCGCGCCAGGTGCCTTTGATCTTGGCGAGATATTCGGCAACCGGGCTGATCGGGCCGTATTGCTTGATCAGTTGATTGGCGACGTCGTCGAGCGGCTCAAGCAGACGCTCGTGAATCCGGATGTTCCAGTCACGATGAGACATGATGTCGTGGCCGGTGCCGGCTTGCGCCTCGGCCGCAGCCGTCAGCTTGTCCTTCTCGCCTTGTGAGGTGATGTAGTCGATGTGAACGTCGACTTTATTCTTGTCGCCCCACTCCTTGCAGATCTTGTCGAGGGCCTTGTTGGCGCCGGGTACCCAATGGTCCCAGCAACCGAGTGAGAGCGAACCTGCGGCATAGACGCCGCTGACATACGGAGCAGTGATTGCTGCCGCGGAACCGAGGGCGGCAGTCTTAAGAACGGCACGACGCGACAGACGTGATTGTCCCATGGTCTCCTCCCGGATGGCGCCATTATTCGGCGTTTTGAAAACGATACCCTCGGCCCGTGCGGACGGCTAGTCACTAAAGTATAGGTCGCTATAAATTTCCGGTTCCGCGGCGGTTACTCGCTTTCTATGCCTGTCAAGCTTGCTCTCACGAATTGCCCGGCTCGCACATTGCCGCATCTGGGCCGGCGATAAAGCCTTCTCATGGAAACCTCTGTTTTTCTCGCCGTTTTGTTTGCCGCCGCATGCCATGCCGGCTGGAACGCCCTGATCAAGGTCGGCCTCGATCCGCTCTCGACGACGACCTTGATTTCCGTGGGCTCCGGCATCGTGGCGCTTGCGCTTTCCCCTTTCGTGGGCGCGCCTGCGTGGGCAGCCTGGCCGTGGCTGGCGGCCTCGGTCGTCATTCACCTGGTCTATTTCGCGTCGCTGATCGAAAGCTATCGTACCGGCGATCTCGGTCAGGTCTATCCGATCGCGCGCGGCTCGGCTCCCTTGATGACAGCCGCCATCACCTCGATCTTTGTCGGCGAAAAATTAAGCGCGCTGGGTTGGACCGGGATTGTCGCGCTTGTCGCAGGTGTTTTGCTTCTCTCTGCACGCGGGGGACGGCAGTTTGCCGAAATCGACCGTCGGGCGATAGGCTTTGCGCTGTTCACCGCGCTGACGATTTGCGCCTATTCCGTGATCGACGGTATCGGAGCCCGGCTATCGGCGAACCCGAATGGCTATTCGGTCTGGCTGTTTATTGGAATTGCGGTGGTGATGGTGCCGTACGCGCTCTACCGCGACGGACGGGACGTCATTCCGGCGATGCAGCGCTTCTGGCTGCGGGGCTTTGCCGGAGGCGCCTTGCAGGTCCTGTCCTATGGTATCGCGATCTGGGCCATGACGGCGGCCCCCATTGCGATCGTCGCCACCTTGCGCGAGACGAGCGTCCTTTTCGGCGCCGCGATTGCCGTTATTGTTTTGAAAGAACCTTTGCGCGCGGTACGGGTCATGGCCGCGTGCCTCATTGTCGGCGGTCTCGTATCGATCCGACTGCAGTGACCGCTAAAGCCTGAGCTCGGGAAATTCGCGTTCGAGACGCGCGAGATCGATTTCCATGTTGACGTCCCAAAGAGGCGGACGTTCGACCAGCGTAAGACGCTGTTCGACCATCCGCGCTCGCATCTCAGCGAGCACCGTGCCGCCGCTCCAGGCAATATTGGAAAAGAGCGCCGGCTGCGCCTTGCGCATTCCGAGAAGCACGAAACCGCCGTTCTCGGCGGGAATGAGGACAACGTCGGTGCCGTCGTGCAATGCCGTCGCAGCGCTGCGAAGGTGGACCTCGCTCAGGGCAGGGCAGTCGGTGCCAATTACCAGAACCGGTCCGGCGCTGCCGGCCATCGCCGCAAGCATCCGCGTACCGAAATCGCCGGTTGGCTGCGGCCTGAGTGTGATCTTCATGCGCGCGACCATCTTCAGAAAGCTGTCGTGGGTGGCATCGGGCGCGCAGCACAGAATGACGGGGCCGATGCCGGCGGCGAACGCCGTCGCGACTGTGCGCTCGGTCAGGCGTTCCTGCAGAACCGCTGCCGCGTGCGCTCCGATTGTGGGGATGAGCCCGGTCTTGGCGAAGCCCGGTATCGGTGCCTTCGCCAGAATCGCAATTGACACGGGACCGGTGTTCGGCGGGGACATAGCCATGGCGTTGTGCGAGTCGTCTCGGATCGGCGTCGAGGAAATACGCCAGGCGGAGCCACCACATCAAGGAGGTGGCTGGAGTTCAGCGAGCCAGTGCGGTCGTGACCGGCAAGTCAAGGCCAATCCGTCCGAAGCCGGGCAACTTCACGCCGGGATGACGCAAGTCGAGACCTGCGACCAGGCCCAGGACATTGACTTCGAGGCCCTCGACCCAGCCGAGCTTTATCCCGGCGAGGCCGTGCAGGTTGATTTCAAAACCGGTGCCGCTGTCCGTTTGCCCGGCATAGACGCCATGCCGGAAGTCACGGCCGATCGCGTTCGACGGCAATGCAAGACCAAGCTCCGGCACCGTACGCAGGATTGCGGCAATGAAGCTGTTGCTGTTCGGGCCCGGCCAGATCCGGTAGTCGCCCGTTCGTGCGTAGTTATAGTCCTTCACTGTGGCCTCGATGCGCGGGATCAGCTTTTCGGCTTCGGGCCCGGAAATGTCCGCCAGCATAACCGGCTTGTTGCCGTACCATTTTCCGTCGACCGGCCAATTGTTGAGCCGGATCGGTTGACCCCAACCGACCACGTCATAACGCTGCCAGCGTGGCTCGTTCGCACGCTTGAGCACGATCCAGCTGTGCACCGAAAATATGCCTTTCCAGGCGCCGGCGGTACCGGTGAAGATAATGACCCGCGCAGGCGCGGATTCGGCCGCAGCCGGCAAAAGCCCGGTGCTCGACCAGTCGGCATCGCGCCACGAGCGTGGATCCTCGCTCAGCGCGTACAGGGCGGCACGGGCGAGGATGGGTGCGATGAAAAGAAGGAGAATGGCAAACATTACAGTCGTGATATGGCGGCGCGGCGACCGGGTGGACGTCATGGTTGCGGATTATAGAGGCATTCCGGCCTAAAGGTGGCGACTACCGCGTTTGATTATTGTCGATGGCGAGTTGCGGATAGCGTGCGGCGCCATCCTTGGCGAGATCGCCCGATACGATCTTGGCCCATTCCATGGCAACGACCGCACCAAACCGGGCTCCGGCAATGACGTTACCTGAAACAACGGCATCACCGGCTTTGGGCGCGACCGACACCGCAATCCCTATGGCGGCGTTGCGGATCGCGTTGCCGCTCACGGTCACATTGCGAAGGTAAGGACCCCAGCCGGCACGGATTCCGATCTGTGCGGCATTCTCGATCACATTCCCGGTCACCGCGGTTTCCGCCTCGATGCCTATGCCGATGCCGGCATCCTCGGGAACGGTGTCAGGGCGCTGCACGCCGATGTTCCGGATCAGGTTGCCATGAACGGTCGCAAGCCTCCCGCCGTTATTGAAATTGGTGACCGAGATTCCGTTCTCCGCAGTGTCGACGACATTGTTCGCGACGATTGCGCCTTCGAAATCAAATTCCGAATAGAGCGCGGTTTCTTTCAGTGACGCGCAATTATTGCCGATGATCTGGATATTGGCCGCGGCGTTACCGCGAATGGCGGAGAAGGCTGCCCGGCGAATGATGTTGTTGCGGACGATCACATTGGCCGCGCGAAAAACATTGATGGCATTACCGTTCTCGCCGGTGCCTCCCGCGCGCGCCTCGGTATCTTCGATCGTATTGTCGGCAACCACGCTGCCATCGTGCCGCTTCACGCTTTGCCAGACCCGAATGCCGCCATTGCCGGAGTCGCGAATGGTGTTGGCGGAAATAATGACACCAAAATTGTCATTGCAGAAAATCGCATTGTCAGCCGCGCCCGTGATCGAGTTGCCCGTGACTTGCCCCTCGCAACGCTCGAGCGCAACGGCGTTTCCGCCAGCGCGCGCAAATTCGCAGTCGGAGATGCGGACCGATTTCGAAGCAACGAGATGAACGAGCCCGCGGTTTTGCGGCAATGGCTGGCCGTCGCCATCCAGCACCAGGCCGGAGACCGTAATGTGATCGCCGGCTTCTCCCGACAGTAATGAAGGGCCGCGTGTCAGCACGAGGTACGTGGCACCCCGCACGCCGAGGAGCTGGGCACCGTCCCGAAGCTTGAGATCGCCCGCGCGGTAGACGCCAGGCACCAGTATCAGTGGTGCGCGCGTACGCGCAGCCTGATCGATGGCGCGCTGCAGCGCCCGGCTCTGATCATCCGGAGCGCCGGGCCGAACGCCGAACTGGGCAGCGTCGATGCCATAGGCCGAAAGCGGCACGGTCAATGCGGCGACGCCAGAAAGCGAACCAATCAGCAGGCTGCGGCGGTCGATCGGCATGGCGCATATGATGCGCCGGGGAAGTTAACGCCGTACTGCCGCGACTAAAGCGACAAGAGCGCGGGCCCCGGCAACCGCCAGGTCGTTGAGGCTCGCCAATGCCTTCTCGCGCTTTCGCCTCGGGCCGCGGCGGACCGGCGGTACGTGAATGAAGCTTGCCAACCGTGGTCCGGTGCCGGTCGAAGCCGTTTCGGCAGCGCGCCAGCACAGGTAGTTGCAGAGGTAGCGCCCGGCATCGCGTGAGAGCGTGGCGCCAGGCCGCCGACCGCGAAGCGCAGCAAGCAGCAGACGAGCTGGCGTCCGCAGTTTTAACGACGCCGGCCCGCTGAGCGCGATGGCCCGGCGCCCCAATGATGCGCCGCCGGCATCAGGCAGGAGGGCCAGAGCATTTCGCGCGCGGGTTTCCACGCGGAGGCCACGCGCACGCGGTGCAAGGCCGAACATCAGCAAGGCATCCGGTCTGTGCTTGGCAATCAGCGCCGGCAATTCGCGATCGACCGCCGCATAACTTGTCGGAAATATGTGGGCGACGAGTTTCACGTCGGCCAAGGCAGGACGGCGCGCACGCGCAACGCTTTGGGCGAGGGAGGCAGTCGGGTTGAACGGTGCACCTGGAAACGGCCCGAATCCGGTGACGAGGATGGTGAGAGGCATCAGACGCCGAGGAGCTTCGCGATCTCTTCGACGGCCAAAGTCGGGGCAAGCTTGCCGGCGGCCACCTGGTTCTCCATCTGCCGAAGCTTGGCGCGCACCGAGGCATCGCTGCGCAGCCGCGCGGTCAGGCGCTCCTCGAGCATGGTCCACATCCATTTCACCTGCTGCTCGCGCCGCCGTTTTGCCAGCTCGCCCGTTGCGGTCATTTTCTCTTTGTGCGCGATGACGTGGGCCCACAGCTCCTCGATGCCGTTGCCGGTAAGCGCGGAATAGGTGATGACCGGTGGAGTCCAGGAGGCCGACTGCGGGACGAGGATGTTGAGCGCGGCCTTGTAGTCTGCTGCCGCAACCTTGGCCCGCTTGATGTTGTCGCCATCGGCCTTGTTGACGGCAATCATGTCTGCGAGCTCGACGATGCCTTTCTTGAGACCCTGCAATTCGTCGCCGGCGCCCGGCAGCATCAGCACCAGGAAAAAATCGGTCATGTCGGCGACCGCCGTCTCCGACTGGCCGATGCCAACGGTCTCCACCATGACGACGTCGTAGCCGGCTGCTTCGCAGACGAGCATGGTTTCGCGCGTCTTTGCCGCGACACCCCCGAGCGTGCCGGACGACGGTGACGGCCGCACGAACGCATGCGGATCGCTTGCGAGGCGCGCCATGCGCGTCTTGTCGCCGAGAATGGAGCCGCCGGTCCGCGTCGAAGACGGGTCAACAGCAAGAACGGCGACCTTGTGGCCTTTGCCGGTCAGATGGGTGCCGAGGACATCGATCGTGGTCGATTTTCCGGCGCCCGGCGCGCCCGTAATGCCGAGTCGGACGCCTTTGCCGGTGAGCGGCAGCACTTCCTGCACAAGCTGGTGCGCGGTTCTGCGGTGGTCCGCGCGCTTGCTCTCGATGAGCGTGATTGCTCGCGCAAGCATCGCGCGGTCGCCCGAGCGGACGCCCCGAACAAGGTCGGCAGGCGGCAGGTTGCGCGAAGCCATCGATTCCTCAAGCCCCGGGAATGATCATGCTAGCGCGAGGATTCTGCAACGCCATCCGCAAGGCGAAGCACAAGGCCACCTTGGCCTCTTTTTCGCTCGGCCGTGGCGCGCGCGAAGGCGTAAAGCTGGTTGCGCGTTTCGATGCGGCAAGACGAGTCACTGGTGCGCTTGCAGTAACGCGCGCGCGTCACCCGGCCGGCATCAGCCTCATCGATGGCGACCACCTGGTAAACGCCGTCCGCGAGCCTGCGCGCAATCGCATATTCGAACACGCCGGGGCGCTTTGCAGCTGCGCTCTGAACGACAAAGATGCCTCGTGCCAGCGGGTGAACCGAGAACGAGGCGATATCCGTCATGCCGCCGCCCGTGCGCTGATACGCTCCGCGGTCCCATTTATAGGTTGCCTGCGCGGGTTCGTCGGCAATCCCCTTGCGCAACGAGTAGAACTGGAGCCGCAATTGCTCTCCCAATACAGGTTGTGCGTCCGGAAGGAGCGGCCCGAGCGAGTCAATGCAGCCCGACAAAAACAATGTGCAAAGGATAGCGGCGGCGACGCGGAAGAAGGGCTGCCTCACTCTGCCGCCTCTTCGCTGTGCCCGAGCCGTTTGTTGAGCTTTTTCAGCAGCTTTTCCGCAGCTTCGGCGATCACCGTGCCCGGAGGAAAGATCGCTTCCGTGCCGGCCTTCATGAGCGCGTCGTAATCCTGCGGCGGCACGACGCCACCGACCACGATCATGATGTCGTCACGACCCTGTTTCTTGAGTTCGGCCTTCAGCTCCGGCACCAGCGTCAAATGGGCGGCTGCGAGCGAAGATACGCCGAGAATATGGACGTCGTTCTCGACGGCCTGGCGGGCTGCTTCGGCCGGGGTTGCGAAAAGCGGACCGATATCGACGTCAAAGCCCAGGTCGGCAAATGCCGAAGCGATGACTTTCTGGCCGCGGTCGTGCCCGTCCTGCCCAATTTTGGCGACGAGCAGACGCGGGCGGCGGCCTTCGGCCGATTCAAACGCTTCAACGGCCGTGCGGACACGTTCAACGGCGCCGGTCATGCCGACCTCCCGCTTGTAGACCCCTGTAATCGCTTTTATCTCGGCGCGATGGCGGCCGAATACCTTTTCCAGCGCCGATGAAATCTCGCCGACGGTTGCCTTGGCGCGTGCGGCATCGACGGCGAGGGCGAGCAGATTGCCATTGCCGCGGTCGGCTGCGCGCGTGAGCGCATCGAGTGCCTCCTGCAACGCCGCCGGATCGCGTTCGGCCTTCAGACGCTTGAGTTTTTCGATCTGGTGGGCACGCACGGCCGAATTGTCGATCTTGAGCACGTCGATCGGCGCTTCGTCGGTCGGCGGATATTTGTTGACCCCTATGACGGACTGCATGCCGGCGTCAATGCGAGCCTGGGTCTTCGCAGCCGCCTCTTCGATGCGCAGCTTGGGGATGCCCGCTTCGATCGCCTTGGCCATGCCGCCGAGACCTTCGACCTCTTCGATGTGGCCCCAGGCTTTGTGCGCGAGCTCGTATGTCAGCCGCTCGATGTAATAAGAGCCTCCCCACGGATCGACGATGCGGGTGGCGCCCGCTTCCTGTTGCAGGACGATCTGGGTATTGCGCGCGATCCGCGCCGAAAAATCAGTCGGCAGCGCCAGCGCCTCATCCAGCGCGTTGGTGTGCAGCGACTGGGTCTGGCCTTGCGTCGCCGCCATTGCCTCGATCATCGTGCGCGCGACATTATTGAACACGTCCTGCGCGGCGAGCGACCAGCCGGACGTCTGGCAATGCGTGCGGAGGGAGAGCGAGCGCGAATCGTCGGGCTTGAACGGTTTCATCAGCTTGGCCCAGAGCAGTCGCGCGGCGCGCAGCTTGGCGATCTCCATGAAATAGTTCATACCGATCGCCCAGAAGAATGAGATGCGCGGGGCAAACTGATCGATGGTAAGACCGGCCTTCAATCCGGCGCGCACATATTCCACGCCATCGGCAAGCGTATAAGCGAGTTCGAGGTCCTGCGTCGCCCCGGCTTCCTGCATGTGATAGCCGGAAACCGAGATCGAATTGAATTTCGGCATTTCCGCCGACGTGTAGGCAAAGATGTCGGAGATAATGCGCAGGCTCGGTCCGGGCGGGTAGATGTAGGTGTTGCGCACCATGAATTCTTTGAGAATGTCGTTCTGGATCGTGCCCGACAGTTTTGCGTGCGGAACACCTTGCTCTTCCGCTGCAACGATGTAGAGCGCGAGCACCGGCAGTACCGCGCCGTTCATCGTCATCGACACGCTCATCTGGTCGAGCGGGATTCCCGAAAACAGCGTGCGCATGTCGTAGATCGAGTCGATTGCAACGCCCGCCATGCCGACATCGCCTGAGACTCGCGGGTGATCGCTGTCATAGCCGCGGTGCGTGGCGAGATCGAAAGCGATTGAGAGGCCCTTCTGACCCGCCGCGAGATTGCGGCGGTAGAAGGCATTGGAATCCTCGGCGGTGGAGAAGCCGGCATATTGCCGGATCGTCCAGGGCTGCGCCGCGTACATCGCGGGATAGGGGCCGCGAAGATACGGCGCCTTGCCCGGATAGGTGTCGAGGAAGTCGAGGCCGGCGACGTCTTTTTCGCCATAAGCCGGCTTGACGGCGATGCCTTCCGGTGTCGCCCAAGAAGTGGCCGGGCCGTCGCCGGAAGGCACGGCCGTATCGTCGAAATCGACGTTAGCGAAGTTCGGAATCTGATTCATTTCACTCCAAGAATACCATGTACTGCTTGCAGGGTCGAAAGCGCGTCGCATCCCATATAAATAAAGTCTTTCACGCCTGCCTGACGCCAACTTTTCTCGCTTTCGCCCGGCCGGCCGGCGAGATGCACGATCGCACCGGCTGCAGCGAGCGCCTTGACGGCATCCGGTGCTTCACTCTCATAGACTTTGTCGGACGAACACAGGCAGGCAAGTTTTGCGCCCGACGCCTTGAAGGCGGCGACCATGTCGGCCTGGCTCTTGAATCCATCATTTCTCACGGCCTCGATGCCGCCGGCCTCGTAAAAATTCTTGGCGAAGGTTGCCCGCGTCGTGAATTCCGACAGCTTGCCGAGATTGGCCAGAAAGACTTTCGGCCGTGCGCCGGTCTTGGCCAGCGCGCGGTCGGACGCGTCGCGCAAGGCTTCGAACGGTTCGGCCAGACGCATTGGTGGAAGCCCCTCAAAAGTCACTCCGGCGGGCATCGGCGGTGCGGTAACGCGCGCCACGTCGAGCACATTCACCGGTAACTCGCCAAGATCGGGGTAATCACTCACGCCGGTGAGTGCATCCTTGCGGCGTGCGGTGGCCTTAAGACGCTCTGCACGGGTCGCCGTGACTTTTTTCTGCAGCAAGCCTTGCTCGATGGCAATTGCCGCGCCTCCGGCAGCTTCGATCTCCTGAAACAGCGACCACGCTGTTTTCGCGATCTCCGCCGTCATGGTCTCAATGCCGCCGGCGCCGGCCGCCGGATCGGTCACGCGATAGAGATTTGATTCTTCCAGAAGGATGAGTTGCATGTTTCGGGCCACGCGGCGCGCGAAAGCATCCGGCAGGCCAAGCGCAATTGTGAAGGGGAGGGCGTTGATTGCATTGGCACCGCCGACGCCTGCCGCGGTCACGGCGATTGTCGTGCGCAGCATGTTCACGTAAGGATCGCGTGTGCTCATCATCCGCCACGCCGTTTCCGCGGATATAAAGATTGGCTTTGGCACTAGGCCGCTTGCTTTCTCGATCCTCGCCCAGAGTTTGCGCAGGGCCCGGAATTTCGCAATGGTCAGAAACTCATCAGCATCGGCGGCGAGGCGAAACCATACGAGTCCGCGAGCGGCGTCGAGTGACGTGCCCGCTTGCGTGAAAACGCG
>DASSRJ010000187.1:0-4359 GCA_035701845.1 Pseudolabrys sp. | reverse complement strand
GGCATTTTTCCGATCATGCACCTGGTCGGTGTGAGGCGCACTTTGGCCGAAAAGCATCCCTGGCTGCCGGGAGCGGTGTTCAAGGCCTTCGAGCAGGCCAAGAAAATGGCGCTCGCGCAACTGAGCGACACCTCGGCAACGAAGGTGACGCTGCCGTTCGTCGAGGAGAGGCTTTCGGAGGCACGGGCGCTGATGGGTGAGGACTTCTGGTCCTATGGCGTCGCCGCCAACCGCAAGACGCTGGAGACGTTCCTGCATCACCACCATTCGCAGGGCCTGTCGCCGCGCCTGGTAACGGTGGAAGAGATGTTCCATCCGGGCACGCTCGAAACCTTCAAGCTCTAGGAATTCGCAATGGCCACAATTCGCATCATGAGCGGCGGCGCGCCGAAGGAAATTTTTCTGCAATTGACGCCGCAGTTCGAGCGCCAGTCGGGCAACAAGGTCGATTACGTCTTTGCGGTGATGTCGGCGCTGCGCGACAGACTGGCGGCCGGTGAGAAGGCCGATGTCCTGGTGATGCCGACCAACATCCTCGACGGCTACCAGAAGGACAATGTCGTGCGCGCGCAGGGCCGCGCGGTCCTTGGCCTGGTGAGCATCAACGCGGTGGTGCGCGCGGGCACCCCGAAGCCGGACCTGTCGACGCCCGAGACGGTCAAGCAGGCGATGCTCAACAGCCGCGCCATCACGCATGCGACGCCCGGCGCGACGCCGAGCGGCACGCACATGGGAAAACTGGTCGAGCAGCTCGGCATCGCCGGCGCGATGAAAGGCAAGATCATTCATCGCCCGGCGCTTGAAGGCGGCGTGCAGGTTGTTGCGAGCGGGGAGGCCGAGATCGGCTTTTATCCGAAGAGCGAGGTGGTAAACACCGACGGCCTGACCGTCGTCGGCCCGCTACCGGCTGCGATCCAGCTCACGACCATTTATGGCGCGGCCGTCACCGCGACGAGCACGGCGCCCGACGCTGCCGCGGCGTTCATTTCATTCATGACAGACCCGGCGCACCGCGCGGCCTGGACCCACGCCGGATTCGATCCGCCGGCCTAGAGCAGAGTCCGTTCGAGTTGGTGCATTGCCTTTCCGCTCATTCCCGCGCATAGCCGTCCGAAGGACGGCGTGCTTGCGCACGCCTATGCGGGAATCCAGGGCCAATACTCTGGGACTTTCAATTTGCCTCCTGGGTCCCCGCTTTCCGCCTACGCGCTGACGCGCTTCGCGCGGACCCATTGGCGGCGTCCGGAATGACAACAGAGAGTTTTTCAATAGTCCGATAGCTACTGGTAGCCGCCCCAGCGCTCCTGCCACAGCTTCTCGCCGATGGTGCAGGACACGCGCGCCCGAGATGCAGTGGGCACCGTCCGTGGCTCAGGCTGCCGGCCTGCAACTTCCAGCACGAGCTTGGTGCGCGTCGCCTCGATAAACTTTTCGCGCTCGCGGATCGGAATGACAAAAGAACCCGGCCCGCCGATCACGCAGTCCTCGTAGTATTCGTCGAGATTTTCGATATCCAATGTGCCCGCATAGGGCCGCTTAAGCATGATGGGCAGGCCATTGATCGTAATGCCGGCGGTGAGAACATCATCGCGCGTGAGTTCAACGAGCGGACCGGCATTGTTGGCGCCGTCACCGGACACGTCGATCACGCGGCGCAAACCCTTGTAGCCGCTGTCGTCGAACAGCGGCCTGGCAAAACGCAGCGCACCGGAAATCGACGTGCGCGACGCGCGCCGATACGGCGCGCGCGCAATCTCGGCGGCAACCGCGTCAGCGGATTCCGGCCCGTCGATCAGCCGCCATGGCATCACAATCTTCTGGTCGGACTGCCCCGCCCATTCGAAATAGGTGACTGCGATCTTGCCGTGCGCGCCGTGACGCAGTGCCTGCAGAAATTCTTTCGACGTGAGCGCCAGCACGTATCCTTCGCGTTGCAAGGCCTGCTCGTCCGGATCCATGGAATAGGAAACATCGACGGCAAGCACGAGCTCGACGTCGACCGGAATGGCGCTCGCACGCGTATCGGCAAATTTTGGCAGCGTCGGCGCTGCCAGCGCGAGGCCGGCGACCGCGACGGCAGCACCGGCAGCACCGGCAGCAAAGACTGCGAGATTACGACACCATCGCCCCATGCCTTGATGCTGGCATGCGGCACCGGCGAAAAAAAGGCCGCTCGCTCAGCTTTCCAGCCTTTCCGTCGTCACGATCTCGATGCCGAAACCGCCCAGCCCGACATAAGTGCGTTTGCTCGATGCCAGCAGGCGGATCGAGGAAATGCCGAGATCCTTGAGGATTTGCGCGCCCAAGCCGATCTCGCGCCACTGCTGCGAGCGGGCCGCATCGGTCCCGGTGTCGCCGTGCGGAATGTCGGCGACAGGAACGCCTGCGGTGCCGTCGCGCAAATAGATGATGACCCCGCGGCCGTCCTTCTTGAAGCGTACCAATGACGCGCGAATCGACTTGGCGCCACCAAAGACGTCGCCGATGACGTCGGCGCGATGCAGCCTGGCCGGGATGTCCTTTCCGCCCGCGATATCGCCGTAAACGAAGGCCATGTGGTGTACGCGATCGAACGGCGTGACGTAGGCGTATCCCTGAAGAATGCCGATCTCGGACGCCACCTGGAATTCGCCGACCCGTTCGACGAGCTTGTCGCGGCTTTGCCGGTAGGCAATCAGGTCCGCGATCGAGAGCTGTGCCAGGTTGTGTTTCTCGGCGAAGGCTGCAACTTCCGGCCCCCGCATCACCGAGCCGTTGTCGTTCATCAACTCGGCCAGCACGCCGACCGGCGGCAACGAGGCGAGCCGGCAGAGATCGACGCAGGCCTCGGTATGCCCGGACCGCATGAGCACCCCGCCCTGCCGCGCAACCAGCGGAAACACATGGCCCGGCCGCACGAAATCGGCGGCGCCGCTGTTGTCGTTGGCGAGTGCCCGCACCGTGTTGCAGCGCTCATCGGCGGAAATTCCGGTGGTCAGGCCGTGGCGGACGTCGACCGACACCGTGAACGCCGTGCCGAGCGGAGCTTCGTTGTCCGCTACCATCGGATCGAGATGCAGGCGGCGCGCCTGCTCGGCACCGAGCGGTGCGCAGACGATGCCCGAAGTGTTCCGGATCATGAACGCCATCTTGTCGGGCGTGCAGTGAGAGGCCGCAACGAACAGATCGCCCTCATTTTCGCGGTCGTCGTCGTCGGTCACGACGACGATTTCGCCCCTGGCGAAGGCTTTGATCGCGGCTTCGACGCGATGATGGTTGTCTGACACTGGTTTACCTCGAAGTCGGCGTCAGGGCTTGAACGGCCATGCCGTTCCCTCGCCGACCTGCCCGCGATGCATCAGATAATGATCGGCCAGCACGCACGCCATCATCGCCTCGCCGATCGGCACTGCGCGGATGCCGACACAGGGATCGTGCCGGCCCTTGGTGACGACGTCGGTGTCGCGGCCATAACGGTCGACCGTCTTGCGCGGGGTCAGGATCGAGGATGTCGGCTTGACCGCAAACCGCGCGACAATGGCCTGACCGGTCGAGATCCCCCCAAGAATGCCCCCGGCATGGTTCGACAGGAAAACCGGCTTGCCGTCGTTGCCCATGCGCATCTCGTCGGCATTCTCGACGCCGCTCATGGCTGCGGTGGCAAAGCCGTCGCCGATTTCCACGCCTTTGACCGCATTGATCCCCATCAGCGCGGAGGCAAGATCGCCGTCAAGCTTGGCATAGACCGGCGCCCCGAGCCCCGCCGGAACACCTTCGGCCACAATCTCGATGACGGCGCCGCAGGACGAGCCCGCCTTGCGCACACCGTCGAGATACTCCTCGAAGAATTTCGCCTGCCTGGCATCGGGGCAGAAAAAAGGATTCTTACCGACCTCGTTCCAGTCCCAGCGCGACCGGTCGACCTTATGCGGACCCATCTGCACCAGGGCGCCGCGCACCGTCAGCCCGGGCACGATCTTGCGCGCGATGGCGCCTGCCGCGACCCGTGCGGCTGTCTCGCGCGCAGATGCGCGGCCGCCACCGCGGTAGTCGTGGATGCCGTATTTGACGTCGTAGGTGTAGCCGGCGTGGCCCGGACGATATTTGTCCTTGACGTCGGAATAGTCCTTCGACCGCTGGTCGACATTCTCGATCATCAGCATGATCGGCGTGCCGGTCGTAACCTGCTCGCCGGTCTTTTCGTCGGTGAAAACACCGGACATGATCCGGACCGCGTCGGGTTCCTGCCGCTGCGTCGTAAACCGCGATTGCCCGGGCCGCCGGCGGTCAAGCTCGCGCTGGATGTCCTCGATGGTGAGCGGAATCCGCGGCGGGCAGCCGTCGACCACGCAGCCGATCGCCGCTCCATGGCTTTCGCCG
>DASSRJ010000186.1:0-3298 GCA_035701845.1 Pseudolabrys sp. | reverse complement strand
CTGCTTCAACAACAATTACAAAATCGTGCCCAACGTCTTTGATTGCTGGGCGCGCATCCTGAAACGTGTCGATGGAAGCGTTCTGTGGCTTCTCAAAAGCAATGCGGTTGCCGCATCAAATCTGATTAAAGAAGCAGTTGCCCGGGATATTTCTCCCGACCGGCTGGTATTCGCCGACAGAATGCCTCTGGCGGACCACCTTGCAAGGCATCAATTGGCCGGTCTGTTTCTTGATACGCTTCCATACAACGCGCACACAACGGCAAGCGACGCTCTATGGACGGGTCTTCCCGTGCTCACCCGGTCCGGCACGACTTTCGCCGGACGAGTCGCGACAAGTCTGCTGAACGCTGTTGGCCTTCCCGAACTTGCCGTTCGGACGCAGCAGGAATACGAGGAAGCCGCAATCCGCCTGGCCACTCATCCCGCCGAGCTGGCGGCACTCAAAAACAAGCTTTTGAAAAACACGCCGGCCGCACCGCTCTTCAATACCCGGATCTATGCGCGGCACATCGAAGACGCCTATAGAGCCATGGTCGATCGCCACAGGCAGGGTCTGGATCCCGATCACATCACTATTCCCGATTAATTGGACCGCCTCTCGGCGTCAGGCTTCGCCGCCGTTCCGGCAGCGCGGGCCCCTATCATGCAACCATTCGGGATCGACTAAAACCTGCGGCTATTTGCTTCCAGCGACGAATTGCCCCGCGCGGGAACCGCAAATTCATGGCTGTCATGCACAGCTGCGGCACTTTTTCACGCACTTTTTAACGTACAAGTTATGGGGCTTGTGATTCATAGCGAGTATAACTTGCGCGTCCTGCGAACAGCTCTCCCCCTGGAGCGTCAGGTCATGACCGTGATCAAGAACAAGCATGTCGGCGAGGCCCTTCGCCGCGACGTCGTTTTCGTCTGGCATGCGGTGATTGCGGTCGTCTTTATCGGCTTTGCCAGCCTGGCGGTTGCGGCTGCCCTGCTCGACATACTGTCCTTCCGACATTGATCCTAGCGCGCCGGGTAACGGTGCCGGATGCCGTTGAAGTCCTCGACGACGGCCGGCGTCCCGTCTGAACCGCATCGCGTTACGTAGTTCGGCCCGATCGGCGATTTGCCGTGGCCGCCGGGAATGTCGAGCACATAAGTGGGCTGACACAGGCCCGACGCACGGCCACGCAGACTGCGCATCAGCTCCTGGCCGGCCGCGATACCGGTGCGAAGATGGCTGGTGCCCGGCGCGAGATCACCGTGGTGCAGGTAATACGGCTTGATCCGGCACTCGACCAAAGCGCGCATCAATTCACCCATTACCTCCGGCGTGTCGTTGACACCGGCCAGCAGCACCGTTTGCGACAGCAACGGAATGCCGGCATCGGCCAACCGCGCACATGCCGCGCGCGCCTTTGCGGTCAGCTCGCGCGGATGATTGACGTGCACGGCGACATAAGTGGCCTTGCTCTTGATCTTCAGCGCTCGCACCACGTCGGCCGTTACCCGGGCAGGCTCGGCCACCGGCATCCGCGTGTGAACACGCACGACCTTGACGTGACCGATGGCAGCAAGGCTCTTCATTACGGCGCGCAGCCGCCGCGGCGACAGGACGAGCGGATCGCCGCCGGTGAGAATGACTTCCCAGATTTCCGGACGGGAACGGATGTAGTCGAGCGCAGCCGCCAGCGCCGCCGCCGGCAACCCGGACGGTTTG
Source organism: Pseudolabrys sp. (assembly GCA_035701845.1). Classification (GTDB taxonomy): domain Bacteria; phylum Pseudomonadota; class Alphaproteobacteria; order Rhizobiales; family Xanthobacteraceae; genus Pseudolabrys. Next base: position 1,596 of record DASSRJ010000186.1, on the reverse strand, counting down.
CCGGGACCGACCGTCTCGCGGCGAAAGCAGAACCGGCAATAGACCGCGCAGATGTGCGTCAGCTTGAGCAGCGCGCGATCGGGATAGCGGTGCACGATGCCTTCGACCGGGCTGTGCGCATCGTCTCCGATGGGATCCGCAAGCTCTTCGGGCCGATGATCGAGCTCCGCCGCGTCCGGAACGAACTGACGCGCAATCGGATCGTCCGCATCGTTTCTGTCGATCAGCGCGGCCAATTCCCCGGGCAAGGCCACCGCATATCGTGCGGCAACTTTTTCGATCACGTGCCGGCGCTCAGGCGGCACCAGACCGTGCTCGCAAAGCTGCGCAGCCGTTCGTAACGTCGTCATGATTCACCTGCCTTCTGTCATCTCTCGGCCACGGGGGCCCAGATCACCTGGTCGACCCGCTGCGCGCCCGTTGCCAGCATGACCAGCCGGTCGAAGCCAAGCGCAATTCCGCTTGCCGGCGGCATATACTCCAGGGCCGCGAGGAAATCGGCATCGATCGGATAACGCTCGCCATAGAGCCGTTCCTTTTCGGCCATCGCCGCTTCAAATCGCGAGCGCTGCTCCACCGGATCGCCCAGCTCGCCGAACGCGTTGGCGAGTTCGACGCCGCAGGCATAGAGCTCAAAGCGCTCGGCGACCTTGTCGCTGCCGGGCTTTGCCCGCGCCAGCGCCGCCAGCGGCAACGGATACTCATATAATATGGTGGCGCGGCCGACCCCGAGCCGGGGATCCACCCGCTCGACCAGAATACGGCTGAAAATGTCACCCCAGTTGTCATTGCCGGCTGTGGCGATCCCCGCCTTTGTGGCCTGCGCCGCCAGCGCGGCGCGATCGCCTTTTCCCTTGCGGATCGTCGCCGGGAGATCAATTCCGGCGTGACGTGAAAAAGCCTCGGCGGCCGTCAGCCGCTCGACGGCTGCAAAAGGGTCGGCCGTTGTGCCGCGATAGATGAATTGCTTCGTGCCGGCGGCACGTGCCGCCTCGGCCAGGATAGCAGCGCAGTCATCCATCAGTGTTTCGTAGGGTTCGTGCGCCCTGTACCACTCGAGCATGGTGAATTCCGGATGATGCAGCGCGCCACGTTCGCGATTGCGGAAGACGCGGGCAAAATCAACGATGCGGATTTCGCCGGCCGCCAATAATTTTTTGCAGGCAAATTCCGGCGAGGTGCGCAGATAAAGCCGGCGGTTCTCCCCGCCCGGCCCGATCAGATCGGTCGCGAAGGCGTGCAGATGCGTTTCGTTGCCGGGAGACACCTGAAGCGCGGCCGTCTCGACCTCGACAAAGTCGCGCGCTGCAAACCAGCTGCGCAGAGCCGCCATCATGCGGCCGCGCGCCAGCAAATAGGGCCTGCGGGCCGCATGGGCGTCTCGGCTCCAGAACGGCGGGCTTGCCGGCACATTTACCCCTATCAAAAGGCACGCGGGAAAGACTGGAAACGGCCGCGAAGATCGTTATGGTGCGCCCCGAAACCGCGGCCCCCTGCTGCACATAAGTCAAGGATCATCATCGTGAAGGTCATCGCTTCTTCGCTCCGCAAAGGCAATATCGTGGATATCGACGGCAGGCTCTATGTCGTCCTGAC
>DASSRJ010000185.1:0-2761 GCA_035701845.1 Pseudolabrys sp. | reverse complement strand
ACCCGCAAGTCCGGGGCGGCTTCCGCCGCCCGTCGTCGCCCCAACGTCCAGCCATCAAAGGCAGCCGGTCCTAGTGCCGGCGGACGACTGGCCGAGGCCTCCCGGCCCTGCGGTTACGAGCCGCAGCGGCGGGCGCCGCATCCTCCGCCTTCAGGATCGTCTCTAGAAGACGCCCCTCGATCGAGCAGGACGTAATATGATTACTATCCTATAGGAATTAAGTCAAGGATTGTTCGATGCGGTGCTTTTGCCCCAGCCGCCTCCTGTTTAAAAGATAGTATCTTTACTATTTTAAAAACGCCGCCATAATGGGCCTGTTTATAGGACTTCGACAGATGCCGCGGACCGCGCTTCGGCAACCGGTGAAAATGAGTGGCGAACTGACTGCCCGCATCATGTTTGCGGGCCGCTCATCGTCGCTGTCGGCGCAGATCGTTGCCTGGGTCCGCGATGCCCTTTTCGCCAAGAAGCTCAAGCCCGGCGACTTCCTCGGCACCGAAAAGGACCTCGCCGCCCGTTTCGACGCAAGCCGCATCGTGGCGCGTGACGCGCTGCGCACGCTCGAGGCGCTCGGCATCGTCGAGATCCGCATGGGCAAAGGCGGCGGCGCGCGCATCGCCCAGGGCAATCCGCGCCTGTTCGCGGAAGCGCTCGCCGTGCAGCTCGACCTCACCGGCGTCTCCGCCTCCGAGATCATGGACGCGCAGCGCGCGATCGAAACGCTCGGCGCCGAGCTCGCCGCTGAAAATGCGACCGCTGCCGATATCGCCAAGTTGCGCGCTTTGCTGCGTCAGGCCGAAGAGTCCATCGGCGACCTCGACACCTTCACCCGGCTGTCGCGCGACTTTCACCTCGCCGTCGCGGAGGCTTCGCACAACCGCGTGCTGGTGGTGCAGCTCATTTCGCTCGAGCACGTGTCCTGGCCGCGCCGCAACGTCACCGCCACGCCCAGGCTCGCGCGTCACATTCTCGAAATTCACACCAAGCTCACCGATCTCATCGAGCTGCGCGACGCCGCGGGCGCGCGCGCCTTGATGGACGATCACGTGAAGATGATCCGCGCCCGGCGCGTTGCCGAGCGTGACAGCGATCGCGAGACAACCTGCTGCTAGAATCAAGGGAGGACAACAACATGCCGAAATTCATCATCGAACCGCACTTCCGCCTGCAGGAATGGGTGGCGGAAGAGAAAGACTATTTCCGCCAGGAAGGCCTGGACTATGAATTCCGCGAGCTGGTGCGCGCGACCGGCGGCAAGATCCACGACAAGGGTAACAAGGTCGGCGCCTTCCAGTCATTCGAGGAAGGACGCCAGGCGAGCGTGAGCTGCGCCTGCCACTGGACGGTCAACGTCGCGGCGTCGAACGGCCACGGCAAGATGTATACCGATGTCTATTCGGTGGCGCCGGCAGGCATTTTCGTTCCGGCCGACTCGAAAGTGAAGACGCCGGCCGATCTCGCCGGCGTGCCGATTTCGGTCGGCTTCCAGTCGGGCAGCCACTATGCCACCGTGCAGGCGCTTGAGCAGTACCTCAAGTCCGAGCAGATCAATCTCACTTATGCCGACGGCATGCTGTTCAAGCGCATGGAGCTCCTGATCGACGGCAAGGCGCCGGCGGTCAATCTGTTCAGCGGGCCCTACTACTTCGCCGAGCAACTCGGATTCCGGAAGGTCATCGACACCACCTTCATGATCGGCACCATGATCCACGGCAATCCCGATCCGGAAGACTTACGCAAGTTCTTCCGCGCCCTGCGCAGGGCGCAGCGCGACATCGACCTGCGGCCCGAGCTCTATACCCACTACTACAAGAACGAGTTCCCCGACCGCTTCCACGACAAGATGGACACCCGGCGCTGGGGACCCGGCGAACGGCTGGTGTTCGAGCCCTATACCAAGGAAGTGTACGAAGAATCGTTTGAGTGGATTGCGTCCCACGGCATCTTCCCGGAGGGAAAGATGGGCAACGGCCAGTACGAGCGCGCGACTTTGTCGCTGGGCTGACCGCCACTGTTTGCACGCAAATAGTCAGGCTTCCAACCACTTCCAACCACATGGCGCCGCGAACCCCGGTTCGCGGCGCTTTTCTTTGCCGGGAAGGTCAGGCATTGTAGCGGTAACAATACGAAGCAGTGGTTAGGGGAGGATATGATGAAACGCTCGCTATTTGCGAAACGCTCGTTATTTGCCGGCGCCGCCTTGCTCGCGGCAACCATGCTGCCGGCCGCCGTCAATGCCCAGGACACGATCAAGATCGGTGTCATCAGCGCCTTTTCGGGCCAGTTTGCCGACACGTCGGCGCAGATCGACAACGGCATCAAGCTCTATATGAAGCAGCACGGCGACAAGGTCGCCGGCAAGAAGATCGAGATCATCCGCAAGGACACCGGTGGCCCGAACCCCGACGTCGCCAAGCGTCTCGCACAGGAGCTCGTCGTGCGCGACAAGGCCGACATTCTGGCCGGCTTTGCGCTGACGCCGGAAGCGCTCGGTGCCGCGAGCGTGGCCGACGAAGCCAAGAAGTTCATGGTCGTGATGAATGCGGCGACGGCGGTCGTCACCGAGAAATCGCCATTCATCGCCCGCGTATCGCTGACCCTGCCAATGATCGGTGACACGCTCGGCACCTGGGCGGTCAAAAAGGGCGGAGTGAAAAAAGTCTACACGATGGTCACCGACTACGGCCCCGGCCTTGACGCCGAGGCTGCTTTCCAAAAGGCGTTTAAGGCGGCCGGCGGCGAGGTCGTCGGGTCGGTGCGC
>DASSRJ010000184.1:0-10594 GCA_035701845.1 Pseudolabrys sp. | reverse complement strand
AAGGGCGCGTTCCCACGTGTTACTCTCCCGTCTGCCGCTGCCGTATTGCTACGGCCGCTCGACTTGCATGTGTTAGGCCTGCCGCCAGCGTTCGCTCTGAGCCAGGATCAAACTCTCAAGTTGGATGAGATTGATTCCGGCCGGTCACGTTTGCGCATGACAACGTTTGGAACGTTGTCACTTTGACGAGGTCCACCCACTGATCATTGCTGATCAGCGATGTACCTTAAACGTGAACCGCCGATGTCTCTTCCGAAAGCCGCCTTCGATGAAGAATTGCTTCTCCACGCGAGAGCGGCCCGCAAGGACTCCGCCGTCCACGTTTCTCTTTCTTCCGATTCACTTTTCAAACAGCCCGGGAACCATGGCGGTCCCCACCCCTCGGTGAACCGAAGAGCCGGCGAAGCCCGTGCATCCGAGTACCGTCGGATGCCGTTTCACTGTTCCAGTGAGGAGCTTCAGAGGCGCGCAATCGCGCCGTGAGCGGACGGCGCGCCGATGCGGTGTATATAGGCTTCGCCCCGAAGCATTGTCAACCAAAAACGCCCATTTTTGTTGGCCCGCAGAGATTTTGAATCCCGCCCAGCGGCAGCCCCGGGGGACCGGAAAGTTAAATGGTCTTAATCCATTCGGCGCCGCACTGAGGCCATATTCCTGCGTCGTCCTATGGGTTCTTTCGAGGGACGGAATCGCAACGGGGGCCTTCAGCCCGCGTCAATCAGGCCAGTTCAAGGGGTTCGAGTGCCGTCGTTGACGGCCCAGAAGCCAACCGGCATCGTGCCGGCGAATTGATTCACAGGCCTGCCGACCGCGTCTGGGGCAAGTTTGGTTGCGGCAAGCTTCCTTCGATCCGAGGCGCAGGGGACGGCGAGCTTGGACCAAACACGGTCGCGCGGCGCAATTCGATCGAGGCAGGCCGACGCCATCGAGCTCGGCAATGAGCCGCCGCTGTCGGTCGACGGCGGCTCGAGCGGCTTCGTCGATCGCCGCCGCGTTTCGGTACAGTGGTTTGCCGGCACGATCCTGACCGCATTAAGCGGCGCTGCTCTCATGGGCGGCGCCGTTTTCACATCCCTTGATGGCGAAGCCAATTTTGCATCGCTGCCCGAGCGGGTCGAAGTCGCACTGCGCGGCGCGCTCGGGGGTGGCGCCGAAAAAGGCGCGCACAAGAGCGATCGCCTGCCGACCGCGGAAGAGCCGACCTTCGCACGCCAGGTCATCCGCGTCTCCACCATCAACCGCGTGGGCAACCACGAGGTGGTTCGCGTGCGCCCGTTCGTCCGAATTGCAGGCAATCTGTCGCTCACCGTTTCCGATCTGTCGGCGAATATTCCGCCCTTCAATCCGCAGAGGCTGCTCGCGGAATCCGCCCCGGGCGGCGCAACGGCGTCCGATGATACGCCGGCGGCCGAGCCGGACGCGGAGGTTGCTTTCGTGATGCGCGACATGGCGCCGATCATGCCCAGGCTCAAGATTGCGCTCGCCACGCCGTCCGACGAAGTGGTGGCGCGCGTGCGCGAAGCCGCCGAGTGGAGCGACAAGGCCGCAAATCACCTGCCCGTGGCGGCAAGCATCACCGGAATCAAGCTCGCTTACGCCGGCGACGGCACCGTCGATCCCTATGCCGGCTTCGAAGCGCGCATTGTCCCCGAAAACATTACCCTGCTGCCGAAGACGACGGCGCAGACGACCGGCGGCAATGCCTTCAACGAAAAGCAGATCATCGCGAAGAAGGGCGAGAGTGTCGCCAGCATCCTGCGCGATCTCGGCGCTATCCCTGCCGACATCGGAGCCATTGTGCGTGTGCTTGGCCCGCGCGGGCTCGACGGAGGAATCAAGGAAGGCCAGAAGCTGCGTGTCCTTATGGCGCCTGTCATGGGCGGTCAGCGGCTGCAGCCGATCCGCGTGATTGTCGCCAGTGACACGTCGATCGAGGCTGTCGTCGCGCTCGCGGATACCGGCAAATATGTTCCGGTCGACGTGAGAAACATCGACACCGAGGTCGCCGAAAATTCCGACGACGGCAGCGACGAGAGCGACACGTCCGGCGTGCGCCTCTATCAAAGCGTCTACGAGACCGCCCTGCGCAACCGTATCCCGCGCCCGATCATCGAAGACCTGATCCGCATCTACTCCTACGACGTCGATTTCCAGCGCAAGGTGCAGCCCGGCGACTCCTTTGAAGTGCTCTACGCCGGCGAAGAAGAGACGCCGGCCGCCGACAGCCGCAATGACGTGCTGTTCGCAGCGCTGACCGTCGGCGGCGAGACCAAGAAATTCTATCGCTTCCAGTCACCGGATGACGGGCTGGTCGACTATTATGACGAGGGCGGCAAGAGCGCGAAGAAGTTCCTGGTCCGCAAGCCGGTGCTTGCCGGCATCATGCGCTCGGGCTTCGGCCTGCGGCGCCATCCCGTCCTCGGCTATACCAAGATGCACACCGGCGTCGACTGGGCGGCGCCGAGCGGCACGCCAATCTACGCGTCCGGCAACGGCACCGTTGAGAAAGTCGGCTGGGAATCCGGTTACGGCAAATATGTCCGCATCCGCCACACCAACGGCTACGAAACCGCCTATGGCCACATGACCGCCTACGCACGCGGCATAGAGGAAGGCACACGCGTGCGGCAAGGCCAGGTGATCGGCTTTGTCGGCTCGACCGGCCTTTCGACCGGTTCGCACCTGCACTACGAGATCCTGGTCAACGGCCGCTTCGTCGACCCGATGCGCATCAAGCTCCCGCGCGGCCGGGTGCTCGAAGGCCCGATGCTCGCAGGCTTCGAAAAAGAACGCGAGCGGCTCGATGGCATTATGGCCCGCAAGCCGGCGCGCGTCGCCTCGAGTGGAGCGGCAGTACGCTAGCGCGTTACGCCGCCTGCGCGAGCTTGCCGTTGAAGGTCAGCCCCAGCTTGCCGCCGGAGACATTGACCTTCTCGCCGTCCTTGACCTTGCCGGCAAGGATCATCTCGGCAAGCGGATCCTGCACGGATTTCTGGATCACGCGCTTGAGCGGACGTGCTCCATAGGCAGGATCCCAGCCTTTGTCGGCCAGCCAGTCGCGCGCGCTCGCATCGAGCTTGATCGTGATCTTGCGGTCGTCGAGCAGCTTCTGCAGCCGTGCGATCTGGATGTCGACGATGCGGCCCATCTCGGCCTTCTTCAGCCGATGGAACAGAATGATTTCATCCACCCGGTTGAGAAATTCAGGCCGGAATGCCGCACGCACCACCGCCATGACCTGATCCTTGACGGCATCCGTGTCCTGGCCTTCCGGCTGGTTGACCAGGAAATCCGCGCCGAGATTTGACGTCATCACGATCAATGTGTTGCGGAAGTCGACCGTGTGGCCCTGCCCGTCGGTCAGACGCCCGTCATCGAGCACCTGCAAAAGAACGTTGAACACGTCCGGATGCGCTTTTTCGATCTCGTCGAACAGGACCACCTGGTACGGCCGTCGCCGCACCGCTTCGGTGAGCGCCCCGCCTTCCTCGTAGCCGACATAGCCCGGTGGCGCGCCGATCAGCCGCGCAACCGCGTGCTTCTCCATGTACTCCGACATGTCGATGCGAATGAGCGCATTCTCGTCGTCGAACAAATACGCAGCCAGAGCCTTGGTCAGTTCGGTTTTGCCGACGCCCGTGGGCCCGAGGAACATGAACGAGCCGATCGGCCGGTGCGGATCCTGCAATCCGGCGCGCGCCCGCCGAACCGCGGTCGAAACCGCGCGCACGGCTTCCTGCTGGCCGATGACGCGCTTGGCAAGCTCGTCCTCCATGCGCAGCAGCTTTTCTTTTTCGCCCTCGAGCATCCTGTCGACCGGCACGCCGGTCCAGCGCGAGACGACCTGCGCCACGTGGTCGGCCGTGACGGTCTCCTCGACCATGGCGCCTTTGGCCTCGGCCGCCTCGATCGTCGCAAGCCTTTTTTCCAGCTCGGGGATCCGGCCATAGGCCAGCTCGCCGGCGCGCTGGAATTCGCCCTTGCGCTGCGCATTGGCAAGCTCTGCGCGCAACTGGTCGAGCTCGGTCTTGAGTTTCTGCGCGTCGGAGAGCTTTTCCTTTTCCGCCTTCCAGCGGCTGGTCAAATCGGCCGAACGCTTCTCGAGGCCCTTGAGCTCCGCTTCAAGCCGCTTGAGACGATCCTTCGAGCCCGGATCGGACTCTTTCTTCAGCGCTTCCTGCTCGATCTTCAGCCGCACGATTTCGCGGTCGATCGAATCCAGCTCCTCCGGCTTGGAGTCGACCTGCATCTTCAGCCGCGCGGCGGCCTCGTCGATCAGGTCGATCGCCTTGTCGGGCAGGAACCGGTCGGTGATGTAGCGGTGCGAAAGCGTTGCGGCGCTGACGATCGCCGAGTCGGCGATACGTACGCCGTGATGCTGCTCGTATTTGTCCTTCAGCCCGCGCAGGATGGAAATCGTGTCCTCGACGCTCGGCTCGGAGACATAGACCGGCTGGAAGCGCCGGGCGAGCGCCGCGTCTTTCTCGACGTGCTTCTTGTACTCGTCGAGCGTGGTGGCGCCGATACAGTGCAACTCGCCGCGCGCGAGCGCCGGCTTGAGCAGATTGGACGCATCCATCGCGCCGTCGGCCTTTCCGGCACCGACCAGGGTGTGCATCTCGTCGATGAAGAGAATGATGCCGCCGTCGGACGACGTGACCTCCTGCAGCACCGCCTTCAATCGCTCCTCGAATTCGCCGCGGTATTTCGCACCGGCAATCATCGCGCCGAGGTCGAGCGCAAGCAGCCGCTTGTCCTGCAGACTCTCGGGCACGTCACCATTGACAATGCGCAGCGCAAGTCCCTCGACGATCGCCGTCTTGCCGACGCCGGGCTCGCCGATAAGCACCGGGTTGTTCTTGGTGCGGCGTGACAGCACCTGGATCGTGCGGCGGATTTCCTCGTCGCGGCCGATCACCGGGTCGAGCTTGCCTTCGCGCGCCGCCTGCGTGAGGTCGCGCGCATATTTCTTCAGCGCGTCGTAGGCATTTTCGGCGGACGCGGAATCGGCAGTACGGCCCTTGCGCAGCGCATTGATCGCGGCGTTCAGATTTTGCGGCGTCACGCCGGCTTTGGCGAGAATTTTTCCCGCCTCGCTGTCTTTCTCCAGTGCGAGGGCAAGCAACAACCGCTCGACGGTAACGAAACTGTCGCCGGCCTTCTCGCCGGCCTTTTCGGCGGCGTCGAAGACGCGCGCCAAAGCCGGATCGAGATAGATCTGGCCGGCACCACCGCCGCTGACCTTCGGCCGCCCGGCGAGCGCGGCGTCCACCGCCTGCAAGGCCTTACGCGATTGACCGCCGGAGCGGTCGATCAATCCGGCGGCCAGGCCTTCCGGATCGTCGAGCAAAACTTTCAGCAGATGTTCGGGGGCGAATTGCTGGTGGCCTTCGCGCAAGGCCAACGATTGCGCAGACTGGATGAAACCGCGGGCGCGGTCCGTGTATTTCTCGAAATTCATGCCTCACTCCCTCGGCCCGTTATGGCGCCGGAACGGGCAGGCCCCTTTCAGGCAGCCTACCCTGCCATCCTATGTGGGTGCATTTTTCGCGGTTTGAAGGGGAGAATTGCCTGATATAGGTCAGCGTCAAGAGCCTTGGGATTTTCATTTACCCCCGGAAAATCAATGGAATCCGAGACCGCCACCATCCAGGCCATCTACCGCTATCCCGTCAAAGGGCTTTCCCCGCAGACCCTGCAACGGACCCAGCTCGCGGCGGGTCAGACCATCCCGGCCGACCGCCTCTATGCAATCGAGAATGGCCCGACCGGCTTCGACCCGGCCGCGCCCGCCTATTTCCCGAAGCAACGATTTCTCATGTTGATGCGCAACGAGCGCCTCGCCGCGCTGCGAACGGAGTTCGACGAGGCGACCCACACGCTCACGGTCCACTGGCAGGATGCCGAGGCCGCGCGCGGCGACCTGCGGACGCCGCAAGGCCGCAGGACAATCGAGGGTTTCTTTGCCCGCTACTGTGCCGATGAGCTGCGCGGGCCGGCAAAGGTTCTGTATGGCGACGGCCACAGCTTTTCGGATGTCGCCAAAAAGGTCGTGTCGATCATCAATCTGGCGTCGGTGGCCGCTGTCGAAGATGCCGTCGGACTGCCGGTCAATCCGCTGCGTTTCCGGGCCAACATTTATGTGTCCGGCTGGCCGGCCTGGCACGAGTTCGACTTTCTCGATCAAACCATCGCCATTGGAAAGACCGCGCGGGCAAAAATCATCAAGCGGATAACGCGTTGTGCCGCAACCGACGTTGATCCCGACACCGGAATCCGCGATCTGACAATTCCTCGCACGCTCCTGAACAACTTCGATCACACCGACTGCGGCGTCTATGCCGAAGTGACCGCGGCCGGCGAGATCGCTCCCGGTGACGCTGTAGCCCCCGCGCGCTAAAGAAAACCGCGCCCCGCTCGATCAAACGGGGCGCGGCGCACAAGGCTGCTGTGATCGAGACGAGATCAGCCGCCGGGCAACACGTAGGCAGTGATCCGGCCGGCCGGATACACCGCCTCGGCGACCGTGTGATTGTGGTTGCCGGAAACGATGATCGGATTGCCGTTCGGATCGACGCCGCTGACCACGCCGACGTGGCCGCCGCCGCGCCGGCCCATGACCGCGATTGCGCCAACCCGGGGTCCGCTCACGCGCGTGCCATAGCTCGCGTAAGCTTTCGCCAGGTTGCCACCGCCGGCATGGCCGGTGCGCTTGAGGATCAGATCCATGAACGCACCACACCACAGGCTTCCACGGCCGGTCGGATTGGTGCCGATGTATTTGCGGGCCTCGGTCACCAGCACATCGCTGGTCATGCCGCCGAACGCCGAGTTCGCATGCGACTGCGCCATTGCGCGGGCGGTCGCGGGATTCCGGCGGCCATAATGACGGCTGCGGCCGAGCGTCTCGCCCGCCTCAGTAGCCGTCCGGGCTCCCGCCGGTACCTGATTGGCACTGAACGAATAGCGCATGTCCCGATCGGCCCCTGACTGCTGCGGCTGAACCGCTGTCTGTGTTGCCGCCGCGGCACGATGCCGATGATGGTGGACGGGTCTTGCAATGGCCGCCGTCGCAAGCACTGCAACCGCGACCGTACACAGCAATAGCGTCGCCCGTCTTGATTTTACAGTCATCAGAGTAGTCCCCTTAGCTTATTAAGCAAATGCGCCTCGCGCTGATAGAATCGCCACAGGGCGCGGTGTCCAAACGCAGCCCGCTTATGGCAATTTCGTGATCATTGGAAGGTCATTTCGCGTTGCGCATAGCGGCTATTCCATAGGAATACCCACTCGTAAAACATTATACGTAAATTTGAGCCACAAATACTTTTTGAATTATTTGGATACTGTATTTATGTTGGCTATTATTTAGAGTCGAAGATATCGCAGCGGCCCGGCACAGTTAAAGGCGGGCCGCGTTACGTTCGGGCGAAATATTCAGGGAACCCGGCCTCAGTCGCGCCGGCTGAGCAAAAAGACCGCCTGTTCGCCAAACAGGTTCCAGAACCACCAAGGTGCATTGAGCCGCAGCGGCGACCCCCAGGCATTCAGCGCCACGGCCTTTTCCATCCGGACCCCCACTTCCGTACAGAGCTGGCGGAAGTCCTTGATGGTGCAGTGGTGGATGTTCGGCGTGTCGTACCAGCTGAACGGCAGCATATCGGTGCGCGGCATGTGGCCCGCGAATAGGAGCTGCAGCCGGACCTGCCAGTGGCCGAAGTTCGGGAATGACACGATGGCGTGACGCCCGATCCGCAGCATGTGTTCCAGCACGATGCGAGGCTGCCGCGTAGCCTGCAGGGTCTGCGAGAGGATCACGTAATCGAACGCGTCGTCGGGATAGTTGCCAAGGTCGGTATCGGCGTCGCCCTGGATCACGGCCAGGCCCTTCGCCACGCATTCATTAACGCCCTCGCGCGACAGCTCGATGCCGCGCCCGTCGACACCGCGGCTCTCGCTCAGCAACCGGAGCAGTTCGCCGTCGCCGCAGCCGACGTCGAGCACCTTCGCCCCGCGCTCGACCATCTCGGCGACGAGAACGAGGTCGACACGCGCGCCGCCGGCCGCGCGCGCCATGCCGTTGGCGCTCACATCGATGCCGGCACGTGACAGGGTGCTCATCGGTCAGCTCTCGGAACCCAGCCCGCGCGCCTTGCCGGCACCGTCAAGAAAACCGCGCACGATGGCGAACAATTCCGGCTCCTCGAGCAGGAATGCATCGTGACCCTTGTCGGTGACGATCTCGGCGAACGACACGCGCGCGCTCGCCGCATTGAGCGCCTGAACGATGGCGCGCGACTCCGAAGTCGGAAACAGCCAGTCGCTGGTGAACGAGATGACGCAGAAGCGCGTGGGCGTGCGATGGAAGGCCTTGGCGAGCACGCCATCGTGATCGGCTGCCAGATCGAAATAGTCCATTGCCCGCGTCAGATACAGATAGGAGTTCGCATCGAAACGCTCGACGAACGAAATTCCCTGATGCCGCAAATAGGACTCGACCTCGAAATCCGCATCGAACGAAAAAGTCGGAGTCGCGCGATCCTGGAATTTGCGGCCGAACTTGCGATGCAGTGCTGCGTCCGAGAGATAAGTAATGTGCGCGCCCATGCGCGCCACCGCGAGCCCCCGGCGCGGATTGGTGTCTTCGAGAAGATAGCGGCCGCCGCGCCATTCGGGATCGGCCATGATCGCCTGCCGGCCGACCTCATGAAACGCGATGTTCTGCGCCGAATGCCGCGTGGCGCAGGCAATCGGCAGCGCGGAAAACACACGATCCGGGTAACTTTCGGCCCACTGCAGGACCTGCATGCCACCCATGGAGCCGCCCGCGACAGTAAACAGCGACTCGATGCCGAGATGGTCGAGCAGCATCGCCTGCGCACGCACCATGTCGCGAACTGTGATGACGGGAAAATCCAGTCCCCACGGCTTGCCGGTTTTAGGATCGGTCGACGACGGGCCGGTCGTCCCCATGCAGGCGCCGACCACGTTCGAGCAGATCACGAAATAGCGCTCGGTGTCGATCGGCCGGCCAGGGCCGACCATGGTTTCCCACCAGCCGGCCTTCCTGGTAACGGGATGCACGCTCGCGACGTGCTGGTCGCCGGTGAGCGCATGACAAATCAGCACGGCGTTGGAGCGCGCGGCGTTGAGCCGGCCATAGGTCTTGTAGGCGATCTGAAACGGCGCGAGCTCGACGCCGGCATCGAGCCGCAACGGCCTGTCGGCCCCGAAGTGGGCGACGAGCGAGTCGCGCGGCTGATCCGCTTCGCGCGGTGCATCAGCCGCCTCACGCGCGCCTGTCAATTTGGCTTCGCTCATGATCGCCCGTGCGCTCCCGGCGCTGGCCGTAGTGGAGGCCTGATATAGCGCCTAAGTGTCAACCTAGCAGGTTACAGTCAACGTTTTCTTTGATTTCAAGGCCCGGCCCACTTATCAATGCCACCATGGTGAAAGCACCCGAAACCACCGCGCTGACCGACCTCCGCAAGGAGATCGACCGCATCGACGAAGCCATGCATCAGCTTCTGATCGAGCGCAGCGAGATCATTGACCGTCTGATTGCGGTCAAACGAAGTCAGGACAGCGGCACGTCGGCTTTCCGCCCGGCGCGGGAGGCCGAGATGATGCGGCGTCTCGTGAAACGCCATAAAGGGATCCTGCCCCTCGATACTGTCGAGAGCATCTGGCGGGTTATCATTTCGACGTTCACCTTTGTGCAGGCGCCGTTTTCCGTCCATGCCGATCTTTCCGCAGGCGATGCGCTGATGCGCGACGCCGCGCGCTTTCATTTTGGCTTCACCGTTCCGTTCGTCCCGCATATGGGCGCGGCCGGCGTGGTCGCCGCGGTGTCGGCCTCCAGGGGCGATCTTGGGCTTGTGCCCGCATTCGATGTGGCTTCGGCAGGCGCCTGGTGGAGCGCGCTTGAATTTGACGCCGCGCCCAAGATCATCGCGCGCCTTCCTTTCGTCGAGCGCCCGGACCATCCGGCGGCCTTGCCGGTCTTCGTCCTTTCACGGGTTGCGGCGGACGCCATGGCGACCGAAGCGGCGGTGTGGAGCATCCGCGTGTCGGGTTGGGGGTCGGGGCCTGCGCAGGCGCTTTCGGCCCTGGCCGATTTCATTGCGGTGCCGGATCGGGCATTCGACGGCGCCGCCCTTTTGGTGACCTTGCCGGCCGAAAAGGACCTCAAGTCGATCAGCGCCGCCTTGGTTAAGGCGGGCGCCACCGTGCGCTCGGCAGCCCTCGTCGGCAGCCACGCAAACCGCTATACGGTTGCCGCCGACAAGACCTGACAGCCGGACTTTTTATGACGATGAATCGCCCGCAACCGCGCCCCGGAGTGCTTGATATTGCCCCGTATGTTCCGGGCAAGAGCACCGCGCCCGGCGTCGCCAAAGTGTTCAAGCTTTCCTCCAACGAAACGCCGTTGGGGCCGAGCGTGAATGCAATCGCGGCCTATCGCGCGGCCGGCGAGCACCTCGAGGACTATCCGGACGGGTCGGCTTCAGCCTTGCGCGAGGCGATCGGCGCCGCGTTCGGGCTCGATCCCGATCGCATCGTGTGCGGCGCCGGCTCCGACGATCTGCTGAAT
>DASSRJ010000183.1:0-31472 GCA_035701845.1 Pseudolabrys sp. | reverse complement strand
GCAAAATCCTGCCGCAGCTCGGCAAAGATACCGCTGGTCGGGATCTTGTTGTTGTCGAGGGTGTTGTAGGAGAGCGTGTAGCCGACCATGGAGACGTTCACGGGACCCGCGGCCAGTTCCTTGCGGACCGCGAGAGATGCTTCGCCGTTGGCATAGCAGCCATAAGGAAAATTGACGGTCGTATCCGATCCATTTGCCTCATTCGTGGGGTTCACACCCGGACCGCCATTGATCCAAGCATTGCTCGAAAACTGACAGTCGTTGTACTGGGTCGGCAGCGTGATCTTCTGCTGATAGAAGGTGTAGCGCGGCTGAAAGGCTATTTCCTCGGTCAGCGCAAATCCGAGGCGGAGATTGGTGCCGATCGTCTGGCTGTCATACGAAATGTAATTCGACGCCAGGTTCTGCCGGGCGAAGACGTCGATGCCGCCGGCCATGCGATAGCCGAACAGGAACGGCTCGACGAAAGACAAATCAAAGCCGCGAACGCGTTGGCCGTAGGTGAACGACGCTTTTCCGAGTTGTCCGCGCCCCATGAGGTTGCGGTCGGCCACGCTGACCTCGCCGATCAGGCCGTCTGCCGTCGAATAGCCGCCGGAAATGGAGAACTCGCCGGTCGCCTGCTCTTCGACATTGACGTTGACCACGACGCGGTCGGGCGCCGAGCCGGGTTCGTTCGTTATCTTGACTGACTTGAAGTAGTTCAGGTTCTTCAGGCGCCGTTCGGCGCGATCGATCAATGCCCGGTTATAGGCGTCGCCCTCGCCGAGGTCGAACTCGCGGCGGATCACATAGTCGCGCGTGCGCGTGTTGCCGCGAATGTTGATGCGCTCGATATAAGCGCGCGCGCCTTCCTCGACGACAAAGACCAGATTGATGGTCTTGGTTTCAAAATTGCGGTCACCGCGCGGGCGAACATTGGCGAAGGCGTAGCCCTGCCGCGCCGCCTGGATCGTCATCGCTTCGACGCTCCGTTCGACGAGATCCGCGTTGTAGACGTTGCCCGGGCTGAGCTTGACCTGACTGCGCAAAATTGCCGGATCGATCGCGCGGACGTTGGACACGACATCCACGGTCCCCACGCGGTACTGGCTGCCTTCGTCAATCGTGAACGTGACGATGAAGCCCTTCTTGACGGGATCGTACTCGCCGACCGCAGAAATGATCCGCACGTCAGCGTAGCCGTGCTTCAGGTAAAACCTGCGCAGCAGATCGCGGTCGGCCTCGATGCGGTCGGCGTCGTAAATATCGGTCGTCTGCAGGAAACTGAGCAGGTTGCTCGCCGACGTCTTGATGACGTCTTTCAGGCGGCCGTGGGAAAATGCCTTTGCACCGACAAATACGATTTCCTTGATGCCCGTTTTTTGGCCTTCCTTGATCTCGAACACCAGGTCGACGCGGTTGTTGGGCAATTCGATGATCTTCGGATCGACGGAAACGTCGAAGCGGCCGCTGCGGTGATAAATTTCGATGATCCGTTGCACGTCGGCCTGCACAGTCGGGCGCGAAAGCGTGCCGCGCGGCTTCGACTGGGTTTCCGCCTGAAGTTGCTCGTCTTTGGCCTTTTTGTTGCCCTCGAACGCGACCCGGTTGATCACCGGATTCTCGACCACCGTCACAATGATCCGGTTGCCGGAATGGCTGATACGGACGTCGGAAAACAGGCCGGTCGCAACCATGGCCTTGAGGGCTTCGTCCTCCTGCTCCGGACCCAGCCGGCCGCCCGGGCCGGGCCGAAAATAGGAACGGATGGTGTCCGCCTCGACCCGGCGGTTACCCTCGACAACGATGGAATTGACCGTTTGGGCCACGGCTGCGCCCGTGGACAAGACCGCCCCCTCGCCGGCGCCGATAAGTATGCCGCCGAGGATAAGGCAGCGAGCCACCCACCCTCGAACTCCCCGCACCCAAATTCCCATGCGCTACGCGCCCTCATAATCCATGCGGCCGCCCCCACTGCGGATTCGACAGACGGTCCGGGCTGGCATATGAGGGCTTTTTACAGCGTTTTGTGGGCGCTGCAAACGAAACCCAGCCCGAACTTTCCCTTTTCCATCAAAAAGTTGCCCGTCCGCAACGGTCAGGAGGTGGCCAGGCGCAGGATGTCATTAAAGGTTGCAAAAATCATCAACATCACGACGATCGCCAACCCAATTCGGAACCCGACTTCCTGTGCCCGCTCGGACAGCGGCCGGCCACGAATCGTCTCGATCGCATAGAACAAAAGGTGACCGCCATCGAGCAGCGGGATCGGAAACAGGTTCAGCAGGCCGATCGAAACTGACAGCACCGCGGTCAGATGGATCAGTGCCGTAAAGCCGGCCGTCGCGACCTGGCCCGAAACCTGGGCAATCCGGATCGGTCCCCCAAGCTGGTCGGCCGCTTCGCGGCCCATGAACACTCCGCTGATGTAGGCGAGCGTCCGGTCGACCACGAACCACGTCTCCTGCGCCCCCATGACGATGGCGCGCAACGGCCCGGCTTTTTCAGTCTTGATGTCGCCGGGCGACATCGACCGGCTGATGCCGAGGACGCCGAGGCGGTGCACGTTGCCAAAATTGTCTTTCAGCTCCTTGAGTTGAGGCGTCGCCTTGAGCGTGATCGGCGCGCCGCCCCGATCAACATCGATCGACAGCGCTTCGCCGGCACTGATGCTGACGATGCGCTGCATGTCGGAAAAACTTTCGATTTTCTCGCCGTTGATTGCGGTTACCAGATCGCCGGGCTTGAAGCCGGCGGCTTCAGCCGCACTGGCCGGCTGCACCGTGTCGACCCGCGCACTCGTGGTCTGCTTGCCGACCGTCATGAAAATGGCGGCAAAAATCGCGATCGCCAGCACGAAATTCGCAACTGGGCCGGCGGCGACCACCGCTGCGCGCGAGCCTACCGGCTGAAACATGAAACTGTCTTTCCGCTCGGCATCCGTCATTGCCGGCGCGGCAGCCCGATCAGGCACGCTGGCCGCGTTGTCGTCGCCAAAGAACTTCACATAGCCGCCAAGCGGGATCGCGGAAATTTTCCAGCGCGTTCCATACCGGTCGTTGAAGCCGGCGATTTCGGGGCCAAATCCGATCGAAAACACGAGCACTTTGATCCCGCAAAGGCGGGCCATCAGGAAGTGGCCAAGCTCGTGAAAGAAAACGACGATCGTCAATACGAAGAGAAACGGCACGACGTAGCCAATCAGACCGCCTCCGAGTGCGCTCAAACTCCCCATCGTTCAATCCCTGTTACTGTCCCTTCCGCCCTGATCTGGGCACGCCGCCCGCTGGCCATCCCTAGGATGCCTTTGCGGCAATTTCGGGCAAGAGGTCCTTCGCAAGACTTCTCGCAATATGGTCAACGGCCATGGCCGCATCGATACTGGTCGGCTCGGCCAACAGGCTGCGCCTTGCAGCAGCATCGAGTGTCGCCTCCACGAGCATGGCAATCGCAGTAAATCCGATGCGCCCGGCAATGAATTCCGCGACCGCTATTTCGTCCGCCGCATTAAGCACAGTCGGCGCCGCCCCGCCAGATTCCATCGCCCGGCGCGCAAGACCCAACGCAGGGAAACGATCCAGATCGGGCGCCTCGAAAGTCAATTCGCGCGCCTTGGCCAGATCGAGCCGCGCCGCCGGCCCGTTGATGCGCCGCGGCCACGCCAGACAGTGGGCGATCGGAATGCGCATGTCGGGCGACCCGAGCTGGGCGACAACGGAGCCGTCGCGGAATTCGACCAGGCCGTGCACGACCGACTGTGGATGCACGAGCACATCGATCTCGTCGGGCCTGAGCGCGAACAGATGATGCGCCTCGATCAATTCGAGACCTTTGTTCATCAGCGTCGCTGAATCGATCGTGACCTTCGGGCCCATCGACCAGTTGGGATGACGCAAGGCCTGCTCCGGGGTCGCCGCCTTGATGGCCTCCTTCGACCAGGTTCGGAACGGACCACCCGATGCGGTGAGAATTGCGCGCCTCACGTCGGCGCGATGCCCCGACCCAAGCGCCTGAAACACCGCATTGTGTTCGGAGTCGACCGGCAGAACGGTTGCGCCCGTGCTGGCGGCGCGCCGCATGAACAGGCTGCCCGCACAGACAAGGCATTCCTTGTTCGCCAGAGCCACCGTCGCGCCGCGCTCAATCGCCGCCATCGTTGGCTTGAGGCCGACCGAACCACTGATCGAGGCCATCACCCAGTCGGCCGGACGCTGCGCAGCTTCGAGCAGCGCCTCTTCGCCCGCCGCAGCCTCGATCCGCGAACCGGAAAGCGCGCTCTTGAGATCGCCGTAGGCTGCCGGGTCCGCAACCACGGCGTGGCGCGCACCGACTTCGCGGGCGATTTTTCCCAACGCAGCGGCGTTGCGGCGCGCGCTGATCGATTCGACGCGATAGCGCTCGGGCTCACGTTTGATCAAATCGACGGTGCTCGCGCCGATCGAGCCGGTTGCGCCAAGGATGGTAATCGTCCGGACGTCGATGGCCGGTTCTACTTTTGAAATGGCAACGCCGGGTACGCTCATGTCCTCACCAAACCAGCACACCGCGCGCCGGCTCTTCGAATCCGCCGCGCAACACTCCAACAAGGCAACCAACCACCGCGGCAGCCCAGAACCCGTCGAGCCGATCCATCACGCCGCCGTGGCCCGGAATAATGTGACTTGAGTCCTTGGCGTCGAATTGCCGTTTCACCCAGGATTCAAACAAGTCGCCCGCCTGGGCCACAAAGGACAGTAACAATGCCACGCCGATGATCGCAATTCTGTCGAAAGAACCGAATTGGGCTGCGACCAAAAGTGCCACGACAACGGCGCCGGCCGTGCCCGCAATCGCCCCCGACCACGTCTTTTTCGGGCTTATGGCCGGCCACAGCTTCGGGCCACCGCAAGCCCGCCCGGCAAAATAGCCGAGGACATCTGTTGTCCAGACGATCGCAAAAAGCAGCAAGACCACCGTAAATCCGAAACCGGCGTCCGCCCGTAAAAATACCGGAGCCAGCACCATGCCGCCGGCGTAGCCGGTACCCGCGACGACCCAGAGCCGCCGCTCGTTCGGTGCGAAAATCGCGCCGGCCAGAGCGCCCAGGCCAATCATGAACAGCGCCGTGACCGGTCGGCCGAGCCAGGCAACAAAATCAGCGACGGCAATCGCTGCGGCACACGAGAGCACCAGCAGCCGACAATTCGGCCCCACGACCAACGTCATCCATTCCCAGAGGACAACAAGGGCGGCAACTCCCCAAAACAGCGCAAACGGCACGCCGCCGACATACGCCGTAACCAGCGCGAGAGGTGCAAGGACCAATGCCGATGCGACGCGCAGCAGGAGATTGTTCGCGGAAAGCGGCACTCCGGCTTTCTCGGGATTGGAAATAGGTTCACTGCCGACCACGGATCAGGATCCGGTCTGGGCAACGAGGCCGCCGAACCGCCGCTCGCGTTGCTGGTATTCGCGGATCGCGGATTCAAGTGCCGCGCGATCGAAATCCGGCCAATAGGTCGGAACAAAAACCAATTCGCTGTAGGCGGCCTGCCAGAGCAGAAAGTTGGACAGGCGCTGCTCGCCGCTTGTGCGGATGATCAGATCCGGGTCGGGAATATCGGGCGCATCGAGAAACCGCCCGAATGCATCCATGTCGATGTCCCCCACTCTGATCTCATCAAGCTCCACAGCCTCCGCGATCCGGCGTGCTGCGCGCACAATTTCCTGGCGGGCGCCGTAGTTGAACGCCACAACCAATGTAAGCCCGTCGTTGTTTTTTGTCAGTTCCTCGGCCTCAACAAGCAAGCGTCCGATATCGGGGTCCAGCCCGACACGCTCGCCGATCACCCGCACCTGAATGTTGTTCTGATGCAATTCGGCGAGGTCGTTGCGAACGAACCGACGCAGCAGGCCCATCAATTCGCCGATTTCACTTGCCGGGCGCGACCAGTTTTCCGCACTGAACGAAAAAATGGTGAGGATTTTGATTCCCATCTCGCCGGCGGCACGCACGGTCCGCCGAAGCGCTTCCACACCACGGCGGTGACCTTCGGCGCGGGGCAATCCGCGCGTCGCCGCCCAGCGGCCGTTGCCATCCATGATGATGGCAACATGGCGCGGCACATCGAATGCCGTTGCATCCGGATGAATTTTGGCCTCGGACATGCAACGCGACCTCAGACCGTGAGGATCTCCTTTTCTTTTCCCGCCAGCATGTGATCGATTTCCGCGATGCCGGCGTCGGTCGCCTTCTGAATTTCAGTGGAAAAGCGCTCGTGATCGTCTTTGCTGATCTTATGCTCCTTCTCCAGCTTTTTGATGACGTCCATGGCGTCGCGCCGGACATGCCGCACGGCCACTCGCGCCGTTTCGGCGTATTTGTGCGCCACCTTCACCAATTCCTTGCGGCGTTCCTCGTTGAGCTCGGGAATGCGCAGGCGGATCGTCTGACCTTCCGTCGCCGGTGAAAGCCCGAGATTGGAATTGATGATCGCCTTTTCCACCGGGTGGACCAACGAGCGGTCCCACACATTCACCGAAATCAGCCGCGACTCCGGCACACTGACGGTCGCCACCTGATTGAGCGGCATTTGCGCGCCGTAGGCGTCGACCATCACAGGATCGAGCAGATGCGCGGATGCCCGACCGGTCCGCAGGCCCGACAATTCCGTTTTCAGCACGGCGCTTGCGCCCTGCATGCGCCGCCTGATCTCATTGATGTCATGCGTAGTCATGTTTGTCATTGAGATCCCCCGGAACTGCCTCCCTGGTAGTTAAAGCAGCCGCGCCAGAACCTGTTCCAAAATCCGCACATCGTGCGACGAGCAACCTATCCGACAAGTGTCGCGTGACCCTTGCCGCGCAAGACCGCTTCGATGGCGCCCTTTTGGGCAATCGAGAATACGATGATAGGCATACGGTTTTCGCGGGCAAGCGCGAAAGCCGCGCCGTCCATCACCTTCAGGTCCTTCTCGAGCGCTTCCTGATGGCTGATTTTGTCATATCGCCTGGCCTTGGGGTCCTTTTTCGGATCAGCGCTGTAAACCCCGTCGACGTTTGTCGCCTTGAGCACCGCCTGCGCTTCCAGCTCGGCCGCGCGCAACACGGCGGTGGTATCGGTCGTGAAAAACGGATTTCCCGTACCGGCGGCGAGCAAGACCACGCGCCCCTTGCCGAGGTTCTTCATCGCGCGTTTGCGGTTATAGGTCTCGCAGACCGAGGGCATCGCCAGCGCCGACAAGGTGCGCGCCTCGCATCCGGCACGTTCGATGGCCGCTTCGAGCACGAGGCAATTCATCACCGTGGCGAGCATGCCCATCGTATCGCCGACAGGTCGCGGCACGCCGCGTTCGGATACTTCGATGCCGCGAAAGATATTGCCGCCGCCGACGACGACGCCGAGCTCGACGCCAAGCTTCGCTGCTGCCGCAAGGTCGGCGGCCAGACGTTCGACAGTCGCCTGATCTATACCGAAACCGCTGGTGGCCGACAGCGCTTCGCCCGACAGCTTGACGATCGCGCGGCGATAGACCGGGTCACTCATTCTTTGCGATCCTTTGTAGGATCGCCGAGAGCGCAGACGGCCGACGTTCGATCAAGCCTGACCGGCGGCGGCCGCGACCTCGGCGGCAAAATCGGTTTCCTGCTTTTCAATACCCTCACCGAGAGCATAACGGACGTAGCCGGTCACTTTGATCGGTCCGCCCGCTTTGCCTTCGGCTTCCTTCAGCGCCTGCGCGACACTCTTCTTGTCGTCGAAAATAAACGGTTGCTCCAGCAGGCAAACTTCCTTGTAAAAGGTTTTCAGCCCCGACTCGACGATCTTCTCGATGACGTTAGCCGGTTTGCCCTGCTGCTTGAACTTGTCCGCGAGCACATTCTTCTCGCGCTCCACAACTGCGGGATCGAGACTTGCGGCGTCGAGCGCCAGAGGATTGGCCGAAGCAACATGCATGGCGACCTGGCGTCCGATAGCCGCCAGTTCGTCGGTTTTGCCCGCCGATTCGAGCGCGACGATCACGCCGATCTTGCCGAGACCGTCGATCACCGCATTGTGGACGTAGGAGCCGATTGCTCCCTTGCCGACCGACAGCGCTGCGGCGCGGCGCAAAGTCATGTTCTCGCCGATCTTGGCAATCGTCTCGGAAATCGACTCCGACACCGTGATGCTGCCGGCCTTCGCCGCCTTGATCTTTTCGACATCGGTGCCGGCCGACAGCGCAACACTCGCGATCATCTTCACGAGACCCTGGAAGAGATCGTTGCGCGCCACGAAATCGGTCTCCGAATTCACTTCGACCACCACGCCTTTGGTGCCTCGCACCTGGACACCGATCAAGCCTTCGGCCGCAACACGGCCGGCTTTTTTGGCGGCCTTCGACAGCCCTTTCTTGCGCAGCCAATCCTGCGCCGCCGTCATGTCGCCGTTGGTCTCGGTCAGGGCTGCCTTGCAGTCCATCATGCCGGCGCCGGTCGACTCGCGCAGCTCCTTGACCATTTGTGCGCTGATATTTGCCATTATCTTTATCCTGTTTCTTCTGTCATGCCCGGCCATAGCCGTTCGAAGAACGGCGTGCTTTCGCACGCCTATGTGCCGGGCATCCACGACTTAACCACCTCACGCGATCAAAGACGTGGATGGCCGGGACAAGTCCGGCCATGACGACGAAATTATTCCGCCGTCAGTTCCTTGGCCTTGGCGATCCAACCTGGCACGCGGCCCGGCAGGCCGACCTCCTCGCCGACATTGTGCGCGGCCTTGTCGTTGAGCTCGGCAATCTGCGAATAGTGGAAGATGCCGAGATCGTTGAGCTGCTTTTCAATCGCCGGCGACACGCCGGGCAGCTTCTTGAGGTCGTCGGCAACGCCGCGCGGGCCCGGCAACTGCTCGAAGCCGAGGTCAGCCGCGGCGGGAGCCGTCGGAATCTCTTCGGCGACCACCGGCTTTTCTGCTGCACCGATATCGACGCCCATCTCGCCTTGCGCGCGCGAAATTCCGTCGATCGCGGCTCGCGCGATGAGATCGCAATACAGCGACACCGCGCGGCTTGCGTCATCATTGCCCGGAACGACGTAGGTGATACCGACGGGATCGCAGTTGGTATCGACCACGGCGGCCACCGGGATATTAAGGCGCTGCGCCTCCTTGATCGCAATGTCTTCCTTGTTGGTGTCGATGACGAACAGAAGGTCGGGAACGCCGCCCATGTCCTTGATGCCGCCAAGCGAGCGATCGAGCTTGTCGCGCTCGCGCTGCATCGTCAGTCTTTCTTTCTTCGTGTAGCCGGCGGCTTCGCCCGAATTGAGCATCTCATCGAGCTTGCGCAACCGCGCGATCGAGGCCGAGATCGTCTTCCAGTTGGTCAGCGTGCCGCCGAGCCAGCGTGAATTGACGTAATACTGTGCGCAACGCTTCGCCGCGTCGGCGATCGAATCCTGCGCCTGCCGCTTGGTGCCGACGAACAGGATGCGCCCGCCTCTGGCGACCGTGTCGCTCACGGCCTGTAGCGCGCGATGCAGCATCGGCACCGTCTGCGCGAGATCGACGATATGGATATTGTTGCGGGTGCCGAAGATGTACGAGCCCATCTTCGGGTTCCAGCGGTGGGCCTGATGGCCGAAGTGCACGCCAGCTTCCAATAGCTGACGCATCGAGAATTCAGGAAGCGCCATAGTCTTCTCCGGTTGATCCGCCGCGGACGATTGTGAGCCCAAATGGGCCACCGGACGGCCTTTGTGACCCATTGTCGGGGCCTAAAGCCATGCGTCCGCGTGAGTGATGCCGGGGCTTATATAGGTCCGTTTTTCGGAATGCAAGGCATCTCAAGGCTTTAGGGCCTGTCTTCAGTTAAGGAGAATGATAGCGCAGGCGAGCTGAACGCCGGCGAGAAAGTTTTGCGCGAGCTTGTCGTAGCGGGTGGCGATGGCACGAAAGTGCTTGAGTTTATTGAAGAAGCGCTCGACGAGATTGCGCTCGCAATAAAGTGCAAAGTCACAAGGCGACGGCGTCTTGCGGTTGGCTCTGGGCGGGATCACCGGGGCGATTTCTCGCTGAGCAAGAGTGTCGCGGAGCGGATCGGCATCGTATGCCTTGTCGCCGATCAGAGCTTCCGGATCGACCCCTTCGAGTAGTGGCTCGGCGCAAGTCAGATCGTGGGCTTGACCCGGCGTGAGCATGACGTCGACGGGATTGCCGAGCGCATCGACGAGGACGTGAATTTTGGTGGTCAATCCGCCGCGGGATCGGCCGATCGCTTGCTCGCCGTTTTTTTTCGAGCGCCGGCGCTATGCTGGTGAGCGCGCACGATGGTGGCGTCGATCATCATGTATTCGTTGTCGTGATCACTCGCCAGGAGCTTGAAAATATGCTCGAAAACTCCGCTCTTCGACCATCGATTGAAGCGCTGATGGACGATCTTCCAGTCACCAAAGCGCTCGGGCAGATCACGCCAGGGAATGCCAGCCCGGAACCTGTAGAGAACCGCTTCGACGAACAATCGATTGTCCGCCGCAGTGCCTCCCACATGGCCTTCGCGGCCAGGCAGAAAGTCTTTGATCCGATCCCACTGATCATCGCGTAACGCATAGCGCCGCATCGGTCGGCTCCTCCTCAGGCCGACCGCCCATGAGTCACATAATTGCTGATTTGGGAATCCCCGACGCTGCCGCCGCGGCACATGTTCCGCGTTTGATTCTGATCCGTTCTCGCGCAAAACTCGCCTAACTGAAGACAGGCCCTAGGCATTTCTTGCACCGCATCCCGATGCAAGGTCATCGTCCCGGCCATCGCTCTCCGCCCCGCGCCGGGAGGCGCTGATCACACCCCTTCGGCACAGGACGGAATATTCCTAGGAATATATACCTTCGGAATAAAGTCGCGGACTGACGACAAATTTTTAATGTTGCGGCGTCGAACCGCGACTGCGTACAGCGCGTTCCCAATGAGAAACACCGTGTGGGGCGACAGGAAGTCACGTCATGGCCACACATCTGCTGCCGGTCAAAGAGAACCGGCCACAAACCGATGAACTTCATCCCAGGATCTACACGACCGTCGTCGGACTGACACTCTGGCTTGTTCTCTCGGTCTGGGTCCTGTTCAGCCGCGGCAGCTACGAAGGGCTTACACTGTCGGTCATCACCCTGTTCTTTACCGTTCTTGTCGGCATTCCAGTCCTGCTGTGGCTCACCTGGCGCCACAATACCGACCCAAAGAATCAATCCGCGAGCGCGGCCCCATTCGGGGAATGGACCCGCAAATCGTTTCAGACCTGGACCGGCAGCATCGGCGCCCGTGAAGCATCGATTCAGATTCTGCTGCCGATTGCAGCGGTGACGATCGGCATGACGATCTTTGGCCTGGTGCTGCTGTTCACTCTGCCGAATTTGAATTCGTAGTTGTCAAACGCGAAAAATCTGGGAGTAGCGGCGCTTGATCTCCTCGCCCTGGGTCTCGACGGCGGCGGGATCGTCCTTCCAGACCTTGATCGACGACAGTGGCGCGCGGCCCGGTTTATCTTTCACCAGGGCATGCACGGAACGCAGACCGCCGATATTGACGAAGAGCTCCTGCCCTTCGACGGTGAAAAGGTAATTTTGAAACAGGCGCGCCGCGTTCGGATGCGGTGCAGCCCTGAATATCGCCGACGGTTGTACAATCGACGGCGTGCCTTCAGCCGGATATATGACTTCGATCGGCTGGCCCGCTTCCTTCAACAGCAGCACGTTTGACTCATTGCCGTCGGCCATCACCGGCCGCTCGCCGAGCACGACTTTCTTCGGCGTATCAGTGGCGGACTGGATCTGCAGCAGCTCCTGCCGCGCCAGCTTTTCGAGATAGCCCCATCCAAGCTCGCGCACCATCTGATAGGTCGACGTCATAATCGTGCCGCTGTAACTCGGATGCGCCTTGACGATCTTTCCTTTCCATTTCGGATCGAGCAGATCGGCGAAACTTTTCGCCGCCTCGCCCGAGCGCACCAGCTGCGTATTGTAGGCCATCACGCATAACGACGACCTCACCGTAGCGTAAAAGGCCTCCGCATCGCGATGCTCGGGCGGAATGTGCCTTGCGACATCCTCGGGAACATAGGGTGCGAGCAGGTCCTGCCTTTTCCACGCGATGAATTGTGCGGCATCGCCGGTGCTGACGGCATCGGGCACGTGCAGGCCCGCGGCATATTCCTGCGCCACGCGCGAGAAGATGCGCTCGCCGCCCGCGCGCTCGACGCGCGCCCGGATACCGGGGAATTTCTGCTCGAATGCCTTCCCGACCTTCTCGGCAAGCTGAAGATCGGCGGATGTGTACCAGGTGACCTGGCCTTCTTTTGTCGCGGCGGAGATAAGTGCCGGCGTGATGGCCTGTGCAGGTGGCGGCTCTGCTCGTATGGGAGTGGCGTAGGCAAGCGGGAGTGCCGCGGCGGCTTTGAGCAGGGAGCGACGGGAGAGTGAGCGCATAGAAAGTGTCCACTGCCATGGCCGGGCTTGGCCGGGCTTGGCCGGCTCGTCCCGGCCATCCCGCTTAGGGAGGCGCAATGCTCACCCAAGCGGGGTCACATTGGAAGTCCGGCTTGCCCGATTTCCAATCGTTCTAACGCCGCAAGTCGGCTAAACCCGACTTGCGGTGACAAGCCCGGTGACGACGGAGAAAACTAAAGCGCCTCGACCTGCACGACACCGGGCACCGCTTTGATAGCGCCGGCGATCTGCGGGGAGACCTTGAAGCGGCCGGGCAGCCTCACCTCGACTTCGGTTCCTTGCTGCAACAGCAGGACCACGCTGACCTCGCCGTCACCATTCGGCTTGGCAGACCGCGGGACAGCCTCGAGGCGCTTTACCACCGCATCGAGCGGCTTCTCGTCGCGCAGGAATACGCGCAGGCCTTTTTGCAGATTGGCGGCGGCGCCATCGAGCGGCTCGGCCGACTGGATCCTCGCGCGCACCTCATCGCCCTGCACTTCCGCCGAGAGAAACAGAAGGACGGCATTGCCAGGTTCAAGCAGGTCCCGGTGCTCTGCCAGGCCTTCAGAGAAAATCACGGCCTCGAAATGCCCGGTCGGATCGGACAGGCCGATGATGCCCATCTTGCTGCCGGTCCGCGTTCGTCGCTCGGTGCGCGCGACGACGGTTGCGGCAACACGGCCTGCCGTTGCCCCCGCCTTGACCGCACGGGAAAACTCCGCCCAGGGCTGGACCCGCAACTTCTTCAGCACGGCTGCATAGTCGTCGAGCGGATGACCGGACAGGAAGAAGCCGACCGCTTCGTATTCACGGCGCAGTCGTTCGGCCGGAAGCCAGGGTTCGACCTGCGGCAAGGCGATCTGCTCGCGGACCGGCCCGCCGCCGAACAGTTCACTTTGCCCGATCGCGGCCGTGTCATGGCTGCGCTGCGCGCGGCCGAGCACCGCATCGACTGCCGCAAAGACCCGCGCGCGGTTTTTCTCGAAGGCGTCGAACGCGCCGGCCGCTGCCAGGCTCTCAAGCACCCGCTTGTTGACGGCGCGCGGATTCACCCGTGCGGCAAAATCGGCGAGATCGCCAAACGGCCCGCTCTCGCGCGCGGCCATAATCGCTTCAACCGCTTGCCGGCCGACGCCTTTGAGCGCGGCGAGCGCATAAATAATCGTGTTTCCATCGACCTCGAATTCGACTGCCGAGCGATTGATCGATGGCGGATGCACGGCAATACCGAGCCGCTCGGCTTCGGCACGGAATTCGGCGAGCTTGTCGGTATTGCCCATGTCGAGCGTCATGGTCGCCGCGAGGAACTCGACCGGAAAGTTCGCCTTCATATAGGCGGTCTGGTAGGCGACCAGGGCATAGGCGGCCGCATGGCTCTTGTTGAAGCCGTATTCGGCGAAGCGCTCGAGCAGGTCGAAGATGGCGTCTGCCTGGTTGCGCTCGACGCCGCGCGCGACCGCACCGGAGACGAAGCGCTCGCGCTGGGCCTGCATTTCTTTTCTGATCTTCTTGCCCATCGCGCGGCGCAGAAGATCAGCTTCGCCGAGCGTGAACCCGGCGAGAATTTGCGCGGCCTGCATCACCTGTTCCTGGTAGATGATGACGCCGAAGGTCTCGCGCAGGATCGGCTCGAGCTTGGGATGAATGTAGTCGGGCTGCTCCATGCCGTGCTTGCGCGCGCAGTAGGTCGGGATGTTCGCCATCGGACCGGGGCGATAAAGCGCAACAAGCGCGATGATGTCCTCGAAGCGGTCGGGCCGCATGTCGAGCAGCGCGCGGCGCATGCCCGCACTTTCCAGTTGGAAGATGCCAACCGCTTCGGCGCGGGCGAGAAGATCGTAGGTGCTCTTGTCGTCGAGCGGAATCGCCGAGAGGTCGATGTCGATGCCGCGCCGCTTCACCAGCGCAACAGCCGTCTGCAGCACCGTGAGCGTCTTGAGACCGAGGAAGTCGAACTTCACCAGCCCGGCCTGCTCCACCCATTTCATGTTGAATTGGGTAACCGGCATATCGGATTTGGGATCGCGATAGAGCGGCACCAGCTCGGACAAGGGCCGGTCACCGATCACGATGCCGGCGGCATGCGTCGAGGCATGACGATTGAGGCCTTCGAGCTTCTGCGCGATGTCGAAGGCCCGCTTGACGATCGGCTCGCTGTCGCGCTCGGCCTGCAGCCGCGGCTCGCCCTCGATCGCCTGCTTCAGCGAAACCGGCGCCGCGGGATTCTGCGGCACCAGCTTGCAGAGCTTATCCACCTGGCCGTAAGGCATCTGCAAGACGCGGCCGACGTCACGAAGAACGCCGCGCGCCTGCAATGTGCCGAAGGTGATGATCTGCGCCACCTGGTCGCGCCCGTAGCGTTCCTGCACGTAGCGGATCACCTCGTCGCGGCGGTCCTGGCAGAAGTCGATGTCGAAATCCGGCATCGACACGCGCTCGGGGTTGAGAAACCGCTCGAACAGCAGTCCGAAGCGGATCGGATCGAGATCGGTGATTGTGAGCGCATAAGAAACGAGCGACCCGGCTCCAGAACCGCGGCCGGGACCAACGGGTATGCCCTGTTTCTTGGCCCATTGGATGAAGTCGGAGACGATCAGGAAATAGCCCGGATATTTCATGCCGGCGATAACGCCCAGCTCGAATTCGAGTCGCTCGCGGTACTCATCAACCGTGTGGCCGGACGCACCGCCGGCGGACGTGAGGCGCTGCCCAAGCCCGGCCTCGGCGCGCCTGCGCAGTTCGCTCGCCTCGTCGAGCGCCTTGCCGTTATCGCCCACGGAAAAGCGCGGCAGGATCGGCTCGTGCGTGCGCGGACGGAAGGCGCAGCGCTGTGCGATTTCGACGGTGGAGGCGACGGCTTCCGGCAGATCGGCAAAGCGTTCAACCATTTCCGCGCGGGACTTAAAGCGATGCTCCGGCGTCAGCTGGCGCCGGTCCGTCTCCGCAATCAATTTGCCTTCAGCGATGCAGATCAGCGCGTCATGCGCCTCATAGTCCTGCGCGGTCGCAAAGTACGGCTCGTTGGTTGCGACCAGCGGCACCGATTTGGCGTAGGCAAGATCAATCAGGCCCGGCTCGATCCGCCGCTCGGATGGTGTCCCGTGGCGCTGTAATTCGACATAGAGGCGATCGCCGAACAGCGCGAGCAATACATCAAGCCGGCTGGCCGCCAGATGGCTTTGCCCCGCAGCCAGCGCGCTGTCGAGCGGCCCGCCTGGGCCACCTGTCAGTGCAATGATGCCCGCGGTCTCACCGTCCAGCCATTCGACCTTCAGCCGCGGCGGTTCGTTCGCAGGCGTGTCCAGGAAAGCGCGCGAATTCAGCCGCATCAGACTGCGGTAGCCTTCGGGCCGCGCGGCAAGCAGCACGATACGCGCGCGTTCCGGTTGGGCATTGGGATTGCGCGGACCGTGATCGGTGTCGCCGAAATCAACGGCAAGCGCACAGCCGATGATCGGCTGGATACCGTATCCGGATATTTTCTCGGAGAATTCCAGCGCACCGAACATATTGTCGGTGTCGGTCAGTGCGAGCGCGGGTTGCCGATCGGCCTTCGCGAGCTCGGCCAGCCGCGAGATTGTGAGCGCGCCCTCCAGCAGGGAATAGGACGAGTGCACGTGCAAGTGCACGAAATCGAGGCCGGGCATCGGTGATTCCTTGTGACACCCAGAGTGAGGACGGCCAGCGGCCAAGTCCACCGTGAAGCTGGCGGCGACGGCTAACTATGCCCGCTTTTCTCGGCGGCCGATCGCGCGGAGCAACTGCGTCATCGTCAGCTTAAGGCAGCGGTCGAGGTGTCGGCTATGTCTCCGAACACCCGCCTCAATTCAGAGATTGCCGAGCACCTGGGTCCAGATGGCGATCATTCCGACGAACAGCGACAGCGAAGCCAGCGCGGCGGCCTCGTGAACTACGGTTTTCCACATGGTGTCTCTCTCCTTAGAACGAAGAGAGAACATAGTTCAGTGTTTGTTCCAGAGTCAAGCAAAGACAAATTTTGAATAAATACAAGTAATATCAATGGATTATTGAGTTATCCTCAGGTGCGGACCGGGACAGGGCTAGTCCATCTCGATGATCTTGCCCTCACGCAAGGTCACACGCCGGTCCATGCGGGCTGCGAGATCCATGTTGTGCGTGGCGATGAGCGCCGCCAGCCCGGATGCCGCCACGAGCTGCGACAACGCACGGAAAACATGCTCCGCGGTATGGACATCGAGATTTCCGGTCGGCTCGTCGGCCAGCAGGATACGCGGGGCGTTGGCGACCGCACGCGCAATCGCGACACGTTGTTGCTCACCACCCGAAAGCTCCGCCGGCCGGTGGTTCAAGCGTCCGCCCAATCCAAGATATTCGAGCAGTTCCGAACCTCTCGCTTTCGCCTCGCGCCGCGCCAAGCCGCGGATCATCTGGGGCAGCATGACATTTTCGAGGGCCGAGAATTCCGGCAACAGATGATGAGACTGGTAGACAAAACCGACCTCGTTGCGACGGATCCGGGTCCGCTCGTGGTCGGCGAGAATCGAAGTCGACCGGCCGTCAATATAGACGTCGCCGTGATCGGGATGCTCCAGCAGCCCGGCGACGTGCAAAAGTGTGGACTTGCCGGCGCCCGACGGCGCAACCAGTGCAACTGACTGACCCGGCCAGAGCGCAAGCTCAACGCCGTTGAGCACATGAAGCGTTTCGTCGCCCTGCCGATACTGACGCTCGACATCGTGCAGGAAGAGGATTGGAATGTCCTCCTCCTGCCGCACCTGCGGCGGCTGTTCCTGCTTCTGGACCATTTCCATCCGGGCAATGGTGTAGGCCTCACTCATAGCGCAGCGCCTCCACCGGATCGAGACGTGCCGCACGCCACGACGGATAGAGCGTGGCAAGCAACGACAGTACGAGCGCCATCACCACAACCGCCGTGGTCTCGCCAGAGTCCATCTGGGCCGGCAGGTGCGAGAGGAAATAAAGCTCCGGCGAGAACAGTTCGGTGTTGGTCAGCCAGGACAAGAATTGCCGGATGTTCTCAATGTTGAGACAAATCACGATCCCGAGCAGGAAGCCGACGATCGTTCCGATCACCCCGATCGAAGCGCCGGTAATGAGAAATACGCGCATGATCGCTCCCTGCGTTGCCCCCATAGTGCGCAGAATTGCGATGTCCTGACCCTTGTCTTTCACGAGCATGATCAGGCCGGAAACGATATTGAGCGCAGCAACGAGCACGATCAAGGTGAGAATGAGAAACATCACGTTCCGCTCGACCTGCAGCGCATTGAAGAAGGTCGCGTTGCGCTGACGCCAATCGATCATGAAGACCGGCCGCTGCGCCGCGTCCTGTACCGGCTTTCGGTAGCGGTCAACGCGGTCCGGGTTGTCCGTGTAGATCTCAATCGCGGTCACGTCGCCGGCGCGATTGAAATAGGCCTGCGCTTCCTTGAGCGGCATGAAGACCATGGCGCTGTCATATTCCGACATGCCGATCTCGAACACCGCGGCGATCTTGTAGACCTTGATGCGCGGCGTCGTGCCCATCGGTGTGACCGCGCCACGCGGCGCAACCAATGTGATGTTGTCGCCCGCGCGGAGTGAAAGCTGATCGGCGAGCCGGCGCCCGATGACAACGCCCATGTCTTCGTCGAAGCCTTTGAGCGTACCCTGCTTGATGTTGTTGGCGATTGACGGAAGCTTCTCCAGGTCCATGAGCCGGATGCCACGGATGAGCACGCCGCCGGCATTGAATGGCGACGACGCCAGCGCCTGGCCTTCGACGATTGGCGCAGCGAGGCGGATGCCTTTGACGCCGGCGACGCGGGCGGCCACCTCTTCCCAATCGGTCAGTGGTTTTTCCAGAGGCTGGATCAGCAAATGACCGTTGAGGCCCAGAATTTTGTCGAGCAATTCCTTGCGGAAGCCGTTCATCACCGCCATCACGATGATGAGCGTTGCCACGCCGAGCATGATGCCGAGGAAAGAAAACCCGGCAATGACGGAAATGAATCCTTCCTTGCGCCGCGCCCGCAGGTAGCGCAGCGACAACATCCATTCGAACGGGGAGAAGGGCCGTGTCCCCTGGGCCTCTGTCATCTACTGGTTCCCGCGCCCGACTGTTTACACAGATTCTGGCGGATTCGTGCCCGGCAAGACAGCTAAGGCCCTTGTCAACGCACAGGATTTTAAGGTGGCGAATAGAGAGCAAACAGCGTGAAGTTTTAAGGCCCTCTCATCGCCATTCTCTACTCGCTATTCGCTCTGGTCAGCAAATCCAACGCCGCCGCAGGCCTCATGTTGTCCCTGCTCCCGCCGGCACGCTTTTTGACCTCGACCTTGCCTTCCGAGAGCCCACGCGGCCCTACCAGGACCTGATAGGGAATTCCGATAAGGTCTGCGGTCGCGAATTTTGCGCCCGGCCGTTCGTCGAGGTCATGATAGAGCACCTCGACCCCCTTCGCCTTGAGACCGCGGTAGAGCTGCTCAGACGCGCCGTCGGTCTCGGCAGCACCCTGCTTGAGATTGAGAATCACCACTTTGAACGGCGCGACCGGTTCCGGCCAAATGATGCCCGCTTCGTCGTGCGAAGCCTCGATGATGGCGGCAACCAGGCGGCTCGGGCCAATGCCGTATGAGCCCATATGCACGGGCACTTCCTTGCCGTCATGCGTGGCAACCACGGCTTTCATCGGCTCCGAGTACTTGGTGCCAAAATAGAAAATATGACCTACCTCGATACCACGCGCCGAGACCTGCTTGTCGGCCGGCACTTTCGTAAAAGCGGCCGCATCGTGCATTTCGGAGGTCGCAGCGTATTGCGACGTCCATTTGTTCACGATCGCCTGCAATCCCGTGACATCGTCGAAGTTCACGTCGGCGGGCGGCACCGCCATGTCGAGATAATCCTTGTGACAGAACACCTCCGATTCACCCGTCTGCGCAAGGATGATGAACTCGTGCGAAAGATTTCCACCGATCGGGCCCGACTCAGCACGCATTGGAATCGATTTCAGGCCCAGCCGCGCGAATGTGCGCAAGTAAGCCACGAACATCTTGTTGTAGGAATGCGTCGCCCCGGCCTGATCGACATCGAATGAGTAGGCATCCTTCATCAAAAATTCGCGGCCGCGCATCAGCCCAAAACGCGGGCGGACCTCGTCGCGAAATTTCCACTGAATGTGATAGAGATTGAGCGGCACATCCTTGTAGGAGCGGACATAGGCACGGAAGATTTCCGTAATCATTTCCTCGTTGGTCGGGCCGTAGAGCATGTCGCGCTCGTGCCGGTCCTTGATGCGCAGCATCTCCTTGCCGTACGCGTCATAGCGTCCGCTCTCGCGCCAAAGGTCCGCCGACTGTATGGTCGGCATCAATAGCTCAATGGCCCCCGAACGGTTCTGCTCCTCGCGCACGATCCGGCAGATCTTCTGCAGCACCCGAAAGCCCAGCGGCAGGAAGGCGTAAATGCCGGCGGCCTCCTGCCGCATCATGCCGGCGCGCAACATCAATCGGTGCGACACGATCTCCGCCTCTTTCGGCGTCTCGCGCAGGATGGGCAGGAAATAGCGGGACAGGCGCATGGAATCCTTGGAAGATTCGAGGTGGCAGGGTCAGAGTGAAAGCGGATCGGCTGCAAAAACACAAGGCCCGTGGCGTTTCTTCGGGAATTTATCGGAGGACGCCGCATCTATAGTCTGATAGACCGCGGCCCGCGGTCCGAGGAGAGCATGCGTATACACTTCAGACGGGTCCTGAGCATGGTCGCGATCGCCGCGATCGCCCTGCATTCCGCTTTGTGGAGCGGAACGGCGGCCCGCGCGGCGGTACCGGCGTTCGACCCTATTTCGGTCATCTGCCATAGCAGTGGAAGCGCCGACCCTGCACCCGACCAGGCTCCGGCCAACTCCGCGCCCGGCCATGCATGCGATCATTGCTACCTGTGCGGCTCGACGCCTCCTCCCGCGGCATCGCCGGCCAGCGCCGTCATTCAGCGACTCTCAAGCCATTCTTCATACGTGCTCGAGCCGGCGCCAGCTTTGCCGCATGGCGGGGTTGAAATTGCGCTGAAAGGCGCCCGCGGCCCACCGGTCTTCGCCTGACGTCATTCGCAGCCGGCCTCCGCCGGCGAGCTCAACCGTCAATGCGGGGACTTCCATGTTCAGAAAATCATGGCCTCTGGCCATGTTGGCGGCCGCCATAGCGGCCTCATCATCCTTTGCACGTGCCCATGAAATCGTCGGCAATCGGTTCTTCCCGGCAACGCTTGCTGTCGATGATCCCGGCGTCAACGACGAACTGGCGCTGCCTACAATCGCCCGATCGAAGTCGGGCGATGATCCCGCTTTCAGGCAACTCGACATCTCCGCGGAGTTCGCAAAACGAATTACCGAGGACTTCGGAGTTTCATTCGCACCCACATGGTCGCGCGTTTACGCGCCTGGTGGACCGAACATGAGTGGCGCGCGCGGCTTTCAAAATCTCGAAACAACGCTCAAATATCGCCTGTTCAGAAATGCTGAGCATGAATTTGTGCTGTCCGCAGGGCTTGAAATTGAATGGGGCGGCACCGGCGCACGACAGCTCGATGCCGAACGGTTCAATGTTTACACGCCGACGCTCTATTTTGGGAAAGGCTTCGGTGACCTGCCGTCGAGTTTGAATTGGGCGCGCCCTTTCGCGATCACCGGGCAAATCGGTTACGCGATTCCGGGTGTTTCAAAAACCGCCACGGCAACATTCGATCCGGACAGCGGCGAATCGGAGATCGAAACGGAGTTCAATCCGCGCGTGCTCATTTGGGGCGGTACGCTCCAGTACAGCATGCCCTATCTGAAATCCGCCGTTATGGATCTGAGCCTGCCCGATCTCGTCAATCACCTGATCCCGATCGTCGAGTTTTCGATGCAGACTCCCGTGTCCAATGTCGCGACATCCGGCGCTGTAACGACCGGAACAATAAATCCTGGCATTATCTACGCGGGGCAAAAATACCAAATCGCAATCGAGGCCATGATTCCGGTTAACCGCCAAAGCGGCAGCAGCGTTGGCATTATCGGGCAGCTACACTTCTATTTAGACGATATCTTCCCGAGAACGATCGGGCGTCCAATCTTCGCAAACAGCGTCAATCCAGGGGGACCGGCTTTCGGCCGTTAGTCATGCCTGTCTTTACAAAATTTCAGCTTGTAATACTCGGACTTGCAGTAGCGATCACGCCGTCGGCCGTCCGTGCGCATGTCACGCTCGAACAACAACAAGCACCTGTCGGCGCGCCCTACAAAATAGTCCTACGCGTGCCGCATGGCTGCGGTGATTCCGCAACCATTCGTCTCAGCGTGCAAATCCCGGAAGGGGTCATCTCGATCAAGCCGATGGTCAAGCCAGGCTGGCAAATCGCAACAACGCGCGGGTCTTATTCAAGGGCCTATAGCTTTTTCCACGGCGCAAAGTTCACCGAAGGCGTCAAGGAAGTGTCGTGGAGCGGCGGGAATCTGCCCGACGCCTTTTATGACGAATTCATCCTTTCGGCCTTTATCGCCGACGAACTCCTGCCGGGACAGATGCTGTATTTTCCGGTCGTGCAGCAATGCGAGCAGGGTGAGCATCGCTGGATCGAAATCCCGGCGGCCGGCAAGCATGCCGGCGAACCCGCGCCGGGCGTCATGCTGACGCCAAAGAGGCAGGAGTGAGCCATGACTAGTCAACGATCACTTATCGTCGCCCTCGGCGCTGGCTTAGCGTTTTTACCCGCCGTGGCTTTTGCTCATGCGCAACTCGATCATGCAAACCCTGCTGTCGGCAGCACCGTGGAGCAGCCACCGAAGGAGGTCTCGCTCTGGTTCACCGAGGCGCTGGAAGCGAAGTTCAGCACCATCGAGGTGCTCGACGGCCAAGGCAGGCCTGTGCAGGCGGGGCCCGCCAGTCTTGCCCCGGACAACACTGCGCAACTTCGCGTGCCGCTCAAACCACTTCCGCCCGGCACCTACAAGGTGATCTGGCGCGTGCTTTCAGTCGACACCCATCGTACACAGGGAGACTTCACCTTCCGTGTCGGGCGCTAGGCTCCGGCGCATCGAGGTCATCCGGTGATAACCGATCCGCTTGCGCTTATTCGTGCCACGCATTTTGCGGCGACACTGCTGGCGTCGGGAACGGTTTTCTTTGCGGCACTTGTTATCGGCCCGGCACGCTTGCCGCAGCATTTTCCGATTCTGCGCACGCGTATGAACGTGCTGGTCTGGACCGGGCTCGCGCTGTCGATCCTGACCGGTGCGATGTGGCTCATCTGGCTCGCGGCGAACATTCTTGGCCAGTCGCTCACTGATGTATGTCTCCACGGAGGCGCATGGTCGGTGCTTGCCGATACGCGCTTCGGGTGGATCTGCTGTCTAAGATTGGCGCTTGCAGCTCTTCTTGGCGTTCTCGTGCTCGCGCCGGCGCATCGCTTCTGGCCTGTTGCCGCCGCCGGCGCGTTTCTCGCCTTGCCCGCTTTCGCGAGCCATGCGGGCGCAACACCGGGACTGCGCGGCGATGGCCACCTCCTTTCCGACGCGTTGCACCTGCTCTCAGCCGGCGCCTGGCTCGGAGGGTTGCCGGCATTCGCGTTGCTTCTTGGGACCGCGTACCGGCGGCGAAAACCCGGCTGGAATGAGCTTATCATCAAGGCGACCCGCCGGTTCTCACGGCTCGCAGCGCTGTCCGTTGGCGTCCTGCTCGCAACCGGCATTGCGAACAGCTGGAACCTGCTCAACGGTCCGCGCGATCTTTGGACGACTGATTATGGGCGTCTGATCGGAGCCAAGATCGTTCTGCTCGCAGCGATGATTGCGATCGCGACCGTCAACAAATTCCGCCTCACGCCCCGCCTGCCGGCGCGCGGTGCCTTGCGCAATCTGCAGCGCAACAGTCTCGTCGAAGTAGGGATCGGGCTCTGCGTACTCGTCCTTGTGGGTTACCTCGGACGCCTACAGCCGACCGCACATGTCCATCCGGCCACAACGCCCACACCTCCCGATGCCGCGTTCACCCACATCCACACGCCGGACGCCATGACCGAAGTTACGATCAATCCCGGGCGCGCCGGGCATTCCGAAGTAACAATTCGCGTATCCCGCGAGGATTTCACGCCCTTCCCGGCCCAGGCTGTCCGCCTCACCCTTAATCCGCCGGCGGCTGCCGGTAAATCAGTCGACCGGCGTGCCGAACAGCGGCCGGATGGAACCTGGACGATCAAAGACATCGCCTTGCCGCAGCCGGGGATATGGACGGTTCGCGTATTTGTTATTGCTCAATCAGGAGAGACAATCGTGCTCGATGCCCCCATCGTCATCGAGCGCTGACCGGGGCGAATGCTGGTGACAGGGCAATGGTGATCAGTTAGCTTGCCTCGCGTCCGCGGGACAGAAACCCCGCGGCAAGACCGGCTCCAACCTGCGGTCCAAGTCTTAGGCCAAGTCTTAGGCCAAGTCTTGGGCCAAATCTTGGGCCCAAGTCTTGGGAGGGAAGCAAGTCCTAGGCGCGTCAAACGCAGCCGCCCCGACAACGATCAACCACCGGGGAAAGGACCAGACAATTCACGAGCAGGGCTCCACGCCCTGCTCTTTTTTTAGGATG
Source organism: Pseudolabrys sp. (assembly GCA_035701845.1). Taxonomy (GTDB): domain Bacteria; phylum Pseudomonadota; class Alphaproteobacteria; order Rhizobiales; family Xanthobacteraceae; genus Pseudolabrys. The sequence goes on along the minus strand of DASSRJ010000183.1, from coordinate 7,451 downwards.
CGACCTAGCGGTGCGACGGACCCGAAATCCTCATCAGGAAGTCGTAAGGAATTAGATTACGCGAATAGAGCGTATACAAAATTCCGAAAATGATCGTCGCCACCACGGTCGTCCAACCGAGCTTTTGCCAAACACGATGTGTTGACGGTGCGCCGGGGTCTGTACCGGGAGTGACATCTCCGCTTTCTTCCTGGTTGCGCACGCCCCAGGGCAGAATGGCGAACAGCGTCACCCACCAGATCAGAAAATAGATGGCGATGATCGTGCTGGTGCTCACCTCGTTTACCCTCCGTCATTCCGGGACGGCGCGAAGCGCCGGGCCCGGAATCCAGACAATCACACAGTACTTGCATCTGGATTCCGGGTTCCCACGTTCACGCGTGCGCCCCGGAATGACGACATGCCTGCTCATGCCTGCTCCAACTCGACCAACGTGCCGCAGAAATCCTTGGGGTGCAGAAACAGCACCGGCTTGCCATGCGCGCCGATTTTCGGCTCGCCGTCACCAAGCACGCGCGCGCCCTGCGCCTTGAGCGTGTCACGGGCGGCGTGAATATCCGAAACCTCGTAACAGACGTGGTGGATACCTCCATCGGGATTGCGCTCGAGAAATTTCGCGATCGGAGAATCGGCGCCGAGCGGCTCGAGCAATTCGATTTTTGTGTTCGGCAACGTGATAAAGACCGTCGTCACGCCGTGGCCGGGCTGTGGCACCTGCGCAGAAACTTCAGCGCCGAGTGTGTCTCGATAGACTTTTGATGCCCTGGCGATGTCGCGCACGGCAATTGCAACATGATTGAGACGGCCGATCATTGTTGTCCCCGCACTCTTTTCTGCATCATACCGTCAGGACGTGAACGTGGCACATAGGCTTCTTGCCCCAACGCTGGCTAACGGCGGCCCTCACCGCGCGGCGTACTGCCTCGGCGACAGCGTCGGGATCGCGCCGCCGTCCGCGCGGCAGTGATTCAATGGTTTCCAGCACCGTATCGTAGACGGCTTCCTGCAAAAGGCCGCCTTCCCTGTCGCGCTCCGGAATTCCAATGAGATCAAGCGAGGGGTCTTCGACCAATTCGCCTTTGTCGGTGATGGCGATTGCCACCGAAACCGCCCCGGCAAAGCTCAGCCGCCGGCGATCGGCAACCGTACGCGCGTCGGCGTCAACCAGCAGCGCTCCGTCCTTGTAGATGCGCCCCGCAGGCACTTCGTCCACGATGCGAACCTGCGGCGAGAGCTGCACCAGATCACCGTTGCGGCATTGCACGACGTCGCGCACGCCGCAGCGGCGGGCCAATGCGGCGTGCTCGTGCAGATGCAGCGCCTCGCCATGCACCGGGATGAGCACCTTCGGCTTGACCCAGCCAATGAGCTCCTCCAGCTCGGCACGGCGCGGATGACCGGAAACATGCACCAGATCGGTGCGGTCGGTGATGACTTCGATGCCCTGCTCGATCAGAAGGTTGATGACGCGGTTCACCGCCTTCTCGTTGCCGGGAATGGTGCGGGCGGAATAGATGACCCGATCGCCGGAGGAGAATGTCACCTCGGGGTGCTGATCCTCGGCGATGCGCGAGAGAGCCGCGCGCGGCTCGCCCTGGCTGCCGGTGCAGAGCGCCACCACCTTGTTCGGCGACAGGTAGCCGTAGGCATCCATCGGCCGGAAGTCCTGCACGCCTTCGAGATAGCCGGTCTCACGCGCGATCTGCACCACCCGCTCCATGGCGCGGCCGATCACCACGACCTCGCGATCCGCCGCCCTTGCAGCGTCCGCAACCGCGCGCAGGCGAGCAACGTTGGAGGCAAAGGTCGTTACCGCCACGCGGCCGCGCGCGGTCTTCACGAGTCCGGCAATCGTTTTGGCAACGTCAGCTTCCGAAGGCGAGCGCCCGTCGCGCACGGCATTGGTTGAATCTCCAACCAGGGCAAGGCATCCCTCCTCGCCGAGCGCGCGAAGCTTCTTCTCGTCGGTCGGATCACGCAGGATCGGTGTCGGATCGATTTTCCAGTCGCCGGTATGCAGCACCGTACCGCCCGGCGTGCGGATGATCAGGGCGTTCGATTCCGGAATTGAATGCGCCATGGTCACCAGCTCGACATTGAACGGGCCGACGTCGAAGCGGCTGCCCAGAGCAACGACGGTCACGGGAATTTTCGGCGAGCCTGGCTCGCCCGCACATTTCGCCTCGAGCAAGGCCGCCGTAAAGGGCGTGGCATAGACCGGAATTTTCAACCGCGGCCACAGATCGATCAGCGCGCCGAAGTGGTCCTCGTGCGCGTGCGTGAGCACCAGCCCCGCGACGTTCTTGCGCTCTTCGACCAGGTACCGAACGTCCGGCAGAATCAGGTCGACCCCCGGAAGATGCTCCTCAGAAGCGAACGACACGCCAAGATCGACAGCGAGCCATGTGCGCTGGCGCTCGTCGCCGATGCCGTAGATCGACAGGTTCATGCCGATCTCACCGACCCCGCCAAGCGGCGCAAAAACCAGTTCCTGCGGCCCCGCCATGGTCAGCGCTCACCGAAACCAAAGACTTCGCCAGCGGTGACCGGGATGACCTTGCCCGCCTGGTCGAGCAGCAGCCGCCCTGCGTCGTCGAGCCCCTGGAAACGGCCGGAAAGCTCCCGCTCGGGCAACCGCACCTGCAGGGTCTCGCCGAGGCCGGCCGCGCGTTTGAGCCAGTCCGTCCGGGTGGCCGCAAAGCCCTCGCCGCCCTTCCACTGCGCGAGGCGTTTCTGCATGGCCACGGCGAGCTCCTGGAGCAAAGCGTCGGGCACAACCAGGGCGCCAAGCCCGGCAAGGTCGGCGGCGGGATACTCAGTCTCTTCCGGGTGCCCGGCACAATTCACGCCAATGCCGATCGCAACGGCGAATACCGGTTCGCTCTCGCCCTCGACCAGAATGCCGGCAACCTTTGCCTTTTCGACGATCAGATCGTTCGGCCATTTCACCTTCAAAGCAGGTCCGAGCTGTGGCGCGCAGGCGGCGACCGCATCATGCACGGCGAGCGCCGCCACGAAGGACAGTTGCGGCGCCTGCGCAGGCGACGAAGGCTCGCTCAGCAAGAGCGTGGCGTGAAGATTGCCGGCAGGTGATATCCAGCGGGTGCCGCGCCGCCCGCGGCCCGCACTCTGGGTTCGTGCTGAAATCCACAACGGGCCGCGTTCGCCGGCGCGCGCAAGCGCCAGCGCCTCGGCATTTGTGGAGCCGAGCGTCTCGTAGTTCACGTGCCGGACCCCCGCCAGGTCCGTGGCTTCGCGGTTCATTCAAAACAGCGATTTTGCCGCCACCGTCGCTGCGCTCACGAGTGGCGCCGGATAGGCAAAGAACAGGATGTTGACGAGCCCCGAGACGCCGAGCACGAGCCGCAACAGCGCCGGCATCCGCTGGAATCCGCGCGCCGGCTCGTCGAAATACATGATCTTGACGATCGCGAGATAGTAGTAGGCGCCCACCACGCTGGTGAGCACGCCGATAACCGCGAGCGTGAACAATCCAGCCTTGATGGCGGCAAGAAAAACGTAGAACTTCGCGAAGAAGCCGGCGAGCGGCGGAATTCCGGCCAGCGAAAACAGCAGCACGCCCAGGAAAAACGCCATGGTCGGATGCGTACGCGCAAGGCCCGCCAGGTCGCTGATATTCTCGACCAGTCTGCCGTCGCGGCGCATGCTCAGGATCACCGCAAAGGTACCGAGCGTCATTGCAACGTAAATGCTCATGTAAATGAGCACGCCCTGCACCCCTTCCGGCGTGCCGGCCGCAAGCCCAACGAGCGCATAGCCCATGTGGCCGATCGAGGAATAGGCCATCAGCCGCTTGAGGTTGCGCTGACCGATCGCCGCAAAGCTGCCGAGCGCCATGGAAGCGATCGAAACGAACACCACGATCTGCTGCCATTCGTGCGTAATACCGGGAAATGCCATGACGGTCGCTCGCGCAAAAATCGCGATGCCGGCAACCTTCGGCGCGGCCGCAAAGAAGGCAGTGACGGGCGTGGGAGCGCCCTCATACACGTCCGGCGTCCACATATGAAACGGAACCGCGGAAATCTTGAAACAGAAGCCGACAAACAGGAACACCAGGCCGAAAATCAGCCCAACGCTGGCGCCCGACTGCGTTGCCTTCGCGATACCGGCGAAACTGACCGTTCCCGTGAAGCCGTAGATCAGCGACGCTCCGTAGAGCAGCATCCCTGACGACAGCGCGCCGAGCACAAAATATTTCAACCCTGCTTCGGTCGACCTGACGTTCTCGCGATCGGAGGCCGCGATCACGTAAAGCGGCAGGCTCATCAACTCGAGCCCGAGATACAACGCGATCAGATCTGACGCCGAGATCAGCATCAGCATGCCGAGTGTCGACAACAGGAACAGCGTGCCGTACTCGAATTTCTGCTGGTTTTCGAGTGTGAGGTAGTCGAGCGACAGCAGGAGCGCCCCGCCGGAGCCGACCAGCGTCAACAACTTGAGGAAGCGGGCATAGTCGTCGACCAGGAAGCTTCCTCCGAACATTGCATGTGAACCGGACGGCACCGAGCTGAGCGCCGCACCAGCTAAAAGCAGCACGATGAAACAAAAGCCGTTGACGACTGCCGAGCTTCGCTCGCCGATGGCAACGCCGAGCATCAGCATCGCCATGGCGCCGCACGCGAGCACAAGCTCCGGCAGCAAAGGGATCAACTCGTGAAGGGCGGGCAGCTCGGTCATTGCACCACCGTCATTCCGGGATGCGCCCAACGGGTCCGGCCCTCTTGGGCCGGCCCGATGGCAGGCTCCGGCGCGGGCCCGGAATCCACCGTCAAGTCATATACTTGTATCTGGATTCCGGGTTCGTCCGCGGAGTTTATCATCGAGCCGCGCTCTGCGCGGACCCGTCGGCGGACGCCTCGGAATGACGGCGGATCTTTCAATTCCGCGGCTTTCACTGCTGCTATCGCGTGATTGTAGTTTTCCAGCAATTGCGCAACGGACGCCGCAGACATGTCGAGCACGGGCTTCGGCGCGACACCGAACAGGATCGTGAGCACGACCAGCGGCGCAAAGATTACCGCCTCGCGCCAGCCAATGTCGCGGATGCCTTCCAGGGACGGCCTGAGGTTGCCGAAGATCATCTTGCGATAAAGCCACAGCGCGTAGGCCGCCGACAGGATGACGCCGAGCGTGGCAAGCGTTGCGACCGCAGTATTGGTCCTGAAAGTGCCGATGAGGGACAGGAATTCGCCGACAAATCCCGACGTCCCCGGCAGGCCGACATTCGCCAGCGTGAAAACCATGAACGCGAAGGCGTAAAGCGGCATCCGGTTGACCAGCCCGCCATAGGCCGCAATCTCGCGTGTATGCATTCGGTCGTAGACCACGCCGACGCAGAGGAAGAGCGCGCCCGATACGATACCGTGTGAGATCATCTGGAAAATGCCGCCGGCGACACCTTGCGTCGTGGCCGCAAAAATCCCCATCGTGACGAAGCCCATGTGTGCGACGGACGAATACGCGATCAGTTTCTTCATGTCCTCCTGCATGAGCGCGACCAGCGACGTGTAGATGATGGCGACCACGGAGAGCGTGAAGATCAGCGGCGCAAAATCGTGGCTCGCGGCGGGGAACATCGGCAGCGAAAAACGCAGGAAGCCGTAGCCACCCATCTTCAGCAGGATGGCCGCAAGAATGACGGACCCCGCCGTCGGCGCCTCGACATGCGCGTCCGGCAGCCAGGTGTGGACGGGCCACATCGGCATCTTCACGGCGAATGACGCGAAGAAGGCGAGCCACGCCCATTTCTGCAGGCCGACCGGAAAGCCATGGCGCAGCAGCGTCACGATGTCGGTCGTGCCCGCTTCCCAGTACATCGCCATGATAGCGAGCAGCATCAGCACCGAGCCGAGCAGCGTGTAGAGGAAAAATTTGAAGCTTGCATAGACGCGGCGCGGACCGCCCCAGATGCCGATTATCAGGAACATCGGGATCAGGCCGCCTTCGAAGAACAGATAGAACAGGACGAGATCGAGCGCCGAGAAGGTGCCGACCATCAGTGTTTCCAGCACCAGGAAGGCGATCATGTATTCTTTCACGCGCGTCTGGATGACCGTCCAGCTGGCGAGAATGCAGAGCGGCATCAGCGCCGTCGTGAGGATGACAAACGGCAGCGAAATGCCGTCAACGCCCATGTGGTAAGAGGCGATGCCGAGCCAGTTATATTTTTCGACAAACTGGAATTCCGCCGAACCGGCATCAAAGCGCCAGAGCAACACCAGCGAAATTGCGAACGTCACCAGCGTCGCCCACAGCGCGATCCAGCGCGCGGTGCCGCGCGCCAGGCGCTCGTTGCCGCGCACCAGCAACATGACGAGAACGGCGCCAAACAGCGGAAGGAACGTGACGACGGAGAGGATCGGCCAATTCATCGTTTTTTCCTGCGCATGATCTTTTCCGAAAACCGGCTCCCACTTTTCGGGATCATGCTAATGGCCTCCCGTCGCGAACATGAACCAGGTGATGAAGGCCGCGGCGCCGATCAGCATCGCGAAGGCGTAGTGGTAGAGGTAGCCCGTCTGCAGCCGCACGACGTTGCGCGTGACGTCTAGCACGCGCGCCGACACGCCGTCCGGCCCGAAACCATCGATCAGCCAGCCGTCGCCGCCCTTCCAGAGCAGGTAACCGAGCCGCTTGGTGGGGCGCACGAGGATCGCGTCATAGAGCTCGTCGAAATACCACTTGTTGAGCAAAAAGCGGTACAGCACGTCATGCTGGCGCGCGAGTTCGACCGGGATATCCGGACGGCGGATATAGAAGTGCCAGGCGATCACGAAGCCAATCACCATCATCACGGTGGGGAGGACGCCGATCTGCAGCGGCACGTGGTGCATCTCTTCCAGCACGTGGTTCGTTTTCGCGAAGGTCAACGATTCGCGGAAGAAGCCTTCGACGCCGTGCCCGGCAAAGATCTCTTTGAACGGCAGGCCCGCAAGCACCGAGCCGGCGGCCAGGAAGCCAAGCGGAATCAGCATCACCATCGGGCTTTCGTGCGCCTCGCGCCAATGCCCACGGTCATGCGGCTCGCCATGGAACGTCTTGAAAATGAGCCGCCAGGAATAGAACGACGTGAGCAGCGCGGCCGCAACCGTGCAGATGAACGCGTAGAGCGCCATCGGATTCTTGCCGACATAGGCGGCTTCGATGATCGCATCCTTGGAGAAATATCCGGCGGTGAGCGGGAATCCGGTCAGCGCCAGCGTGCCGATGATCATGACCATGTAGGTATAAGGGATGCGATCCTTCAGCCCGCCCATGTGGCGGATGTCCTGCTCGTGATGCATCGCGGTGATGACGGAGCCCGAACCGAGGAACAGCAACGCCTTGAAGAAGGCATGCGTGAACAGATGGAACATGCCGACGGAGTAGGCCCCCACTCCCATCGCCACGAACATGTAGCCGAGCTGCGAGCAGGTCGAATAGGC
>DASSRJ010000182.1:0-8601 GCA_035701845.1 Pseudolabrys sp. | reverse complement strand
CGGCTCTTCCGCTGCCGGCAGCACTTTTGTGGGTCGCCGCCAGCGGCTTCGGATGCCTGCGTACCTGGTTTGTGACCGGCACCCATGCGGCCGATCTGAGCGAGGCCCGCGATTGCCTGCTTTTCATTGTCGCGCTCTCGGTGCCCTTGTCAGCCTTGCTCGTTGTCATGCTGCGGCGTGCATGCCCGCTTCAGCCGGGACTGGTGACCCTGATTGCCGGATTGGCGGCTGCGGCGGCTGCGGCGACACTGCTCAACTTTTTCCATCCGTTCGACGCCGCCGCGATTGACCTTACGGTGCACGCAGTTGCAGTGACCCTGGTCATCCTGGCAAATCGGGCCTTTGGCGGCCTTTTGCTGACTCAGAATTTTTCGGCAACGGCGTAACCTCCGCGCCGGATCGATCGAATTAAACCCGGTGGGACCGTCGGGCCCATCGTCAAACGTCCTCAGGAGGATCTGCAATGACGCGTTCACGCATCGCCATCGCCTTATCAGCAGCGATCATGTCCCTGACAATCGCCGGGGCGCCGGCCTTTGCCGATGATATGAAGAAGGACACCATGTCCAAGGACAGCATGGCCAAAGACTCGATGAAAAAGGATACGATGTCGAAGGATTCGATGAAGAAAGATTCGATGTCCAAGGACAACATGTCGAAAGACAGCATGTCCAAGGACGGCATGAAGAAATAAGTCCCGCCGACGGCCGGGTTCGTCGACTCTGCGGACCCGGCCGCCTTCCCGGCAGCGTCACGCCGGATTCCAGCCGGTCTGCGCGGCCGGATGTTCCCTCCGCCTAAAGTTTTCGGTGCATGCTTTGCGGATCGCGCCTATATAGTCCGCGCCGCGCATGCTCCGAAAAACCCCGACATCCGCTCTGAAAGGCCTGCCCCCGCGAACGGGCCGGAATGATTTTTCAGTTCCGCAAATCCTGGCGCTGGCGGTGGCGCTCACATTGCTGATCTCGATACCGATCTGGACCCATCCGCTGCCGCCGCTGTCCGACTACGTGAACCACCTGGCGCGGATGCACGTGATCGCAGACCTGCCGCGCAACCAGCAGCTGGCCAGGTTTTACCAGCTGAACTGGCAGGTGATCCCCAATCTGGCGATGGATGCGATCGTGCCCTGGTTTGCCCGGCTCGTGAACGTCTACCTGGCCGGACAGGTTTTTCTGGTCGCGATGTTCGCGCTCATTGTGTCGGGGACCCTGATGCTCAACCGGGCGCTGATCGGCCGCTTTTCCGTGCTGCCATTGCTGACAATCCCCCTGCTGTACAACTACGTCTTTCTGGTCGGCCTGACGAACTACATTTTCGGAATCGGCGTCGCCCTCTGGACCCTGACTGCCTGGGTCGGCACCAGGGAGCGTCCCTGGCCGATACGCTTCGCGCTGTCCACCGCGTCGATCGCCATCCTGTTTTTCTGCCATCTGTCGGCACTCGGCATTTATGCGATCGGCCTGCTCTCCGTGGAAGTCCTGCGGCTGTGGCAGCACAAATCCGCTCCCTGGCCGCCCAGAATTGCCGAGTTCGTTCTGAGCGGACTGCCATTTCTCGTGGTCGTGCCGCTGCTCTACCAAAGCCCCACGATGCGCCTTGTCGCCGCAACCTCCTGGGAACAGCGCGGCAAGCTCGACGGGCTGTTTTTCGTTTTCGTCACCTATTCCGACATCGCGGCCTTCGCCCTGATCGCGATTCTGGTCGCGGGCGCGGTGTGGGCCGTGCGCCACCGCGTCCTGCAATTTCATCCGCTGGCCACGGTTCTTCTCGTTGTCGGTGGTGCCGTCTATTTCGCGTTGCCGCGCGTGATGTTCGACACCTACATGACGGATCAACGCGTGCCGCTCGGCGTGGTCTTCATGCTTTTCGCCTGCGGCGATCTCGACACGCGCCGGCGCCTGGTCCGGCGCGGATTCCTGAGCCTGCTCGTCGTTCTCATCGCCCTGCGGCTGCTGGAGGTCGACTACAACTGGTCGCAGCTGTCGGATTCGACGAGCGAGTTTCGTTCGTCGGTGCGGCGCATCGCGCCCGGCTCGAAGGTTTTCGTGGCCTACGCCAATGCGTCAGCCGGCGAGGACGTGCGCGATCTCGGCCTTGTCCATGCCGCCTGCATTGCCACGATCGAGCGCTCGGCACTGGTCACGACCTTGTTCACCGTCGAGGGCAAGCAGATCGTGCACGTTCGTCCTGAATTCCGCGATTTCGCCGATTTGCATGACGGCACGCCCCCGTCGACGCCGCAGCTCATTTTGGCGGCCGAACACCCGCTCCCGGATATGCCGGCTTTCTGGCTCAACTGGACCAGGTTCGACTATATCTACATTCTCTTCACCGAGGATGACGCGCCCAACCCCGATCCGGCGCGGCTGCGTCTTGTCAGCGACGGCGATCGCTTTCAGCTCTACCGTGTCATCAAGTCCCGGTAGGGTGGGTTACGACGAAATCCGGATTTCGTTCGGCAATTCGTAGGGTGGGTTGAGCGCCAGCGAAACCCACCGTACCTGCGCATGATGGGTTTCGCTGGCGCTCAACCCATCCTACGGACTCATCAGCGACGGCGACCGCTTTCAGCTCTATCGTGTCATCAAATCCCGATAGGACCGGTTACGACGAAATCCGGACCCGCAAATCACATATCCGTGTGGTTGCCGGACATTTGACCCGAAACGCGGCGCCGCCTCATATTATTCCACCCAGCTCCGGCGGAGCCTGCCGGACGCCGCTGAGAACGCTGCCGAAACGTCAGTTCACGCCTCAAAGGTCGGTATTATGTCGATAAGCCGCGGCCGACTTCCGCCCATCCTCGCGCAGAAACATTACACCACGCCCTCGGCATTTACGCCCGAAAATCTGCTGCGCGAGGCACGCCGGCAAAAGCGGATTACCGGCAGCAGTGTTCCGGCGGTCTGTGTTCTTGATCCCGATGGCGATATCGTGCGTCGTCTGCTGGCTGCGGGCGAAGCCAGGATTGACCCTGCATGGGCCTGCTATCACACACAGCTGTACACTTTCACGCGCGCCGGCATTAATTTCGGAATTGTCGGCTGCGCCGTCGGCGCTTCATTTGCCGTGCTCATTGCCGAGGAAATGTTCGTATCGGGCTGCAAGTTGCTGATCAGCATAACGTCCTCCGGACAAATCGTACCGGTACGCCCGCCGCCATACTTTGTTGTCATCGAGAGCGCGCTGCGCGACGAAGGCACCAGCTATCACTACATGGCGCCGTCCGAGTACAGCCATGCCGACGCTGCGTTGATTGCAGAACTCGGCGATGCATTCGATGGATTTCCCGTGCCTGTCCTCACGGGCGCGACCTGGACAACCGATGCGCCGTTCCGGGAGACGCAGCCGGCGATCGATGCGATGCGCGAAAGGAATCTTATGGCGGTCGAAATGGAGGCGGCGGCGCTCTATGCCTTCGCCCATGTACGACAAAAGCCGGTTCTGTGTTTCGCCCACGTCACCAACCAGATGGGCCGGATCGATGGCGATTTCGAGAAAGGCGAGGCCGACGGCAGCAAGGACGCGCTGGACCTGATCGTCATCACCGCCGACCGCCTTCGGTCCCGGCTCTCGCCGTGAGCGTTGCCGCGATCGGGATCATGTGCAAGGTACCCCAGCCGGGGCGCACAAAGACACGACTTGCGACGTCGATCGGCGCGGTTGCCGCTTCAGAATTGTCTGCCTGCTTTCTGCGTGACGTCGCCGCGGCAGTCGAGGCGGTCCCCGAAAGACTCGGCAGGCGCGGCTACGGCGTCTACGCCCCGGCGGGAGCCGAGCACAAATTGCGCGAGCTGTTTCCGGAAAAGTTCGGGCTCGTATTGCAGGCGGGCGATGATTTTGGCGCTGTCCTGTTTGGCGCCGCCCGGGACCTGCTGGATGCGGGACACGACTGCGTCCTGCTGGTCAACGGCGACAGCCCAACGCTGCCTCCTTCCTTTCTGGTCCAGGCGATTGAAACGCTGCGCGGCCCCGGCGACCGGATGGTGCTCGGGCCTGCCAGCGATGGCGGGTACTACCTCATCGGCCTGAAAAGTCCGCGCCGGGAACTGTTCACGCGGATCGCCTGGGGAACAGGCAGTGTGGCCCGCAGCACGCGCGAGCGCGCGGCCGAAATCGGGCTCGCGGCTACCCTGCTTCCGGAATGGTACGATGTCGACGATCTGGAAACGCTGGGCTGGCTGCGGGACGAACTGGCCGGCAGGTCGACGCGCTTTCGTGCCGGAGGGCCTGCCCGCGCGACCCGGACCTTTCTTGCATCAGGCCGCAGCCGGTGAATCTCATGCCGGATTCTGTCGTGGGGCAATTCGCTCGAGCGAAATTCTCCGCCGGAAATGTACCGCCGCTTTGCCTGCTGACTGGTGCCGGAGCGATATCCGCCGGTCTGACCCTGGTGACACCTTTTGCGTTCCGGGCCGGCGGCGACAATGCCTTTGTTGCCCTGGCCATTGCTGCAGGCCTGCTGGCGCTTGTGGCGACGCACGTGGCCGAACGCATCCCGACCGCGCGCGCGCTGTGGCTGATCCTCGGGATCGGCATCGTGCTGCGCGGCTATGTGCTGTTCTTCGACCCGCTGCTGTCCAGCGATATCTACCGTTACGTCTGGGATGGCAAGGTTCAGGCGGCCGGCATCAATCCCTATCGCTATTTTCCCGCCGAGGATGTCCTGGCGCATCTGCGCGACGCGGCAATCTTTCCCCGGATCAATCGGCCCGATTATGCCGTCACCATCTATCCGCCCGTCGCCGAATTCTTCTTTCTGATCGTCACGCGTATCGGCGAAAACGTGAACGCCATGCGTCTTGCCTTGCTCGCCTGCGAGGCGGTGAGCGTTACATTGATCATACTCTTCCTGCGCCGCCTGGAACGGCCGGCGACCTGCGTGGTTGCATATTTCTGGCACCCGCTTCCGATCTGGGAGATTGCCAATAACGGTCACGTTGATGCCCTGGCCGTCGCGCTGATGTTGCTCGGTCTGTGGGTCTCGCTGACCGGTCGCGCAGTGCGCGGGGCGATCCTGGTCGCCCTTGCGGTGCTCGTGAAACCATACGTTGCGCCTGCTCTCGCCGTGATCTGGCGCCCATGGGACTGGAAGGTCCCGCTCGTCGTGATCGCCGCGATCGTTCTTTGTTACCTCCCCTACCTTTCCGTGGGCTCGGGGGTCTTCGGATTCCTGACCCAGGGGTACCTGGCGGAAGAGGGCATCACGTCCGGCGACAAGTTGTGGCTGCTTTCAGTCTGGCGTCTCGTTTTTGGCACGATTCAAGGCGATGTTGCCGTCTACGCTGGAGTCTCGGCGGCGATTTTGCTGTTCATGGGACTGTCTGTCGCCCGCCGCCGGAACCGGACGCTCGCATCCGCGCTCTGCGATACCAATACGCTGTTGTTGGCCGTTCTGGTGCTGCTGTCGCCGAACTATCCGTGGTACTTTCTGGCGATCACGCCGTTTCTCCCGCTTTGCGGCAATGCGCCGACCTGGATGGTTTCAATCGGAGCTCTCCTGCTGACGAATGAGATGGAAGGGGATTTCTCCATTCCGTTGCTGACCGCCAAGTCCATTTTGTTCAGCGGGTTTCTTCTGGCGTGCATCTGGTCGGCTCGCGGGACATTTCTCAGGCAGGCCGCGTACGCGGGACGGCCACAATGATCCACTCCGGCAGCAGCCCGCTTGCTGGCACGCGCGTCGACCCGCGCCGCTACCACGAATCGGTGCGGGGCGAGCGCACTGAAACGGCCGACCGGCCGCCGGTCTGCCTTTATCTGGAAGTGACCAATCGCTGCAATCTGCTGTGCACCACCTGTCCCCGCACTTACGAGGACCTCGAGCCGCCGGCAGATATGAGCTGGGACCTTTTCACATCAATCGTCGATCAGGTGCCTGATCTGGCGCGGGCGGTACTGCACGGTGTCGGCGAACCGATGCTGGTGTCGAACCTCCCGCGCATGGTCAGATATCTGAAGGACCGCGGCGCCTACGTGCTGTTCAACACCAACGGGACGGTCCTCAGCGAACGCAGCGGCCGCGCGCTGATGGCCGCCGAGCTCGACGAGCTGCGCGTATCGCTTGATGCCGCGAGCCGCGAGAGCTTCAAGGCCATACGTGGCCGGGATTATTTCGGCCGCATCGTGCGCAATGTTCGCGCGTTTCGTGATCTGCAGGACCGGGAGGGACACCTGAGGCCGCAGGTCTCCATCTGGCTTACGGGCCTGAAGGAGACGGTCGCGGAATTGCCGGTATTCGTGCAGCTGGCGGCGGAAATCGGCGTCAGGGAAGTCTATCTGCAGAGACTCGTATTCTTCGACCAATCGGCAATCGGCAAGGCGCGGCCGGATCAGGCGCTGTTCGAGCGCCTGACGCGCGAAGAGACGGCCTGCCTCAGGCAAGCCGAGGACCTTGCGCGTTCGCTTGGCATCACCTTCAGCGCGTCCGGCGCGGCGTCCGAGCCCGGTCTGAGCCTGAAAAGAGCCGACGGGGACTCGCCCTGGTCGCTCTGCCGGCGACCCTGGTCGCTGATGTATTTCACCGCCAACGGCCGGGCGCTGCCCTGCTGTATCGCACCGTTTTCACAGCACGGTTACGATAACTACACCCTGGGCAATGCCACACAGCAAACCTTGCGGGAAATCTGGAACGGGCCCGCCTATCGGGAATTTCGCAAGGCGTTGCTGTCCGACAAGCCGCCGGCGGCCTGCGCCAACTGCGGACTGCGCTGGAGCCTGTGAGCGACATTGCGCGCAATAGCAATGCGCCGCGACCTGATGCCCACCGCCAGGCCGTCGTGTCGGCGGTTATTCCATGCCTCGACGAGGAGGCGGCAATTGCAGCGGTCGTGAGCGCTGTGCTTGCGCGGAACATATGCGAGGTCGTTGTCGTGGACGGCGGCTCACGGGACCGTACGGTCGACCGGGCAATCGCGGCCGGTGCCCGTGTCATTGTCGAGGCGAGACCCGGCTACGGGCGCGCCATCCAGGCCGGGATTGCCGCCGTGCGCGCGGACACCGACATACTCGTCTTTCTCGACGGCGACGGCAGCGATCCGGCGGAATTCATCCCCGCGCTGGTCTCGCCGATCATCGCGGGGCAAGCTGACTTCGTTCTCGGCTCCCGCACGCGTGGCGCGCGTGAACGCGGCAGCCTGGCACCGCAACAGGTCATGGCCGCCTACGTCGGCAGCCTGCTCCTGCGCCTCGTTTATGGGGCGCGCTTCAGCGACCTGTCGCCGTTTCGCGCAATAAGGCGCGACGTGCTCGACCGTCTCGGGATGAGCGACATGACGTATGGCTGGAACCTGGAAATGCTGATGCGGATTGCCGCCGCCGGTGTGACCGCACGCGAGATCGCGGTTGGCCAACGCCGGCGGATCGGCGGCGTCTCGAAAGTTTCCGGAAATTTCGTTGCCGGCACCAGGGCGGGCTGGTCGATGGCGACGACTTTTATAAAGCTTGTGCTTCTTCTACGCCGCCAAACACGCGTTTAAACGCTCCCGCACTTGTAGGGTGGGCTACCCAGCCTACGCTCGCTGCGCGAGCTACGGCGGGTTTGAGTCCGCCGAAGCGCGGAGCGCGAAGGCGGAAGCCGCGACAGCGGCGAGCCCACCGAAAAAAGCCGCAACGCCGCCCGTGGGCATAGCGCGTCGAAGACGCGCGTATGGCGCGCAACGCGCGCCCTTGAACGCTTCAGCATCGGCTACCTAGCCTGCGACATGCAGAAACCAGCCGAGCAGACCTTTCTTGTCGCGCACTGCGGGCACCTTGCGGCGCAGCGAGGCGTCAAGGCCGAGATAACGGCCGGCGCCCTCGAGCGCGAACAGGAACATCAACATTGCCAGGAACACATAGGACCAGGGCCACTCGGCCGGATCGCCGGGGCGGTAGATGCCGAGCCAGAGTTGCAGCACAAAAGCGATCGCGAGCACACTGACGAAACGCACCGCAAGCCCGAGAATCAACGACGTTGCGAACGTCAGTTCGGCAAGAAATACAATCGGCCCAAAGATCGAGAGGTGTGGCAGCAGAAAATCCTTCACGAACACACGGTGAAACTCGAAGGCCGCGCGAGTCGCCTCCTGTTCCGTCCAGTATTGCAGGCCGCCGGACAATGGCAGCGGCAGTTTCCACAACATGCCCTCGAACCACATGCAGCCGATCAGAACGCGCACCACCCAGATTCCGATATGCCGGCCGGTGCGTTGCATCGGGTCATCCTGCCAGTTCCGAACGGCGATCGTGATGCTGGCGAGTATCAGTGCCCAAAACAACGCAAGAATCAGAAAGCGCCAGCCGCCGAGATCGAGATAGTCGCTCGTCGTCGCTGTCAGAAATTGCCAGATATCGGTGAGAGGGTTCTTTGGCATCCGCACCTGCTCCATGAACTGTATCCCGTGCACCGAGGATGTCCATGTCGATCCGGGAGATTTCGAAAATTGAGAGGCCGCGTCAGCCGCGAACGATTTTGCGTCGAGCGGCTGCGCCGGTATTGCCGTTACAGGTGCGGGCATTAAATAAGCCGTCAAAACCGAGGGCATTAAACCAGCACCAAAGCCGGGGAATCGAAAACTGCATCCGGTGAAAGGGTTTCCGTTTGAAGGAAAATCTGAC
>DASSRJ010000181.1:0-16401 GCA_035701845.1 Pseudolabrys sp. | reverse complement strand
AATCGCCGCCGGTGAGCCGATGGTGCCGCCCTCGCCCATACCGCGAAAGCCGCCGAGCGTGGTCGGCGATTCCGACTCCAGATGCACCACCTGCATCGGCGGAATTTCGCACGCCGTCGGCACCAGATAGTCGACAAGGCTCGCGGTGTTGATCTGGCCCTGGTCGTCGTAGACGACTTCCTCGTAGAGCGCAGCGCCGATGCCCTGCGCGACACCGCCGTGCACCTGGCCGTCCACGATCAGCGGATTGACGAGGCGGCCGCAGTCTTCCGCAACGGCGAAGCGGCCCACCCTGATTTCAAATGTCTCGGGATCGATCTCGACCGTCGCTATGTGCGTCGCCGACGTCGTGGTGCCGAATATCGGATCGTAGGTCCTGGTGGCGGCGAGTTCGTCGCGTGCGTCCGGGGGCAGCCGGCCCATCTCGGAGTAGACCGCCCGCGCAACCTCGCGGAACGTCACCGAACGATCGGTGCCGGCGACGCAAACCTTTCCCCCGTCGGCGACAAGATCGGCCGCCGAAGCCTCGAGCAGATGCGAAGCCGCGTTGAGCACCTTCTCGCGCACCGCCCGCGCGGCAAGCGTTGCCGCGCCGCCGGCGAGCACAAGGCTCCGGCTGGCATAGGTGCCGGTGCCACCCGGCACCGCGGCGCTGTCGCCTTGCACAATGCGGACATCCTCGAACCGCGCGCCAAGGTGCTCGGCAACGATCTGCGCCAGCGTCGTCTCCAGTCCCTGTCCGTGCGAGGCAACGCCGAACGCGGCGGTGATCGCGCCGGTCGAATCGATGCGAATATTGGCGGTTTCGGTGCCGGTGTTGATCGGCATGCCGGGCGCGACCGAGATGCGCGAGCCGATGCCGGTCAATTCCGCATAAGACGCAACGCCGATGCCAAACCAGCGGCCCTTCGCGCGCGCTTCCTTTTGCGCTGCCCGCAGCGTGTCGTAGCCGATCGCGTCGCAGGCGGCACTGAGACATTCCTGGAAGCCGGATTTATCCCACACGATGCCGGAAGCGACCTTGTAGGGAAGCTCATCGGCACCGATGAAATTGCGCAGGCGGATTTCCTTCGCATCGAGCCGAAGTTTCGCGGCGGCCATGTCCATCAGCCGCTCCATGACGAAAGTCGACGACGGGCGGCCGACGCCGCGGTAGGGGCCGGTCGGTGCCTTCGAGGTCGCGACCGCGCGCACACGGCCGCGGTAATGCTCGATGCGGTAAGGCCCCGGCAGGAAGCTGACGACCTGTACCGGCTCGAGTGCCGCGGTCCACGGATAGATCGAATAGGCGCCGACGTCGCCGATCACGTCCGCACGCAGCGCCACGATACGGCCGTCGGCGTTGAGGCCGAGTTCGGCATCGATGATCTCATCGAAGCCCTGGCTGTTGCAGGTCAAATCCTCCATGCGGTCGCTGGTCCACTTGACCGGGCGCGCAAGCCGCCGCGCGGCGGCACAGACGAAAATCTCCTCGGGATAGAGCGACCCCTTGCCGCCGAAGCCGCCGCCGACATCGGGCGCCACCACGCGGATCTGATGCCCGGGCATGTCGAGCGCGGCGGACAAGGCATCGCGCACGATGCCGGGGACCTGGGTCGCCGAATACAAAGTCAGCGCGTCGCGGCCGGCGTCGTATTCGGCAAGGCATGCCCGAGGCTCCATCGCCACCGGCGTCTTGCGGTGCATGCGGAAACGGCCTTTGACGCGCACCGGTGCCGCCTCAATCGCGGCATCAACGTCGCCGCGCTTGAACTCGCGGCTTACGAGCACATTGGTGCGCGCCTCTTCATGCAAAAGCGGAGCGCCGTCGCGCACCGCCGCTTCCGCGTCGATGACAACGGGCAACGGTTCATAGTCGACGTCGATGAGTTCCAGCGCGTCTTCCGCCTGATAACGGCTTTCGGCGATAACGCCCACCACCGGCTCGCCGACATAACGAACCTTGCCGCGCGCCAGCGGCACAATCGGCGTCGCGTAGTAGTTTGACATGCGCGAGGTGGCAATCAGCGGCTTTACGCCGTCGGCGAGGTCCTCCGCCATGAATATGGCGATGACGCCGGGTGCGGCGCGGGCGGCCTCGCAATCAATGGCAAGGATGCGCGCGTGCGATTGGTCGCTGCGGCGAAAGGCAGCATGCAGCACGTGTGCCACCTGCCGGTCGTCGGTATAGCTGCCGAGCCCGGTGAGCAGGCGCGGATCCTCGGTGCGTTTGACGCGCGCGCCGATGATCTTCGGCCGGGCGTGGATTTCGGCGACGTCAGTCATAGGCGTCCGCGCCTTTTCGCAAGCTTTGCCATTGCGCGTCGTCGTGACCGCACAGCACCGTCGCGCCCTGCTTCCGGATGCGCTTGATCTCGGCGAGCGATCTCACCAGCGCGTCGGCATTCCAGGTGTTGCGCGGAATGACATCGCGATCGAGCGTTTCGCGCACACTTACGGTGTCGGAGGCGAGCAGGAACTTTCCGGAACGGTCGAGCGCGACCAGCGCGCCGGTCGTGCCCGGCGTATGGCCGGGCAGCGGAATCAGCACGATGCGCCCGTCGCCGAACAGATCGCGCTCGCCATCGAGCTCGTCGGCCGGCGCCGATTGCTCCCACTCGTCCGCGATATAGCCGGCATTTCCGGCGCCCGGCGCGCGCGCCGCCTCTATTTCATTTTTATGAATGATGAAGCTCGCGCGCTTGAACAAGGTATTGCAGCCACAGTGATCGGGATGCAGATGCGAGCAGATGACGGTATCGATGTCGCCGCATTGCAAGCCAATACCGGCGAGACCTGTCACCACGTTCTCGCCGCTCGGCATGATCGGCACCATGAGTTTCGCAAGGCCGCCCCAGCGCGCTTGCGGATCGTCCGGCACCGAGGGATGACAGCCGGTATCAAACAGCACGTTGCCTTGCGGATGGCGCAGGAGCGCGCAGGACACCGGGATTTCGATTGTCTCGCCGCGCTCCGCATCGGGGAAATAGACGTTCTTGCGCATGCGCAGGCGGCCCCCGGAAAGAAGATGCATTTTCATCGTCCGGCTCCCGCTTTCACGGCGCGGATCGCCCTGACGATGTGCTCATAGCCGGTGCAGCGGCAGAGGTTGCCGGAGAGCCCGTCGCGGATGTCGTCGTCGGTGGCGAGCGGATATTTCTTCAGGAGATCGGTCGCGGTCATCAGCATGCCGGGGGTACAGAAGCCGCATTGCAGCGCGTGATGTTCGTGGAAGGACTGCTGCAACGGGTTGAGCTTGCCGATCCGGCCGAGACCTTCGACGGTTTCCACCGTGCAGCCGTCCGCCTGCACCGCGAACATCAGGCATGACCGCGCGCTGTCACCGTCGACCAGCACCGTGCAGGCGCCGCAGACGCCGTGTTCGCAACCGACATGCGTGCCGGTGAGGCCGAGCGTGTGACGCAGGAAATCGGCGAGCAGCAGGCGCGGCTCGACCGCACGCTCATAAAGCGCGCCGTTGACCGTGACACGTATGTCGCGCCGTCCGCTCATGCCGCGCCCGCGCGCTGCAGCGCGGCGGCCAACGCACGGCGCACGAGCGCGCCCGCGAGCTGCCGCCGGTAATCCGACGAGGCATGCAGGTCGGTTTCCGGCTCGATCGCGGCGCGCACCGCCTCGATCACGCGCGCCATCAATTTCGCTTCCAGCCTTTGGCCGGCGAGCAACGCCTCGGCTTCGTTCACCCGCACGGGTGTCGGACCGACGCCGGTGAGAGCGATACGCGCTTCCTGCACCGCACCGCCGGACAGCGTGACCGTCGCGGCAACAGCAGCCAGCGCAAAATCGCCGGCACGGCGCGCAACTTCCTCAAAGCCCCAGCCGGTCTGCGGCGGCAATTTCGGCAGGTAGATTTCCGTCAGCAGTTCGTCTTCCGCGAGATCGACGCTGAGCGCGTCGCGAAAGAAATCCTGCGCTTCAACAGTGCGCCTGCCCCTGCCCGAGACGACGTGAAGCCTGGCGCCGAGCAGCAGCGCCATCATCGGCAGTTCGGCGGCGGGATCGGCGTGCGACAGGCTGCCGCCGATGGTGCCACGATTACGAATGGCAAGATGCGCGACATGCGTCATCGCGCACGACAGTACCGGAAAATGTTTCGCGATGACCGGCGAGGTCTCGATCTGGTAGTGCCGCGTCAGCGCGCCGATTTTGACGGCATTGCCGGCGTCCTCGATGAAAGCGAGGCCGGGAATGCGGTTGATGTCGACGAGAATTGCAGGCCGCAACAGCCGAAAATTCAGCATCGGCACCAGGCTCTGCCCGCCGGCAAGGATTTTCGCCTCACCCCCGGCTTGCGCGAGCGCGGCAACCGCCTGCTCGATGCTGTTGGCAACCACGTACTCGAACGCTGCTGGCTTCATGACTGCGAGAGGCCCCGCACCGTCCCCGCGGCGAATGACTTTCATAATTAGACTATGTAGGCTATCGTCAAGTCAAGCAGCCGCGCGCGTTCGCCGGCGCAGCGTCCGGGGTGACGATGGGTCAGGTTGTGAGTCTGCGGCGCCGTGTGCCCACGCAGCGCAGTGCGCGACGGTCACGCACGAAGCCCGTACGCGTCATCTACGAGCGCAACTGCTCGGTGGGACGTACCGTCGCGATCCTCAGCGACAGCTGGGCCTTTCTCGTGCTGCGTGAATGCTATTTTGCCGCCGCGCGTTTTGAGACGTTTCGGGCGGCGCTCGGGATCCCGCGTGCGACGCTGACGCAGCGGCTGCGTAACCTCACCGCCGGCGGGCTGTTGCGCCGCGTACAGTATTCGCAGCGGCCGAAACGCTTCGAGTACCGCCTTACCCCGATGGGCATCGAACTTTATCCGGTGATGCTGGCGCTGCTCGCATTCGGCGACAAATGGCTGCAGAAAACCGCCAAACCGCCGATCTATCTGGTTCACAATCTTTGTGGCGAAGTATGCCGGCCGATGCTCGCCTGCTCGCATTGCAAGGAAGAGGTCGACAACAAAACCGTTACCTATCGCGACGGGCCGGGCGCGGGCATAACGCCGGTTATTGACGCCAAGCGTAACCGGCGGCCATCCGACCCTACCGTGCTGGACCGGGGACGTCCGAGTTCGGTCGCGCAGACACTGAAAGTGATCGGCGACCGCTGGAGCTTCATGGTCATTCGTGAAGGCTTTTTCGGCGTCCGCCGCTTCGATGACCTTCAGAACAAACTCGGCATCGCGCCCAACATCCTGACCGACCGTCTCGACCGGCTGGTCGCGGAAGGAATCTTCGTGCGCCGCAAATATCAGGATCAGCCCGAGCGTTACGAATATCCCCTGACCGAAAAGGGCAAGGATCTCTACGGACCGCTGATCGCGATGCTGCGTTGGGGCGACGACTGGCTCGCACGCGGCAAGCCGCCGCTGATCCTCAGACACAACGACTGCGGTCATGATTTCAATCCGACGGTTGTGTGCAACCATTGCCGCGAACCACTGCGTGCACAGGAGATGAGCTACCGCCTCAACTATCGCCCGCGCAGCGACAGCCGCCCGCGCAAGCCCGGCAGGCCGCTCATCGTCGAGGACACCTGACATGACGAAAAGGCCGGCGTCATGTGCCGCTATTGACATGCATTACTAGACTGACCCATCATTTTGCCAACAAACAAAAAAGATAGCGGGAGGGGATATCGATGCAGATCAAGCGCACGCTGACCTTCATCGAGGAAATCGCGGAGGAAGCGGGGCAGCGCGTCGATCCACCGCTGCGCAAGGTCGCGGTTGCCGCCATCATAGACAATCCCTTCGCCGGGCGCTTCGAGCGCGACCTCAAGCCGCTCACCGACGCCAGCGCCGGGATCGGCCGCACGATCTGCTCGCTCGCGATTGCCATGCTCGCGCCGCACAAGGCGCAGAGCTACGGCAAGGCCGCAATCATCGGCGTCGACGGCGAGCAGGAGCACGGCGTCTCGATGCTGACCACCGTGTTCGGCAACGTGATGCGCGAGGCCGCCGGCGGCGGCAAGGCGTGGATCTCGTCGCTCACCAAGCGCGCCGCGCCTGGCGCAACCATCGACATTCCGCTTGCGCACAAGGACGCGCTCTACGTCCGCTCGCACTATGACGGCATCACCATCACGCTGCCGGACGCGCCGCTGCCGAACGAAATCGCGGTCATCTGCGCGTTCGCCAACCGCGGCCGTCCCAACCATCGCGTCGGCGGCCTTGCGGCGAGCGAGATCAAAGGCGTCGACGGGCTGACATAACGTTGGCGATGAGGCGCTGCGCGTAACGGAAGAAGGAGCCGGCCATGATGGACTGCAAAACAGGGTCAGAGCACATCAAATCGCTCAAGGATGGCCGCACGGTTTACATCGACGGCAAGCTCGTGCCCGACGTCACCGAGCATCCGGCATTTCGCAACTCGGTCAAATCGGCGGCGCTGCTTTACGACTATCAGGCGCGGCCGGAAAACATCGAGCTGATGACGTTCCAGCCGGAGGGGTCGAACCGGCGCATCAATCGCGCCTGGCAGATGCCGCGCAGCTACGCGGACATGGTCCAGCGCCGCAAGGCGATGCAGGCCTGGGCCTGCCTCTCCTATGGCTTCATGGGACGCTCGCCCGATCACCTCGCCTCCGCCCTGGTCGGCCAGCGCATGGGCATCGAGGTGTTCGAGAAGCACGGACCCAAGCGTGCGCAGGCGTTGCGTGATTACTTCGAGGAAGCGAGCCGCAACGATTACTTTCTCACCTATGTGATCATAAATCCGCAGGCCGAGCGCGCTAAAGACTGGGGCGAACAGAAAGAGGAGCTGGTCGCGCGCATCGTGGACGAAGACACAGGCGGGGTCACCATCCGCGGCGCCAAGATGCTGGGCACGAGCTCCATCATGGCGAACGAGGTGTTCGTCGCCAACCTGCAGCCGCTGAAGCCCGGCGAGGAAGACCTCGCCTTTTCCTGCGCGCTGCCGATGAATGCCAAGGGCATGCGCGTGCTGTCACGCAAGTCCTACGAGGCGGCGGCCATCTCGATTTTCGACAACCCGATCTCCTCGCGCTTCGACGAAAACGACGCGCTCATTTATTTCGACGACGTCAAGGTACCGTGGGAGCGCGTGTTCGTGCACCGTGACACCGACATGTGCCGCGCCCAGTTTCACGACACCGCCGGCCACACCTACCAGAACTACCAGTCGCAAATCCGCCTGTCGGTGAAGATCAAGTTCCTGATCGGGCTTGCCCACCGCATTACCGAGGCGATCGGCACCACCAACATTCCGTCGGTGCGCGAGCAGCTCGGCTATCTCGCCGCACACAGCAGCATGGTCAACGCCATGATGGCCGGCATGGAGGCCGAAGGCTCGATGCGTGGCGAATGGTACGTGCCAAACAGGCATTTCATGTACTCGGCTCAGGTGCTGACGCAGGATCTCTATCCGCGCGTGGTCAACACGCTGCGCGAATTGTCGGGCGGCGCGCTCATCATGCTGCCCTCCTCGATCCACGACTTCGAGGATCCGAAACTCAAGCGCATCATCGACGTGACGCAACGCGCGGCGAAGATGGGCCCGGAAGAGAAGGTGAAGTTCCTGAAGGCCGCATGGGACGCGGTCGGCTCCGAGTTCGGCTCGCGCCATACGCAGTATGAGATGTTTTATGCGGGAGCGCGGTTTGTCACCACCGGCCACAGCTACCGCACCTTCGACTGGGACGGCGCCACCGGGCTCGTCGATAGCCTGATGGAATCCTACAGGCTCGAAGACGAGCTCGGCCGCAAGTCGAACTGAGAACGAAACGGCTGGGCCCATGAAAGTCGCGATCGTCAACCTCGGTCAAATCGTTTCCGGCGACTGGCGCAAACCATTTGCCGAAGGCGATACGATCATTGTTGATGGCGAGACCATCGCCTCGGTCGGCACGGCATCCGCTGGCGTGACGGAGGCGGCCGACGTCGTGATCGACGCCGACGGCATGACCGCGATCCCCGGCCTTATTGATTCGCACGTCCACATCACCTTCGGCGACTACACGCCGCGCCAACGGACCGTGGGCTATCTGGAAAGCTATCTGCACGGCGGCACCACGACCGCGATCTCCGCTTCGGAAGTGCATGTGCCGGGCCGGCCGCGCGACGTCGAAGGCGTGAAGGCGCTGGCGGTGGCCGCGCAACGCTGCTTTGCCGACTACCGCCCGGGCGGTATGCGCGTCATCGCCGGCTCGGTCATCCTCGAGCCCGGGCTGAAGGAACCGGATTTCCGCGAGCTCGCGCAGAAGGGCGTGAAGCTGGCAAAGGCGGGCTTCGGCGCGGTCAAGACCTCATATGATTATGTACCGCTCGTTGCCGGCGCGAAGGCCGCAGGCCTGATCACCACCTGCCACACCGGCGGCTCGTCGATCCCGGGGTCGGGGGCGATCACCGGCGATCACCTTCTGAAAATGCATCCGCATGTGTCGTTCCACATCAACGGCGGACCAACCGCGATGCCTGACGCCGACTTCGAGCGCGTGATCACGGAATCGAAGATTGCGCTTCAGGTCTGCACAGCCGGCAACCTGCGCACCACGCTCCTGTGCGCGAGGCTGGCCGAGGCAAAGGGCGCGTTCGAGCGCTTCATCATTGCGACCGACACGCCAACCGGCAGCGGCATCATGCCGCTCGGCATGCTTTACACCATCGCGCACCTTTCGAGCCTGACCGATATGGCGCCGGAGCGCTTCATCTGCGCGGCGACCGGCAGCAATGCACGCGTTTACGGCCTCGACAGCGGACTGCTTGCGCCAGGCAAGGCGGCCGACATTGTACTTGTCGACGCGCCCGACGGCGGCACGCAGAAGACCGCGCTCGGCGCCATCAAGCACGGCGACATCGCTGCGATCGGAGCGGTTCTCACCGCCGGCGTGCCGCGGTTCGTCGGCCGCAGCCGCAATACTCCCGCGACGACCCGCAAGGCACGCGTCGCCGTCTCGCGCGTCACACAAGATTTCTCGGCGGCGGCGCATTGATCATGCGGGCTGCGCAAACATCCGGATGCTTCGCGGCCCCGCGCCGGTGTCAGGAAACAACCGCGCCGGCCTGAAGGACCGCCATGTTTTACCAGCAGCTCATCAACGGCCTGATGCTCGGCGCTTCCTATTCGCTGGTGGCGATCGGCTACACGCTGATTTTCGGCGTGCTCAACCTGCTCTATTTCGCGCACGGCGAAGTGTTCATGGTCGGTGCATTCGTCGGCTTGTTCCTGGTCATGTACGGCGGCACCGACATCTATATCGCGCTGCTCGGCGCCATGATCGCCTGCGCGGTTCTCGGTGCACTGGCGTTCTTTGTCGCGGTGCGTCCGGTGCCAAAGGACCGCCCGCTCGCGCCGCTGATCAGCACCATCGGCCTCACCATCGTTTTGCAGAATTTCGCCATCTATGTCTTCGGCGGTCAGCAGTTCTCGTTTCCCGAGACGATCCACCAGGAGCTCTACCACTTCGGGCCGATCACCATCAGCTCGGTGCAGATCTTCATCCTGGGTATCGCGATCGCCCTGATGGTCGCGCTCTGGCTGTTCATCGAGCGCACCAAGCTCGGCCGCGCCATGCGTGCAGTTGCGGAAAATCACGAGACCGCCGCGCTGCTTGGCGTCAATGTCAACCGCGTCGTACTGATCACGTTCGTCATCGGCTCCGGCATCGCCGGCATCGCGGGTGTGCTCGACGGGCTGAAAAACAGCAGCGTGTCGCCGTTCATGGGCCTCGGCGCCGCGGTGAAAGGCCTGATTGTCATGCTGCTGGGAGGCCTCGGCAATGTGCCGGGCGCGATGATCGGCGGCCTGCTGCTCGGCATGATCGAGATTCTGTCGGCAGCCTATATCGGCACCACCGAGCGCGATTTCTTCTCATTCCTCATCCTTATCCTCATCCTGCTCTATCGGCCGACCGGATTGTTCGGCACGCGCACAGCCGAACAAAAATAGCCATGTTCACCGGTCTCATCGACAACTACA
The DNA here is from genome assembly GCA_035701845.1 of Pseudolabrys sp. Classification (GTDB taxonomy): domain Bacteria; phylum Pseudomonadota; class Alphaproteobacteria; order Rhizobiales; family Xanthobacteraceae; genus Pseudolabrys. Next base: position 6,469 of record DASSRJ010000181.1, on the reverse strand, counting down.
CGCAATCCGTCCTGATCTTTGCCGCCATTCACGTGATTGCCGCGTATAGCTTCTTTGCCCCGTTCAAGACCGGGCAGGTGTCGCTCGGGCAAGCCGGCTTCATGGCGATCGGCGCCTACGCCTCCGCGATCCTGACCCAGAAGATGGGCCTGCCTTTCGCGATCGCGCTGCCGTTCGGCGGCGCGGTTGCCGGCATCATCGGCGTCGTCGTCGGATTTCCCGCGCTGCGCATCAAAGGCGTCTATCTGCTGCTGCTCACGCTCGGCTTTTCGGAGATCGTCCAGGTTATCATCCTCAGCTGGGATTACACCGGCGGCGCGCAGGGTTTCCGCAACATCCCATTCAACCCGCGCACATTGGAATGGTGCGTCGGACTGATCGCGCTGCTCATGATCTTCTTCGCGCGGCTCGAGCGCTCCAGCCTCGGGCGCGCGATGGATTCGATCGAGCAGGACGAAACTGCCGCCGAAGTCATGGGTATCGACGTTGTGCGCACCAAGCTGCTGGCGTTCGGCATCGGCGCGCTGATCGCAGGACTTGCCGGCGCGCTTTATGCGCACCACACGACTTACGTCGACTCCACCACGTTTAACGTCATGCTCGCGGTGGAGATCCTGACCTATGTCGTCGTCGGCGGCGCCAGCACCTTCTGGGGACCCGTGCTCGGCGCCTTCGTGCTCACGCTGCTGCCGGAATTCCTGCGCACGCTGCGCGAGTGGCTTGAGCTGGTGCCGGTCGAATGGACCGACTCGTTCCCCATGAACCGCGTGTACGATTTCCTGCATGGGTTCCTCGACTTCGAAAATGCGAAGCGCCTGATCGCCTACGGCCTCATCCTCATCGTGATGATGATCGTGCGTCCCGACGGCCTGCTCACCCGCGACTCCATGCGGTGGGCCTCTTTTGCACGCTGGAGAAACGGCCGTGGCTGACGCGCGCAACATCTGTCTTTCGATCGGCGGCCTGACCAAGCGGTTCGGCGGCTTCTACGCGCTCAATGAGGTAAGCATGGACGTGGCCGCCGGCGACATTCATGCGTTGATCGGCCCCAATGGCGCGGGCAAGACGACGTTCTTCAATCTCATCACCGGCGTGTTGTCCGCCGATTCCGGGCGCATCGCATTCGAAGGTCAGCCGGTCGACGATGTGCGGCCGTCGAACCGCACGATCAAGGGCATTGCGCGCACGTTCCAGAACATCCGCTTGTTTCCGCATCTCACGGTGCTGGAAACGATCATGGTCGGCGAGCATTGCCGGTTCTATCCGTCGGTCACCGGCGCGCTGTTGGATGTCGTGCTGCAGCGGCCTTTTGGTGAGGCGGAAGAAGAACGCAAGATGCGCGCGAATGCGATGGAGCTGCTCGAATTTCTTGGGCTCGCCGACAAACACGCGGCCAAATCGTCCGACCTTTCATACGGCGACCAGCGCCGGCTTGAGATTGCGCGCGCGCTTGCGACACGGCCGCGGCTGCTGCTGCTCGACGAGCCGGCCGCCGGCATGAACCCGCACGAGACAGAGGAGCTCGACGAGGTCATCACGCGCATCCGTGACCGCGGCATAACAATTATTCTGGTCGAGCATGACATGCGGCTCGTCATGGGCATTTCCGACCGCGTCACGGTGCTCAATTTCGGCACCAAGATCGCCGAAGGCGTGCCGCAGGACATCCAGAACGATCCGAAGGTGATTGAAGCCTATCTCGGCGAGGATGCGAAGCTATGACGATGCTGTCGGTTCATGGCCTGCGCGCGGGTTACGGCAAGATCGAGGTCTTGCGCGACATGAGCATTACCGTCGCGCAGGGCCAGATCGTAACGCTGATCGGCGCGAATGGAGCCGGCAAGACGACGCTGCTGAAGACCATTTCCGGGTTGATCCGCCCGAGCGCCGGAACAATCGAATTCGAAGGCCGGAACATCGCGCGCATGGCGGCGCACAAGATCACCGCCCGCGGCATGAGCCACGTGCCGGAAGGCCGCGCCATCCTCAAGCGCATGACTGTGATCGACAACCTGCGCATGGGCGCTTACGTGCGCAACGACAAGGACATCGATCGCGACATCGGTGCGGTGTTCGACCGCTTCCCGGTGCTCTCGGAGCGGCGTGACCAGATCGCGGCGACGCTGAGCGGCGGCGAGCAGCAGATGCTGGCGATCGGCCGCGCGCTGGTGGCGCGCCCGCGTCTGCTGCTGCTCGATGAGCCCTCGCTCGGGCTCGCGCCCAAGTTCGTGACGCTGATTTTCCGGTCCCTGCGGGAGCTCAAAGCCGAAGGCAAAACCATCCTTCTGGTCGAGCAGAACGCGCGCAAGGCCCTCCAGATCGCCGACCACGCCCACGTCATGGAGCGCGGGCGCATTGCGCTCAGCGGCACGGGCCAGGAGCTTTTGAACATGCCGGAGGTGCAGCGCACATATCTGGGGCAGAGCGCCGCATGAAATACGCAACGCCACGCGGGGTATCATTTGCCGGCCGTCGGGATAAGATATTCCAAAACAAGAATTCGTGGGCGGTGCGCGATCGTAGGAGAGAGAAAATTCGATCAAGCAACAAAAGGGAGGGTAATGCGATGAAACGTCTCTTAAGACTACTGACGTCACTGGCCGCCGCGACGATGATGCTCGCGGTGCTGCCGGTGCATAGTGCCGACGCGGCCAAACTCGCCGGCCGCAACGTCAAGATCGGCTGCCTCGTGCCGCTGACCGGCAAGGGCGCCGAGTGGGGCCAGGGAGCGAAGCCCTCGATCGACCTCGCCGTCGAAGAGATCAACGCCAAGGGCGGCATCGGCGGCCTGCCGATCGAAATGATCTGCTACGACGACCAGACCCTTGAATCCGAGGCGCTCAACGCAATGAACCGCCTTGTCGACCGCGACAAGGTGCTCGCCGTCGTCGGCCCCTGCTTCAGCGGGCCGTTCGAGACCATCGCGCCGCAACTCGACTCGCGCTTCAAGACCGCGATCGATTCCTACTGCTCGGCAAAACCCGGCCTGTCGGCCATGAGCAAGTGGGCGTTCCGCAATACGCTCACCAGCGACAAGCAGCTCAAGCCGGTCGTTGATGCCTGGCTCAGGGATTACAAGATCAAGAAAGTCGTCATCATCTATGACGCCGAAGACGCGGTCTCCAAGGGCGAAGGTGCCGCCGTGCTGCCGAAGCTCTTTAAGGAGCATGGCACCGAGATCCTCGACAGCCTGACCTACCGCACCAAGGACACCGACTATTCGGCGCAGGTGACGAAAGCGAAATCGCTCGGCGCCGAGGGCATCGCGCTCGGCGCCTGCTATCAAAACGCCGCAGCGATCGCCAAGGAGATGGCGAAGCAGGGCCTGAAAGTCCCGATCATCGGCGGTGCCTGCGCCGGCGCGCCAGGCTATATCGAGATCGCCGGCAAGGCCGCTGAAGGCACCTACATGTCGACCGCCGCCTGGCTCGACGATCCGCGCCCCGAGGTCCAGTCCTACGTGAAGAAGATCAAGCCGCGGCTTCACGGGCAACTACCGCCCTACAGCGGCCCGCGCTCCTACGACATCGTCTACTCGTTCAAATATTGTTTCGAGAAGGCGGGCATCACCAACAAGCCGGAAGATCTCGAAAGCGACCGCGACAAGATCCGTCAATGCCTCGGGACGCTCAAGGATTTCCCGGGCGTTGCCGGACCGATCACCATGGACGCAGTGCGTGACGGCACCGGCATCACCGCAATCCTCAAGGTGGTCAACGGGAAGTATGTCAACATCGCAAAGTGAGCTGATGGGGTAACACGCGCAAAACGGCGCCCCGCTTGCGGGCGCCGTTTTCACTCTTTCCGGCGGTCGGGAAGCGTTCACAAATGACCAAAGCGGCGACAAGCTGGTGCGGCCAGTCGATTGAGCGTGTCGAAGACGGCCCGTTGCTCACCGGACGCGGCCGTTTCATCGACGACCTCGGCGTACGTCCGGGCACGCTGCACGCCGCGGTGCTGCGCTCACCGCACGCGCACGCAAAGATCCGCGCCGTCGATGTTGCGGCGGCGCGCAAGGCGCCCGGCGTCACCGCCGTCATCACCGGTGCCGAGGTCACCGCGCTGTCAGCGAGCCTGGTGGTCGGCGTGAAGGCGCCGATAGAATGCTGGCCGATTGCCGTCGATCGCGTGCGCTATACGGGCGAGCCGGTCGCGGTCGTGCTGGCCGCCAATCGCTACCTCGCCGAAGACGCGTTGGAACTCATCGAGGTCGATTACGAGCCGCTGCCCGCCGTCGTCGATCCCCTCGCCGCGCTCGATCCGAAGCAGCCGGCGCTGCATGACGGGCTCGGCACGAACATCGCCAGCGAACGCTCGTTCCGCTATGGCGATCCCGAGGGTGCGTTCGCACGAGCCGCGCATCGCGTGTCGGTGACGATCCGCTATCCGCGCAATTCCTGCACGCCGATCGAGACCTATGGCCTCGTCACCGAATACGACGCGAGCGAAGATGCTTACGATGTGCTCGCTAATTTCATGGGGCCGTTCAGCCTGCACGCCGTGATGGCGCGGGCGCTGAAAGTACCGGGCAATCGCCTGCGCCTGCGTACGCCGCCGGACTCCGGCGGCAGTTTCGGCGTCAAGCAGGGCATATTCCCCTACATCGTGCTGATGAGTGTCGCCGCACGCGCTGCCGGGCGCCCCGTAAAGTGGATTGAGGACCGGCTTGAGCATCTCGCCGCGTCGGTATCGGCCACCAACCGCGTTACCACGCTCGAGGCGGCGGTCGATCCCGATGGACGCGTGCAGGCGCTGGCATGGGACCAGCTTGAGGACGTCGGTGCGCACATCCGCGCGCCCGAGCCGGCGACGCTCTACCGCATGCATGGCAACCTTACCGGCGCCTACGACATTCGCCATGTTTCGGTACGCAACCGTGTCGTGCTCACCAACAAGACGCCGACCGGACTCAACCGAGGTTTTGGCGGACCGCAGATGTATTACGCGCTCGAGCGGCTGATGCAGCGCGTCGCGGTCGAACTCAAGCTCGATCCGATCGAGGTGATCCGGAAAAATCTGGTGCCGTCCGGCGTGTTCCCCTATCGCACGGCCACCGGTGCCACGCTCGATTCCGGCGACTATGCGAAGGCGCTGGAAACTGCGCTGGAGCAAGGCGAGTTCGCGCAGCTGCGCCAGCGGCAGAAGGCGGCGCGCGCCCAAGGCCGTATTTACGGCATCGGACTGACCGCCGCGGTCGAGCCCAGCGTCTCCAACATGGGCTACATCACCACCGTGCTCACGCCGGAAGAGCGCCGCAAGGCGGGCCCCAAAAACGGCGCCCAGGCAACCGCAACCGTCTCGCTCGACCCGCTCGGCGGCGTCTCGGTGCACGCCGCCTCGGTGCCGCAAGGCCAGGGCCATCGCACGGTGCTGGCGCAGATCGTCGCCGACACGCTCGGGCTCAAGCCATCCGACATCCGCGTCGTCGCCGAACTCGATACCGCAAAGGACGCCTGGTCGATCGCATCCGGTAACTACTCCAGCCGCTTCGCTGCCGCGGTCGGCGGCGCCGCCCACCTTGCGGCCGAAAAGGTCAAGGCAAAGCTTGCGCGCGTGGCCGCGTCCCAGCTCAACGTCGCAGCGCAAGACATCGAATTCACCGGCGGCCGGGCCCGCGCGCGTGGCAATCCCGACAACGCCATTCCGTTTTCAAGACTTGCCGCCGCCAGCCACTGGTCTCCCGGCCTCGTCGCCGACGAAAACCAGGCGCTGCGCGAGACCGTGTTCTGGACGCCGCCCGAGCTCACCCCGCCGACCGAGAAAGACGAGATCAATTCATCGCTCTGCCACGGTTTCATTTTTGATTTCTGCGGCGTCGAGATCGACCAGGTGACCGGTGCCGTGCGCGTCGACAAATACGTAACCATGCACGATTGCGGCCGCGTGCTGCATCCGGGCATGGTCGCGGGCCAGATCACCGGCGGTTTTGCGCAGGCGCTCGGCGCCGCGTTTTACGAGGAGTACGCCTATTCGCCGGATGGCGCCTTCCTGAGCGGTACGTTCGCCGACTACCTGCTGCCGACAACCACGGAAGTGCCGACGCCGCTCATCCTGCATATCGAGACACCCTCGCCCTATACGCCGCTCGGCGCCAAGGGCGTTGGCGAAGGCAATTGCATGAGCACGCCGGTGTGCCTTGCCAACGCGGTCGCCGACGCGCTTGGGCTTGCGTCGCTCGATCTGCCGATGACGCCGGCAAAGCTCGCCGCACATATTCACGCCGGCGAAAAATCCGCGCGGAGACGCAAATGAAGCCTGCGCGTTTCGATTACGTCCGCGCCGCAACGCTCGCCGAGGCACATGCCACCCTCAACGGCGGTGGCGACGACGCGCGCATCGTCGCCGGCGGGCAGAGCCTCGTGCCGATGCTTTCGATGCGGTTGGCCCGCCCGGCTGTGCTGGTCGACATTATGCACTTGCCGGAACTCGCGAAGATCGAGGTCAAGGACGGCGCCATCCGCGTCGGCGC
>DASSRJ010000180.1:0-6824 GCA_035701845.1 Pseudolabrys sp. | reverse complement strand
GATGCTGGAAAGCCTCGATGCACTCAAGCACCGCATCGACGAGGCAACCCGTTACATCGATCTGGACCGGCTGGCGATCGGCCCGCAATGCGGCTTTGCCAGCACCGTCGCCGGCAATCCCGTCACCGAAGACGACGAGCGCCGGAAGCTGGCGCTGGTTGTCGAAGCAGCGCGCCAATTCTGGCCGTGACGAATAGATATTCCGGTCATTCCGGACGCCGACAACGAGTCCGCGCGAAGCGCGGCTCGATGACGGCGATCCGGAATCCAGAAACTGCAAAGAAAATCGGCTGGATTCCGGGCCTTCGCCCGCCGAAGGATTAGAGGCTTGCGCTCGCCGCTTGAGGCTTCGGCCCGCAGGCGGCTTCGCTCGCCATAGCGCGTCGAAGACGCGCGTAAACGCGCTTATGGCTCGCGCCCCGGAATGACTCAATTTTTTCAGTGACAGCTAATGGTGGTTGCCCGCGCGCTTACGCAAGAGTTTCCGGTCATTTTATAGTCTGCGCGGGCGAGGCCCGCGATCAATTCCAGGTTTGTTCATTCTGAGCGCGATTTACATGGCCGCAGAGAAGGCGGCTGATATCATCATTGCGGATGCGCACGAAATCGACCGCAAGCGCGAGATGATCGCGTCATGAAAGAATGATATAAAGTAACGATAAAGCGTTTGTTCGGGCAACTCGCGAAAGGGGCGACAGTGGCGCAGTTGTCGAGTCAGGAACGGCCGTCGTCCGCACTGCGTGCTGGCAAGGCGGAGCGGCGGAATCTCACTGTCATGTTCTGCGACATGGTCGGATCGACGGAATTGTCGAGCCGGCTGGACCCCGAAGATCTGCGCGACATCATGCGCGCGTTTCAGCGATCCTGCGAAAGCGCAATTTTCGCTTTTGACGGCAGGATCGGCCGCTATATGGGCGACGGCATCCTCGCCTATTTCGGATTTCCCGCCGCGCACGAGGACAGCGCGGAACGGGCGGTCCAGGCCGCGTTGGAGGGCATCAGGCTCGTTTCGGAACTGTCATTCAAAGGCGTGCCGAAAATCGAAATGCGGGTCGGCATTGCGACCGGCCTCGTCGTCGTCGGCGACCTGATCGGGGAAGGCCCAAGCCGCGAGTTCGCGCTGATCGGCGATGCGCCGAACCTTGCCGCCCGTCTGCAGCAGCTCGCAAAACCCAACCAGATCCTGGTCGCGCCCGCCACGCGGCGGCTGCTCGGCGATCTGTTCGAGTTCGAGGATCTCGGCGAGCAGGACGTAAAGGGATTCCTGCAGCCGATCACGGTCTCGAGTGTCCTGCGCCGCAGCAAGGCAAGCCGGTTCGAAGCACGCCGTTCGGCGCGCATCGTGCCGCTCATCGGGCGCGACGCCGAGCTGGCGGTGCTGAGCAACGCCTTCGCGAAAGCGAAAACAGGACAGGGACAGCTGGTCACCGTCTCCGGCGAGCCGGGGATCGGCAAGTCGCGGCTGGTCAACACCTTCCGTCATCAAATGCCGCCCGGCAGTTGCCGCGTATTCCTGTTCCAGTGCTCGTCCTACCACGTGAGCAGCCCGTGGTATCCCGTGATCCGCCACGTCGACGACGTGCTGGGCAGCGGCTACGAGGCACGCGGATCAAACAAGCTGGAACGGCTTGAGGCGCTGATCGGCGACATTTCGCCTGCGCGGCGCGCGTCGATCGTGCCGTTGCTGGCGCCGCTGCTGGGAATTTCGGCCGAGGGACATTATCCGCCGCTCGAGCTGACCCCGCAGCAGCAGAAGCAGAGGACGTTCCTGGCGATGATCGAAATGCTGCGCGCGCATTGCGAGCAGCAACCGGTCATTCTGATTGCCGAAGACATCCACTGGATCGACCACACCTCGTCGCAGATGCTGGAGCTGATCCGGGAGAGCCTTCCGAATTGGCGCATGCTGCTGATCGCAACTTTCCGGCCGGAATACCGCTCGCTGGGCGGGGCGGACGCCTCCATCACTCTCAGCCGGCTCTCGCCGGCACAGGTCGCATCGATGGTCGAGGCGATCGACAAGGACCGAAAGCTGCCGACGCCGGTGGTGGGCGAGATCATTTCCAAGACCGACGGCGTGCCGCTCTTCGTCGAGGAAGTCACCAATACGGTTCTGGCCGGCGGCACATCCGAAAAAGGCGTATCGGGCGGCGCGCCGTGGAGCACGGCCGTGCCGGACACGCTGCACGATTCGCTGATGGCAAGACTCGATCAGTTGTCCTCCGCCAAGACTGTCGCGCAGATCGCGGCGGCCATAGGACGCGAGTTCGCTTTCGACCTGCTCGAGGCAACCGCCCCGTCGCCGCCGCAGGATGTCCGCGCGGCCGTCGACCGCCTTCGTGAGGCCGGGCTTTTGTCGCGGCGCGAATTCAGCGCCATTGAAACCTACTCGTTCAAGCATGCGCTTGTGCAGGAGACCGCCTATGCCAGCATGCTGCGCAGCGAACGCCAGCCGCTGCATCTGCGCATCGCCGAGACGCTCTCCACCAAATTCGTCGACGTCGCGGAGGGCGCGCCGGAGGTCGTCGCCTATCACTACACGCAGGCGCGCGAGATCACGCCGGCAATCCATCATTGGCTGAAGGCCGGGCGGCAGGCGGGCAAGCGCTCCGCTTTCATGGAAGCGATCACCCATTTCCAGACCGCGCTCAAGCTTCTCGAAGAGCTGCCCGCGGACAAGACGCGGATCGAGCTTGAGCTGCAGTTGCAGCAGGCGCTCGCCAATGCGTCGATCGCCGCCAAGGGATTCGGCGCAGCGGAAACGATCGTGGCCTTCAACCGCGCGCTCGAACTCTGCAAGCAGATCGGCAGCTCGCCGCAGATTTTCGCGGTGCTCAGCGGCCTGGTTGGCGTCCATCTGATGGGCGGCGAGATCGAAAAGGCACGCGCGGTGGCGCAGGAGCTGCTGGCGCTCGCACAAAAGAGCAATGACACGACGGCCTTGCTGATGGGTCATCGCATCCTCGGCATGTCGCTGTTCGTACTTGGCGAACTCACGGCGTCGAAGGAGGAGCTGGAGAAGGCGATCGCGCTTTACGATCCGCCGGTGCATGCTCCGATGGCCGTCGTATTCTCACAGGACTTCAAGGCAACCGCGCAAGCCTATCTCGGCCTCGCGACCGTTCTGGTCGGCAATGCCGGGAACGGGATCGCGCACAGCCGCGAAGCCGTCGACTATGCGCAGGAGCTGCGGCATCCGCACACCATCTGCTATGTTCTTTCGTTCCTTGCAGGCGCTTATCTGATCGCCGGAAATCCGCGCGCCGCATTTCCCGTCGCCGAGCGCACGGTCGTCCAGTCCGATGAATACGGCTTCCCGCAGTGGGCCGCCGGCGGGCTGATGTTGCGGGGCTGGGCACGCGTCGAGGTCGGCGAAATCGAGGCCGGCCTTGCCGATATCCGCAGCAGCATCCGCGGACTGGAAAGAACCGGAACGCTGATCTGGATGCAATTCGCGCACTATTTGCTGGCGCGCGCCCTCGTCGCCGACCAGCAATGGGCGAAGGCCGCGGAGATCGTCGACCGGCTGCTGGCCGAGATCAGGGCCGGCGGCGGCCGGTGGTACGAAGCCGAAGTCGCCCGCCTGCGCGGCGATATCCTGCACGGCCTGCACAGACCGGTGCCGGAGATCGAGGCCTGCTACGAGTCCGCCATCGCGATCGCGCGGCGCCAGGGCGCCCGGATGTGGGAGCTCAAGGCGATGGAATCGCTCGATGCGCTGCGTGAATCCGGCTCCGACCGCAATACCGGCGCCAGGCAGAAACCGTCGGTGAAGATCTGAGCCATGCCCAACGCGCAGCAGGCCTCCGAACCGGATCTCGATGTCACCCTGGGCGAAAGCTATTACGAGGGCAGCCGGGCGCTCGAGGAGCAATACACCAGCGATATCGTTGAGGACACGCGGCGCGTGATTACCGCGTACTTCAACGAAGGCCGCGGTCCGGCACGGCGGGATGCACACGCTTTCGACAATGGCTGTGTCCGCGCGATTTTCCAGGTGGATGAGAACCTCCCCGATGACCTGTGCCAGGGCATTTTCGTGCGGGGACACCAGTACAAGGCCTGGATCCGGTTCTCCAACGGCAACTCCGAGCGGCGGCCGGGATGGATGTTCGACGCCCGCGGCATGGCGATCAAGTTGACCGGCGTGCCCGGCGAGAAGCTGATGGACGACGAGAAGCACACGCAGGACTTCATCCTGATCAACCAGCCGAGATTTTTTGTCGACGATCTCAAGCGCTACAGGAAAACGCTCGCAGCGTTCATGCGCGGGGGCTGGCTTGACCAATACCTTATCGCCCTGTCCAAGCTGCGTATCCCGGATGAGCTTTGGCTGGCGCTCAAGGTCAATCTGAATTTCATGTACAATCCCCTCGATCAGCAATACTGGTCGATGACGCCTTACCGGCTCGGCGTCGATCCCGGGAAAAAATTTGCCGTCAAATACACGGCCAGGCCGCGCCTGCACGACAGACCGGGTCTTTTCAGCCGCCAGCTCGCCCGGCTCGGCTGGAATTTCTCCCTCAAGGAAGAAATGAACAAGACGCTTGCCGGAAACGAAGTATGGTTCGATTTCTACATCCAGCGCTACGTCGATGAGACGCGCACGCCGATCGAAAACTCGAAGAAAATGTGGAGAGAGTCCGATTCAAAGCCGGAGCGCGTCGGCAAGATCATCATCCCGATCCAGGACTGCATGTCGCCGGAGCAAGCCGCTTTCTGCGAGAATCTCTCGTTCAGCCCATGGCATTCCCTGCCCGAGCACAGGCCTTTGGGCCTGGTGAACCGCGTGCGCAAGGTTGCCTATCGCGAAATCAGCAAATTGCGGCACGACCTGAACAAGACGCCGCGGCGGGAGCCGACCGGCGACGAGATGTTCGACATCCGCGCCTGACGTGACCGGTGTCGGGGCAAATTCTATTTCGCATCACACGCCGGTAAAATACTGCGGATCTGTTGCAGCACATCCACGTGTATACTTCCGTTTGGGGACTGATTTGCCAAAAACGAGATCCTTGCAGTTCGCCGTCCTTGTAGCCGCATGCACGATTGCCGCGGTTTCTCAAGTTATTGTTGGGAAGACGGTGAGCACCGCTTCGCCCGATGAAGCAGTCGATCTCGAAATCAGTTCAGTGTTGTCGAGTAATTTCGTGGCCTCTGCATTGCCGGCCGCGGATGGGCCATGGCTCTTACCCAATGAGGAAACTAACTCCGACACCTTTGAAAGGGATCACGCTCGATTAGATGCGGCCTTCGACGCTCTGGTTGAACAACAAGCAACAACGGATGCTCTGGTCGAACGAACGGCAAGAACGGACTCCATTCCGGATCATTCCATTGATCCGACGCCTCGCAAGCAGAACTTCTCTCTTCTTGCTTATTACGCTTTTTCTGAAATTCCACCTGACGAGAAGCCAGCTGATACTGTTTTGAAGACGATGAAAGACCTTCCAATTGGAACGCCTGTTGAGGAGATCAGACGCGCCTCTGATGCTTTCGGTCTGGATTTCAACTTTATGAAAGCCGTGGCCAAAATCGAGTCCGGCTTCAATCCAAAGCAACGCACCGGATCATATATTGGGCTATTCCAGCTCAGTAAGAATGAGTTCAAAGAATACGGTTCAGGAAACATTACCGATTCGCGCGACAATGCCATCGCCGGCGCTTACAAATTTGCCACGGAAGCGCTCCTCTTCGAGTTCGGGACCGGCAGGAAACCGACTTTCAGTGATCTGTACTTGATTCATCAACAAGGATGGCAGGGGGCCGCCCAACACGTCAGCCATCCGAAACGCATCGCCTGGAAATCCATGTGTGCCACCGATGAAGGCAAAGAAAAAGGTGAGCGGTGGTGCAAACTGGCTATCTGGCGCAATACGCTTCCCGCCATCAAACATGCCTGGAAATCAGTCGATAAGCTAACCTCCGCCGCGTTTGTGGGCATGTGGCAGCAACGCGTTCACGACCTGTATTCGCACTATTCACTGGCAACGACGAAGAATTGAGACATGTGCAGTGCATTAGGCGATGTCCGACTGGTGCCACTTTCAGCCGCGAGCCAGGCTTCGTTCGCATGCCCGCTGTCGTATATGAAAGAATTGCCAGCCGAACGGGCGATAGTCGCTCGGAACGAATTGGCCACGTATGGGGTTGGCTGTTGGTTATCCAGACATCGCGATTTGACCCTCGGTCGACGCAGACGCGGGCAAGCATTCCAACCGGGCATGGCATGGTAAATCGATTTACGACGGCGCAATCAACCGTGGTCATGCGGCGCTGGAGGCCTGCTGTCATTGTGACGCTCGCGGCAATGGTCGCACTGACGGCGCCGACCGCCGGCGCCGCACCGAAACAGGCGCGTCCCGCGCAACCCCAGGAGGCGACGGCGCCGCGCCAGGCAGGCGAGCCGATCATGGCGATCGTGTCCATCAAGACCCAGCAAGTCACGTTCTACGACGCCGACGGCTGGATCCTGCGCGCGCCCGTATCGACCGGCATCAAGGACCGCGAGACGCCGGCCGGCGTCTTCGCCGTTGTCGATAAAGAGGTCGACCACCGCTCGAACATGTATGACGACGCATGGATGCCGCACATGCAGCGCATCACCTGGAACGGCATCGCGCTGCACGGCGGGCCGTTGCCCGGCTATGCGGCCTCGCACGGCTGCGTGCGGATGCCTTTCGGCTTTGCGGAGAAGCTGTTCAACAAGACGCGGATCGGGATGCGGGTGATCATCGCGCCGGACGATCCAGCCCCGGTCGATTTTTCCCATCCGGCGCTTCTCGTCCCGAAGGCGGAGGCCCTCGCGGCTGCGCCGGTGCGGG
>DASSRJ010000179.1:0-3448 GCA_035701845.1 Pseudolabrys sp. | reverse complement strand
GTCACGCATACAAGAAATCCAGCACCGCCGTCTCCGCAATCACCGCGCCGTCGGTTGAGTGCATCCCCGCGCGTGCTTTCTCTTCTTGCGTCTGCGTCGCCTGTAGATAAGCCCCGAGATGGCGTGCGCGCTCGATGATACGGGTGTTCTCCGGCAACCGCGCCGCCTCGAACCGCTTCAACGCCGAAGGCACATCGGGCTCGGCGGTCAACGCGTCGGCCAATGCCGCGGCGTCATCCGCCGCCTTTGAGACTCCGGCCGCGACATGCGGGCGCGCAACGAAGGCCGCGTCACCCGCAATCGCCACCCGGCCGAACGCCATCTGCGGCGACTCCAAGTCGTAGATCGGTTGCAGGATCGGCTCGTCCATCAAGCGCGCGACCTGCCGGAATTGCGGTCCCAGCAGGCGCTCGGCATCGGCGCGCATTTCCGCGATGACCTCGCGGCGGATCAGCGGCGGCGGAATCGAGATCGCATGGGTGGTACCGCGCTCGTCGGTGAGCAGCCACTTGAGTTTCGTCTTTTCATCCGCCGGCCGATACCAGACGATGTTGTAGCGGCGGCGTCCCGAGCGCAGATCATTGTCGGGACCGGCGACCGGATAACCGAGGAACTGCTCGCCCGGCGGCAAAGCGAAGGTCATGTACTCGAACAAGTCGCGGTGCACGTCGGGCGGAAAGTCGCTCTCCGCGATCAACGCGCGCCACGCGCTGTAGCCGGCGTAAAGTGGCGAGACATTGCGCGCAGCCTGTTGCCGGACTGTCGAGCGAATGCCGTCAGCACCCACCAGCAGATCGGCGTCGACTTTTTCGCCGCCGGAAAAATGTGCTGTCACTTTTGTCGCGTCTTGCGTAAACGCGATAAAGCCGCGGCCGCGATGATAGTGCTCCGGCGGAAATGCATCGCGCAGCAGACGGTAGACTCGCTCCCAGGCGGTGAGCACCTGTGGACATTTGTATTCGTGCGTGAACCAGCCTTGAGCGTTGAGGATTTTCCGCGTGGTGATGGCGACGCCAAGGTCATCGGTGGGCAAGCCCAACGCGCGAAGCCGCGCGATCAACTCGGCCTGCGCGACAATCCCCGCGCCGCGGCCGGATAATTCGCTCTCGACTCGCTCGTAGATATCCACCGTCCAGCCGGCCTGGCGCAGCAAAAGCCCGTTCAAGAGGCCGCTCATCGAGCCGCCGATGACGACCGCGCGGGGCATTTCCGACCCGGCCAATGGAATGTTCCTCAATCTTTCCGTTCCCCGAAATATGTTATATATGACGGCAAATAGCAGTGGAGGAATTCCCGTGGCTCTGACCATGGCCAACAAGGCTGACTTGAAAAAACACAAAGACCCGTGGCCAGCCGATATTGCTGCCGAATTTGAGCGCGAGAGCAAGAATCCGAATCCTTGCGTCGGCTCTACGCTTTTGTCGGAGAATGAACGAACGCGAGTATGGATCATCCGTCTCGCTCCCGGCGAGCGCATTGGCTTCCACCGCCACGTGTTGGACTATTTCTGGACGTCAGTTTCCGGTGGCCTCGGCCGTCAGCACATGCACGATGGCACGACGGTTGAATGCACCTATCAACCTGGCGAAACGCGGCATGAGCGCTATGGCAAAGGCGAGTTCAAGGTGCACGACCTCGAGAATCTCGGCGACCGCGAAATGGTTTTCATGACCGTCGAGTTCAAGGACAGCGCCAACAAGCCGATGCCACTGCCCGCCGGCGTCACGCCGCAATCCGCGGCCGCCTGATAGACCGATCCAGGGTTTTGCGCCCGCCTCCGTTTCGTCGGAAGCGGGCGTTTCGTTTTGCCGCAAGTGGGCAGCATTCCGCTCGCGCACGACTAGCCAAGCAGGGTTGCTTCCTGCAAACTGCCGGGCAATAACCCGCCGGCGGGGCTATAAGAACAAGGGACCAGAGGGGAAATGCCGACGACGTTATATGCGCGCGTGCGCCGATCGAGGATCGCATGGAAGTATCCGTCGATCTTCTGATAGGCGCGATTGTCGCCGGGCTGTTGCTCGGCGGCTTCTACGCCGCTGTTACCGCCGGAATCTCAATCTCGTTTGGCATGCTCGATATCGTCAATATCGCGCATCCCGGATTCATCATCCTTGGCTCATACATTGCCTACATCATAAATATATCGTTCGGTGTCGATCCGATCGTCGTCAGCGTGGTGATGTTGCCGTTGTTCTATCTGCTCGGCACCGCAATTTATCAGGTCTACTATTTGTCGTTCGAGAAACGCGGCCAGGAATCGCTGCGCGGTCTCGCTTTCTTCTTCGGCGTTCTTTTCGTCACCGAAGTCGTGCTGCTGCTCGCTTTCGGCGTCGACTACCGTTACGTCGAAGCGCCGTATATCGGGCCGAGCCTGCATTTCGGGCCGATCGATCTGCCGCTGCGCATGCTGGTTCCCTGCATTACCGCGCTTGTCATGTTCGGCGCCCTGCAGATCTTCATCAGTCGCACGTTCACCGGCCGGGCGGTTCTTGCCGTCTCGCAGGACCAGTTCGCGCTGCAACTCATGGCGGTTGACCCGGTCCGCATCAAGCGCATTGCATTCGGTATTTCGATCGCGACGGCATCGATCGCCGGCGCGCTGCTGGTCATCATCCAGCCCGTCGAGCCGTCGGTCGGCCGCGAATACATCGGGCGGGTCTTCGCTATCTGCGTGCTTGGCGGCCTCGGCAGCATGCCGGGAACGTTGATTGCCGCCATGCTGCTTGGCGTGGTGGAAAGCATCACAGCCACCTTTTACGGGCCGTCCTGGGCGCCGGCGATCGCTTTCGGTTTCCTGTTGCTCACCCTCGCCTTCCGCCCTTCTGGCCTGCTGGGACGCTGAACCGTGCGAATGGCGCCTTTCACACTGATTGCAATCGCGGTCGCAACCGGCCTCTTTCTGCTCATCCGCGAACCGAACATCGAATACCTGTTCGTCGCCGGCTATACCATCGTGCAATACATCGTGCTGGCGACGGCCTGGAATATCCTTGGCGGTTATACCGGCTATGTGAATTTCGGCTCGGCGGCGTTCTTCGCTATGGGCGCCTACAGCACGGTGGCGCTCGCGACCTTCGGCAACCAACTCGACGACCTGGTCCCCGAAAATCTCGTGCCGATGTTTCATTTGATCTTCCCGCTGTCGATCCCCACGCTGATCGTTATTGGCGGCATCGTTTCGGGTATTGTCGGCTTCGGCATGGGTTACCTCACCCTGCGACTCCGTGGAGCGTTCTTCGCGATCGCGACGCTGGCGATGGCGGTTGTGCTGCAGACGCTGGTGGTCAACTGGGAATTCGTCGGCGGTTCCGGCGGCGCCTACATCGTGCGTCCGGGCGAATTCCCGGGCCTCGGTAGCTACATGCAGTATCTGTTCGCGCTGATGTTGGCCCTCGCCGTGCTCGCGATCATCACCGCGCGCGCCATCGAGCGCTCCCGGCTGGGCTAC
>DASSRJ010000178.1:0-20670 GCA_035701845.1 Pseudolabrys sp. | reverse complement strand
CGGCCGCCGCCGTCGGTGAGCACGTCGATGCGGCGCGCGCCGGCGTCGAGCGCATTCTCGACCAGCTCCTTCACCACGCTCGCCGGCCGTTCCACCACTTCGCCGGCGGCGATGCGGTTGACGATGGCCTCGGACAGCTGACGGACGGGCATTTTGCGGGTGCCTGATCGAATCGCCTGGACTTTACCGGCGCATAGCGGCCCCCGGGAGGCATTGCGGTGGAACTGCCCCCGCTATCCCAAGGCCATAGGTCGGTGGTCAGTCCCAGGCCGGCCGGCTCCGGCGCAGGCTCTTGATGCCGGAGCGGTGCTTCTTGGCCTCGAGCCGCTCCTTGCGCTGGGCTTTCGGCACTTTCGTCGGGCGGCGCGGCGTCGGCTTCACCGCGGCCTGCCGGATCAGGTCGAAGAGCCGCTCGCGTGCGTCTTCGCGATTGCGTTCCTGCGTGCGATGCTGCTGCGCAATAATGACGATGACGCCCTCCTTGGTGACGCGCTTGCCGGCGAGGCGCATCAGGCGAACCGCCACGTCATTGGGCAGCGACGGCGACTGACGCGCGTCAAAGCGAAGCTGCACGGCCGACGACACCTTGTTGACGTTCTGCCCGCCCGGCCCCGACGCGCGCACGAAGGATTCCGTGAGCTCGGACTCATCGATGGAAATCGTATCGGTAATGCGAATCATTTTTCTTCTGTCATTCCGGGGCGCGGGCGCTGGCCCGCGAACCCGGAATCCATAATCACTGAATCGGCTATGAAAGCAAAATCATGCGACATAGAACCGCTGCGGCGTATGGATTCCGGATTCGCGAGCTTTGCTCGCGCCCCGGAATGACTAAGAAGTCAGATACTTCTTCGCCAGAACCTTACCTTCTTCCACCGCAGGCTGGTCGAACGCATCGACGCCGAGCAGGTGCGCGGCGATGATCGTCTCCAGCATGAAATGCATCATCAGCTCGCCAAGACTTTCCTCATCGAGCCTGTCGATATGGATCGTCCGCACCGGACAGCCGTTCCCGGCGAGCGTCTCGGCCGTCGCGCGGCCTTCCGCTGCAACCAGATCGCCAATCGTCTTGCCGGAGAAGCCGGCCTCACCCGCGAGCCTGGCAAGCTCGCCGTCGATGCGGGGGCCTTGGCCTGCGGCGCCGACCGTGACCACGGTGAAAAGCTTGTCGCGCGGGCCGGCAATGAACAGCTGCAGCTGGCTGTGCTGATCGACCGGCCCGAGGGCTGCGAGCGGCGTGGTCCCCTTGCCGTTCTTGCCGAGGCTCTCCGCCCATAGCTGCACGTACCAATGCGTCAGCCGCTGCAACCGGTCGCAATAGGCGAGCAAAACACCGATCGATTTGCCCTTGCTTTCCGCCAGCGCAATCGACAATGCAGCGCCGAGCGCCGCCGGCACCTGGGCCGCCGGCTTCTTCGCCAGTACCGGCGCAAGCGCGAGGCCCGCGCCTTCGCGGACGGCGCTGACATCGAGACCGAGCAACGCGGCGGGCAACAGGCCGACATTGGTCAGCGCCGAATAACGGCCGCCGACACCCGGATCGTGATCGAGCGTGGGCACGCGGAATTTGCCGAGCAGATCGCGCAGTCCGTTCTTCTTGCCGGATTTTGCCGGCTCGCTGATTCCCAGAAAGAGATCGGGGATGCGGGTCTGCAGGCCCGCTTCCTTCAGCGCCGCCAGCGCCGAAATCGTCTGCATCAGGGTCTCGGCCGTACCGCCCGACTTGGAGATCGCGACAAATCGCGTGGTGGCGTGCGGCAGACGCGCGAGCAGCTCCGCGTAAGTGTGCGCATCCAGATTGTCGACGAAATGCAGATGCGGCGGCGGCCGCAACGCTCCGACGCCCGGCACCGCAAAGCCCGCCAGCTGCGCCAGAGTCTGCCCGCCGAGACTGGAGCCGCCGGTACCGAGAATGACGATATCGGTCGCGCGATCAGCGAGTTGCCGTGCAGCGTCGCGGATTGTTTCCAGATCGCCGCGCGTTTCCGGCAGCCGCAACAGCGGCAGCCCACCGTCGGTGTGGCGGGCGCGCAGCCATTCCAGCGCGCCTTCCGCACGCGTCAGCGCCGCGCCCAGCACATCCGCGTTGACGCCGTGCGGTCCGACGTTTTCCTCGCGCGCATTGTCGATGGATTGAAGGACGCCCATGCCGTTATTTGCCTAGAGTCGCGCGCTGGGCGCAACGAAAACAACGCGGCGGCTATTCGGCGGTTCCGCTTGAGGCCAGGCCCTTCGGTCTGCCGGCGACCGTTACCAGCATGCCTCCGCCATAAAGCCGGCGTGCCGCTTTTTTTGCATCCTCGAGCGTGACCGCATCGATGAGGCTGCTGCGGCGCTGGATGTAGTCTATTCCGAGATTATCGATCTGGATCTGCGTGAGCTGCGCGGCGATTTTGCCGGACGTATCCAGCGTAAGCGCATATGAGCCCTTGAGGAATGACTTTGCGGCAGCGAGCTCCATGGCCGTGGGGCCGCTTTCAGCCATGCGCTTGGTTTCCTGCTCGATGACGGCGAGCGCGTCGGCTGTCCGATCGGCGCGCGTGGCGGTGCCGCCGATAACGACCGCGGCGTGGCGGAGCCAGACGAGGCTGTTGGACACGCCGTAGGCAAGCCCGCGTTTCTCGCGCACCTCTCTGTAAAGCCGCGAGGAAAAGCTTCCACCGCCGAGGATATGATTGACGATATAGGCGGCCATGAATTGAGGATCGTGGCGTGCGACACCCGGCCCACCGAACGTCACCACGGCCTGCGGGACATCGACATCGATCACGATCCGTCGCCCAAGCCCGCTCGGCGTCGCATCGGGAATTGGCTTGAGATCGTTCTTTGCCGGCAGGCCGCCGAAAGCGTGGTCAATGAGCTCGCCCGCTGTTTTTTCGTCGACGTCGCCGACGATCGACACCTTCAGCTCGTTGCGCGCAAAGACGCGGCGTACATAGTCGCGCAGGTCATTGGCCGTGACCCGCGCCATCGTTTCCAACGTGCCCTTCGTCTCACGCCCGTATGGATGACCGGGAAAGGCCGTTTGCCACCAGCGGCGGCTGGCAAGATCGTTGGGATTCGTGGTGTCGCGCCGCAAGACGGACAATTCCTGCTCGCGAACCCGCTCGACCGCCTCGGCATCAAAACGCGGCTTGGTCAGCGCGAGCCGGAGCAGATCGAAGGCCTCGTCGCGATGCTCGTTCAGCGCGCGCAGCGAGCCGTGAAAGGTGTCCCGCCCGACCTGAAAGCCGAGCTCGATGGCATGGTTTTCCAACCGTTCATGGAAGGTCTTGCTGTCCAGCTCGCCCGCGCCTTCGTCGAGGAGATCGGCGGCAAAATGCGCCGTGCCTGACTTGTCCGCGTCATCCTGGCTGGCTCCGCCACGGAAAGCGTAATTCAGCGTGATCAGCGGCACCGACTTTTCGCGCACCAGCCAGGCTTCGATACCCGACGGGCTCACGATCTTTTCGATCGTCATCGCCGACGCGACATTCGTGAGGCCGATCAGCGCCGCCGCAGCGAAAAAAGTGCACGCGCGCCGGATCATGAGCGCTTCTCCACCTGCGGGCTTTTATCCTTGATCAGATAGCCGGTGACCGACCGCTGCTTTTCGAGCCATCGCTTTGCCGCGTCCTGCACCTGCCCGGCTGTCACGGCGCGGATCCGGTCAGTCCAGCTCCGCACGTCGTTGACGGTTGCGCCGGTCGTGAGCGCCGCACCGTACCAGCGCGCCATGGTCGCCTGGTTGTCCTGCGCATAGACGGCGTCCGCAATCAGGCGCGTCTTGGTGCGTTCCAGTTCTTCCTGCGTCACGCCTTTGTCGATGATCTGCGCGATGACCGCGTCGATTTCCGATTCAAGCTGCTGCAACGTAACGCCGGGGCGGGGTCCGCCCACAATTCCGAATTTTGACGGATCGAGCGCGTTGGCGTCGTACCAGGCGCTCGCCATGACCGCCATCTGCTTGTCGACGACAAGCGCACGGTAAAGACGGCTGTTCGACCCGCTGCCGAGAATATGCGACAGCACCTCGAGCGCTTCCGACTCGCCGCGCTTTGCGGTCCTGAAGGAAGGCACGAGATATTCACGCTGCAAAGTCGGCATTTCGACCCTCGGGTCGGCCAGCGTCAGCGAGCGAACCGCGACCGGCGGCGGCTCCTGCGGCCGCACGCGCGGGGCAACCGCACCGTGACGCGGGATCTTGCCGTAGGTTTCTTCCACCATCGTCCGCACCTTGAGCGGATCGACGTCCCCGGCGATCACGACGATGGCGTTGTTCGGTGCGTAAAATCGCCGGTAAAAACCGATGGCATCATCGCGCGACAGCTGTTCCATTTCGTGCCGCCAACCGATCACCGGCTTGCCATAGGGGTGATTGAGATAGAGCGCGGCGTCGATCTGCTCGCCGAGGCGCGCGCGCGGGTTGTTGCCCACACGCTGGTTCTGCTCCTCGAGAATGACGTTTCGCTCGGGCAAAACGACGTCGTCGGTCAGCTGGAGGCCGGTCATACGGTCGGCTTCGAACTCCATCACCGTCCGGAGCTGCTCGCTCGGCACGCGCTGGAAGTAACCGGTGTAGTCCTGCGACGTGAACGCGTTCTCCTGCCCGCCGATATGGGCAACCACCTGCGAGAATTTTCCGGCCGGATTTTTTGCCGTGCCCTTGAACATCAGGTGCTCGAGAAAATGCGCCAGCCCCGATTTACCCGGCGTTTCGTCGGCTGCGCCGACCTTGTACCAGATCATGTGCGTGACGACGGGCGCCCTGTGGTCGGGGATTACGACCAGCTCCAGCCCGTTGGACAAAATGAAATCCGAAACCTGCGGACCATTGGAAGCGGATTGCGCGCTGCCCCCGATCGTCAGTAGCGCAGCGGTGGCTGCCGCGGTGATCATTCGATACAGCACGGATCGTGCCTTTTCATCTGGTGGTGGGACTACGCCGGCCGTTACACGGGGACGTGCACAGATCGCAGACCTCGCGACACATGAAATTTTCAGCGAGTCTTACTCGGGTCGGCGCGATCGGTGTAATCGTTATAGGCCTTCGTCGGAGCACCCTTGGCAAGGCCGTAGGGCTGAGCCGGCGACGGGGTCTGATAGCCGGGCGGCGGTTCAGTCAATGAGCCGCGCGGCGGCTCGCCGGTAAATTTCGCCTGCTCTTCTTTCTTGTTGTCGAACATCGCACCAAAAAGGCCGCCTTTGTATCCGAGCTCCGACGGCGGCAACTGGCTGCTGAAGCCGGATGCAGGCGCCTGATAGCCGTCGTCAGTTCGAGCCGCCTGCCGCTTCTGTTGTTTGCCGCGCGCGCCGGGCGTCAGCTGATCAGGACGCAACGGATTTTGCTCGCGCTCGCGCTCATCGCTGATATTGCGGTTCTTCTCCCTGGCCGCGTCAGCCTTGCGGCGCTCCACATCGGGATCCTTGGGCCACGCGGGATTGTTCGCCGCCGCATCGCTTTGCTCGGGCGGCGCAAGATCGCGGCTCGACGGGATCACCAGCGGTGCCCGTTCCCGATAATTGATGCTTTCCTCACTGTCGCTCTTGAGGCCGAGTCCGTCCATGATGCTGCGCATGATTTTCTGGTCGAACGACGTTTCGTCATCGGCTGCACGCACGGGCGCTGAGCCCAGGACGGCAACGGCGCCGAAGACCAGCACGCTGGCAGCACAACCTCGGAGGACCTTGCTCGAACGCATGATGCTCATCCGGAACCGGACCCTTGAAACCGTTGAATTATCGCGACTCTCGCGGCGGATCAGGGCGCTTTTGCGGCGCGGTTCATTACAAGAGAGTCATACAACAGGCCAATAACCCCGGCAACGATGGCCACGTCCGCTACGTTAAATACGTACCAATTGAACCGCCAGTTATCGGTGGAAATGTGAAAAAACACGAAATCGGCGACCCAGCCATATGCCAGACGGTCTATGGCATTACCGAAGGCGCCGCCGATGATCAGACCAACCGCCAGGGCGGTGAGCCGGTCCTTTGCATGCGCAAGCCACAACCATAGCAGAATCACGGCTGCGGCCTTGAACGCCAGCAACACCCATTGCCCCACCGGCCCCTGGGTCTGGAACAATCCGTAACTAATGCCCGTGTTGCGTGTAAGGACGAAATCGAAAAACGGCCCGAGGCGGATGGGATGGTTGGCGAGGTCGTGAACGAACAGAAGATAGAGCTTGGTGGCCTGGTCGAGCACACAGGCGATCGCCGCGACGGTGAGACCGAAGCGTGTTTGTGGACCGGAGAAGTAGGTCTTCAAATGAGAGCCCCTCGTTTCGTCGTCCCCGCGAAAGCGGGGACCCATACCCCGTATCCTGTCGGCGTGACCTTCAGCCAACCAGATGGCTCAGATCCTGCCATTCGAGATTATCCTGCTCGATCAACCGAATTTTCCAATCGCGATTCCACTTCTTCAATCGTTTCTCACGCGTGATAGCAGATTCTGGATCATCAAACGTCTCGACGTAGACCAATCGCGTCACCTTATACTGTTTGACGAATTCCGAACCCACCCCGAGGCGGTGCTCCTCCATTCGTCGGCGCAGGTCATTCGTTATGCCGATGTAAAGCGTACCGTGCCGCCTGCTCGCAAGTATGTACACGTAATACATACGACAGCCCTCATATGTCGTCCCCGCGCCAGCGGGGACCCATACGCCGCAGCCTCCCGATAGGCCAGTGGTTATGGATCCCCGCTGTCGCGGGGACGACCAAATTAAATGTCCTTTCGGCGTTAAATGTTTACTCCGCCGCCCTGCGCATGGCTTCCCATTCGCGCAAGGCCTGCGCGTCACGCGGCGAGACGTCGGGATATTGAGGGTCGGCGCCGATAGTGGTGAGAATTTTCCAGGAGCGCGCGCATTTCTTTCCTTCGGCGAGATTGGGCACGACCGCAACGCCCGATACATCCGGCAACCGGAACGCGCTCGCCGGCCCATCGTCGCGAACGAGCGTCGCAGCGGACGTGATGCACACCTCGGCAAGATCGCAATCGACTACGGCCTCGTACAACTCTTCATTGGACACATGCACGATCGGATGCGCCTCGAGTGAAGAACCGATGCGCTTCTGTGCACGCTCGATCTCGAGCGCGCCGGTTACGACGCGGCGCACGGTACGGATTTTCCGCCATTTTTCCGCGAGCTTGTCGTCGCGCCAGGTTGACGGCACTTCGGGGAACGTCTCGAGGTGCACGGATTTTGCGGTCTCTCCATAACGCGACAGCCAGGCCTCCTCGGCGGTGAAGCAGAGCATCGGCGCAAGCCACGTGACAGTGTAACGAAACAGGTGATCGAGCACGGTGAGGCAAGCCTTGCGATTCACCGAGGAGAACGGATCGCAATAGAGCGTGTCCTTGCGGATGTCGAAATAGAACGCCGACAGGTCGGAGGTCATGAAGCTCGAAAGCGCGGCGAAGATTCGCTTATAGTCGAAGTCGCCATAGGCCTTGCGCACCAGCGCATCGAGCTCGTGCAGGCGATGCAGCATCAGCCGCTCGAGCTCCGGCATCCTGTCAGGCTTCACGCGGTCTTCCTCGCGGAAATGTGCGAGGCTGCCGAGCATCCAGCGGACGGTGTTGCGCAGCTTGCGGTAGGTCTCGACCGTCGTCTTGAGGATTTCCGGGCCGATGCGCAGGTCATCGGCATAGTCCGAGGCGCAGACCCACATGCGCAGAATGTCGGCGCCGGACTGCCTGATCACGTCCTGCGGCGCGGTGACGTTGCCCAGCGATTTCGACATCTTGCGGCCCTGCTCGTCGAGCACGAAGCCGTGGGTCAGCACGACGTCAAAGGGCGCGCGCCCGCGCGTGCCGCAACTTTCCAGCAAGGACGTGTGGAACCAGCCGCGGTGCTGGTCCGACCCCTCCAGATACATCACCGTATCCTTGCCGCCGTCCACCCTGCGCTTGATGCCGGCAAGCGTCGGGAAATGCTTTGGATCCTCCAGCACGAAGGCATGGGTCGAGCCCGAGTCGAACCAGACGTCGAGGATGTCATCGACCTTCTTCCAGCTGTCATTGACGAGCTTGCCAAGGAAGCGCTCGCGCGCGCCCGGCTTGTACCAGGCATCGGCGCCCTCTTTCTCGAAGGCCTCGACGATCCGCAGCTCGACCTCCGGATCCTGCAGGATCTCGACCGAGCCGTCCGGCTTTTCCTTCACGAACACGGCGATCGGCACGCCCCAGGCGCGCTGGCGCGAGATCACCCAGTCGGGCCGGCTCTCGATCATACCGGTGATGCGGTTTTCGCCCTGCGGCGGCACCCAGCGCGTGACCTTGATCGCCGAGAGCGCGCGATGACGCAGCGTGTCCCCCTTCTTCGCGATCGGCTTATCCATCGCGATGAACCATTGCGGCGTGTTGCGGAAGATGATCGGTTTCTTCGAGCGCCAGGAATGCGGATACTGATGCTTGAGGCGCCCGCGCGCGATCAGCATGTGCGCCTCGATCAGCGCCTTGATCACCGCCTCGTTGGCGTCGCCCTTCTCGCCCTTGTCGTTGATGACACGCTTGCCGGTGAACCCGGGCGCCGCCTCGGTGAAGGCGCCGTTTTCATCGACGGTGTAAGGAATGGCCGGGTTGATACCGCGCTCTTCCAGCGCAGCGCGACTTCCGGTCCAGATTTCGAAGTCCTCGCGGCCGTGCCCCGGCGCCGTGTGCACAAAGCCGGTGCCCGCGTCGTCGGTCACGTGCTCGCCGGCAAGCAACGGAACGATGAAATCGTAACCTTTCGCGGAAAGCGGGTGCGTGCAGGCCATCCCGGCGAGAACCTGAGCCGGCATATCACGCACTTTTTCATAAGCCGTGACACGCGCCTGCTTGAACACCTCGTCCGCAAGCTTGTTCGCAAGGATCAATACGTCGCCGGACTTCGTCCAGTTATCGACCGGCGCCTCGGTCACGCGGTAGACGCCATAGTCGATCTTCGGCGAGAAACTGATGGCGCGGTTGCCGGGCAGCGTCCAGGGCGTGGTAGTCCAGATGACGACGCTGGCGCGCCAGTCGGTGAGGTTGACGGCCAGTGCCGTCGCATCCCGATCGGCCGCCGACTCGAGGTCGACCGCGGCGACGGGGAACTTCACCCAGACCTGGTCGCTGGTGTAGTCCTCGTACTCGACTTCCGCTTCGGCAAGCGCGGTCTTCTCCACCACGCTCCACATCACCGGCTTAGAGCCGCGATAGAGCGTGCCGTTGGCGGCGAACTTCATCAGCTCGCGCGCGATCTGCGCCTCGGCGAAGAAATCCATCGTTGTATAGGGATGATCCCAGTCGCCTTCGACGCCGAGGCGCTTGAACTCCTCGCGTTGCACGTTGAGCCAGTGCCCGGCATAGGCGCGGCATTCCTGCCGGAAGGCCACCATGGCAGCGGGATCGGAGAAATCCGGTTTCTTCTTGTTCTTCGAGCGGTAGTTCTCTTCCTCGATCTTCCACTCGATAGGCAGGCCGTGACAGTCCCAGCCCGGCACATAGTTTGAGTCAAAGCCGAGCATCTGCTGGCTGCGCGTCACCACGTCCTTCAGGATCTTGTTGAGCGCGTGGCCGATATGGATGTTGCCGTTCGCGTAAGGCGGGCCGTCATGCAGAATGAACTTCTCGTGCCCCTTCGCCTCCGCGCGCAGCTGCCTGTAAAGATCGCTCTTTTCCCAGCGCGCAAGGATTTCCGGCTCGCGTTGCGGCAAGCCGGCGCGCATCGGAAATTCCGTCCGCGGCAGGAACAATGTCTCGGAATAATCGCGCTCGGGTTTCGACATGGGCGCTGTTTAGCAGGCTGCTCGGTTAAATGTCACCCAAGCGCGGGAAGGCCTTGCCCACGCGCTTGAGCGCGTCGCGGGCCTGGGCGGCGTCCGCGGTCATGTGGCGCTTGAGTGTATCGACCGATTCGAATTTCTGTTCCTGGCGGATCCATCCGATGAAGGCGACATCGATAGCCTGCCCGTAAAGATCGTCGTCGAAGTCAAAAAGATGCACCTCCAGTAACGGCGCGCCGTCGTCGAACATCGGCCGGCGGCCGAAGCTGGCAACGCCGTCGTGGCGCACGCCGGCTATATCGACACGCACCGCGTAGATGCCGTGCTTGAGGCCGCACGAAGGATCGAGCTTCAGATTGGCGGTCGGAAAGCCGAGTTCGCGGCCTCGCTTTTCCCCGTGAATGACCTCGCCCGAGACGAACCAGGGGGCGCCGAGGAGCTCGGTCGCCTCCACCACCCTGCCTGCCGCGAGCGCTGCGCGAACGGCGCCCGACGACACCGGCCGGCCCTCGTCTTCCAGCGGGGGAACGACTTCGACTGAAAATCCGAGACGCCGGCCCTGCTCGGTCAGGAATTCAGGCGAGCCGGTGCGATTCTTGCCGAAGTGAAAATCAAAGCCGATCGCCGCTCCGCCAATGCCAAGCGCACCGGCCAGTATCTTCTCGATGAAATCCTCGGCCGATGTCGAGGCAAGCGCCGCGTCGAATTTCATGATGATTGCGCCGTCGAGTCCGCTGGCAGCCAGGAGGCGCAGCTTGTCCTGCTCGCTTGATAATTGAAACAACGGTTCCTTCGGCCGCAGAAATAATCGCGGGTGCGGCGTAAACGTCAGCGCCGCGACCTTGCGCTTGAGCTTGCGCGCGCGCTTGAGCGCGGCCCCGATCACCGCACGATGACCGCGATGCACGCCGTCAAAGTTGCCGATCGCCACGACCGCGCCGGCAAGGGGCCCGCCGTCGACGCCACTCGCGCCGCCGCGCACGACATGAAATCCTTTGGACGCCGCGTCAGGCTTGTTCATCAGGAACCGGAAAATTTGCAGAGGCCGAGGCCGATGCCGGGCACATATCTCATAATCGGAACATTGCGTCAGCCCGTACGGTTAGCGCGCCGTTAACAAACCTTCAAATTAACGGGTTATTCAAGGGCGCGCTGTTATTTATCGCCACCTTTTGGGAGCCTGATGCCTCATGGCTGTCGATCTGACCAAGCCTGTTCTGGTCGTAGACGACTACAACACGATGATCCGCATCATGCACAACCTGCTCAAGCAGCTCGGCTTCGAGCAGGTCGACGATGCGAGTGACGGGTCGAGTGCCCTCGCCAAATTGCGCAAGCGCAACTACGGGTTGGTCATCTCCGACTGGAATATGGAGCCGATGACCGGCTTCGCCCTTTTGCGGGAGATGCGCGCCGATCCGTCGCTCTCCGAGATCCCGTTCATCATGGTGACGGCGGAATCCAAGACCGAGAACGTGATCGCGGCGAAGAAGGCCGGCGTATCAAATTACATCGTCAAGCCGTTCAACGCGCAGACGCTCAAGAACAAGATTGATGCCGTCTTCGGTGAAGCCGAAGCGTCCGCTCCCGCGGCCTGACCGTTACCACCTCAATTCACGCATGACCGCCTTCGGCATTCCGCCGGCAGCAACGAACGTCGCCGTCAAGGCATCGGCGTCCGGATTTTCACGGCTGCCAAGTTCTTCAGCATGAATCCCTGACGTGACGAACAGAAAATCGATACCGACCGTGTGGGCACCCTTGAGGTCGGTGCGCACGGAATCCCCGATCGCCATCACGCGATCATGCGCGATCTTGCGGCCGGCCATGCTTTCCGCCTTCGAGAGCGCCATGTCGTAGATCGGACGGTAGGGCTTGCCGGCGTAAAGCACCTTACCGCCCATCGTCGCATAAAGATCGGCAATCGCCCCGGCGCAATAGACCAGGGTCGAGCCGCGTTCGACGACGACATCGGGATTGCCGCACACCATGAAGAGTTTGCGCGAAAGCATGATTTCAAGCCGCGCGCGATAGTCCTCCGGCGTCTCGATGTCGTCGTCCTCCAACCCCGTGCACACGACGTAGTCCGCGGTCTCCAGCGGTGCAAAATGCGCTTCGAACCCGGTGAAGATCGAGCGATCGCGCTCGGGCCCCAGATGATAGACGGTCTGCCCGCGCCGCTCTTGCATCACGCTGCGGGTCACATCGCCGGACGAGACGATGGCGTCATAGACTTCGCGGGGACAGTGCAGCCGGTCGAGCTGGCGCGCCACCTGCTCGCTCGGGCGGGGTGCGTTCGTGACGAGGACAACCGTGGCGCCCTGCGCCCGCGCCCGCATCAGCCCGTCGCAGGCGTGCGGATGGACCGAAAGGCCGTTGTGCACGACGCCCCAGATATCGCACAGGAACACGTCATAGCCGGGTGCGAGCGTGGAAAATTTCGAGATCAGCGGGGGCGATGCGGCATTCATACAAGACCTTTTTCACTGCCGCGGCGATCGGGTACGGCCGCGGCGGCGGAACGCGTATCGCATGAAGCGCAGAGAAAGGAAATCAGCCGGCCGCCAGCAAGGCGCCCGGACTCTCGTCAACGCCCGGTTTCGCAAGATCGGCCGCCACGCCATGCAACGCTTCGGCGCGCACAGGGCGCGGCGGCGAGAAAAGGAAACCCTGCCCAAAACGGACATCGTAGTCGAGAATGTCAACGACCGTGGTTTCGGTCTCGATCCGCTCCGCAATCAGGTCGATGCCCGAGCGGGCAAGCAGGTCCGCCAGGTCTTCCGGATCGATATCGGTGTGCACGCCCGCGACCTTGTTGAGGAGCAGCTTGGCAGGGACCTTTATAAAGCGGAACGAGCGGTCGGCGAGTTCGTTCGGTGAAATGTGGAGGTCGGTCACGTGGTCCATGGAGAAACGAAAGCCGCGTTCGGCCAGCGCGGCGAGGCACTCATGCTCGATCGGGCCAAAATTGCGGTACGCCTCCTGCTTGAATTCGAACACCAGTGAACCGGCAAGAACGCGGTTGGCATCCATGAAGTCGAGCAGCTGCTGGAACATCACGGGGTCGTTGAGCGTGGCGGTACTGAGATTGCAGAACAATCCGACGTCGCGGCTCTTCAGCAGCAGCCGGCGCACCACCTGCACACAGCGGAACACCGCAAGATTGTCGATCTTCGGCATCAGGCCGACACTTTCGGCCACATCGACAAAATCGACGGCCGGAATGACGTCGCCGGTATCGGTTCGTAGGCGCGATACGGCCTCGTAGTACCGCACCTTGCGCTGCGGCAGCGTCACGATCGGCTGCAGGTACAGATCGACCCGGTTGTCGGCCGCCGCTTTCGAAAGCAGATCCGCAAGGCTCTCCCGTGACAATCCGCGGAACCGCTCGACAAGAGGATCTTTCTCGCCAAGCGCGAGAGTACCTTCAGCCGGACGCGCGGGCTCGGGCGCCGGCGCGCTGGCAACCAGACGGCCGGCCAACGCGCTCTGCTTCTGCAGCACGGCGGCATGGCCGGCGACGGTTTCGGCGATCTGCTTCACCAGCACGCCAAGCTCGCCGATTTCAGCGGCGAGCGGATCGGAACCGCCTCGCGCACGGTTAATCGGCGACGGCGACGCGATCTTGAGCTCAGCCGCATTGAGGCGGCGTGATATTTCCGCGACCTGGCGAGCAAGGTCGGCCGTGCCGCGCGACAGATCGCCGATCTGGTCGCCGAGATCGCCGCGATCGCGCAGGCGGTTGCTGATGCTGTTGAAGAGAGCCATGCCGGTGAGCGCCGCGAGCGCCACAATCGCCGAAGTGCTGGCGTCAACCTTGAACCCGAGATAAAGCACCGCGCTAATTGAGGCGGCGATCAACACCATGCAGACCGCAATGAAAATAGCACCGATGCGACGCATGCTGATTATCCTGGGGCCAGCCCGGCCGCGGGCGCAACGCAGTTTTCGACTGCCGATTCGCGCCGTTCGCGACTAATGTTCATGACGGCACGCCTCCGCGCAACTCGAAGTCCTGCTATGGTAGCGCGTATTCACCCCTTATTCGCAAGAACTTGTCGCTAAAAACTTAGGCCCAAGCGGACCGCTCAGCCGATGCCGGCGTCTGACAATGTTGCAATTCTGGATCGGATCGGCGCGGCTCCGGGGCGGGCGATGGCCGCCATTCTGGTCCTCCACACGGCCGTTTGGACGGCCCTTCCGGTCCTGCTCTACGCCAACCTGCCGCTCGATCTCATCGAGGCGCTCACATATGGCCGCGAATGGCAACTCGGTTACGACAAGCTGCCGCCTTTGCCATGGTGGCTGGTGCAGATCGTGTACCAGTTCGCCGGCCACGATTTCGCCTACTACCTGCTGGCGCAGGCCGCCGTGGTCGCGGCGCTGTGGCTGGTCTATTTGACGGCTCGGCCGATTGCCGGCCCGGTCGGCGCGCTGCTGTCCGTGCTTATTGTTGACGGTCTGCATTACTTCAATTACACGGCCGCAAAATTCAATCACGACGTCATCCAGCTGCCATTCTGGGCGCTGGCAGGCTTTGCCTTCCACCGCGCGCTGCGCGGCGGCTGGCTTGGCCACTGGCTTCTGCTCGGCCTTGCGATCGGAATGTCGCTATGGGCGAAGTACTTCGTTGTGGTACTTGCAATCCCGCTTGCCGCATTTCTCCTGTTCGATGAAGACGCGCGCAAGACGCTCGCAACGCCCGGTCCTTATATTGCCGCAGCGGCCGCGCTCGTAACCATGGCCCCGCACCTTGTCTGGCTGGTGCAGAACGACTTCCTGCCATTTACCTATGCCGAGCACCGCGCCCTGCCGTCGCGCGGCCTGATCGATCATGCCTGGCATCCGCTTCAGTTCGCGCTCGGGCAGGCGTTCTTCCTCGTGCCCTCGGTACTCATTGCCATGCCGCTGTTTTTTCCGCGGCGACGCGCGGAAAAGCGTAGCGGAGATGATTTCAACCGCCGCATCGTCAACTGGCTCGCCTTCGGCCCGACTGCGACCGTGTTGGCCATGTCGGCTCTCAGCGGGCGCGGAACCGTAGCGATGTGGGGTTACCCGCTCTTTCTGTTTCTTGGGCTGTGGCTCGTGCTGCACGCGCCGCAAAAATTTGAACCATTCCGGGTCAGGCGCGTGATCGCCACCTGGGCGGCCGTCTTCGCATGTCTCGCCATCGCATTTATTGCAAATTATGCGGTGCTTCCAAATTACGACCATCGTTACCGCGCCGTGTTCTTCCCGGGCGCCGATCTCGCGCGTGAATTGTCGCAACGTTATCGCGCCGCCACCGGCCGTCCTGTCATTTACGTGATTGGCAGCATGTGGGACGGCGGCAATGTCGCCCATTACGCGCCCGATCACCCGCGCGTGCTGATCGACGGCAGGCCGGAGCGCGCGCCCTGGATCGACCTTGCCGACCTCAGGTCGAAAGGCGCCGTGGTGGTATGGACCTACGGCGATCCCAACGTCGTGCCGCCCGGATTGCGAAACGTCGCC
Organism: Pseudolabrys sp.; assembly: GCA_035701845.1. Classification (GTDB taxonomy): domain Bacteria; phylum Pseudomonadota; class Alphaproteobacteria; order Rhizobiales; family Xanthobacteraceae; genus Pseudolabrys. The sequence continues at coordinate 5,439 of DASSRJ010000178.1, read as the reverse complement.
GCGGACGCAGCCGTTCAGCCGTCTTTCATGCTGCGCGACCGACGCGGGGAGTCGAGCATCAGTGTCGGCTGGGCTATTCTTTATCCAAAGCCATCGTTTGCCGAGAGCGCGCTCAGGCCACGGCTTTGATTATGCGGCCGAGCTTGTCGAACATTTCGCCGATCTGACTTTCGCTAACGATCAATGGCGGGCTGAGCGCGAGCGTATCGCCGACGGCACGGAACATGACGTCGTGCTCGAAAAAGCCGAGTTCGAGCGCATCCATGCCGCGCTTGCCGGCGGCATCGGGCCTGCTCGCGAGATCGATACCGACGGTGAGGCCGACCGGGCGAATATCGAGCACGTTCGGCAGGCCTTTGAGCCCCATCGCCGCCTGTGCCCAGGGCTTTTCGAGCTTGCGGGCGCGGTCGAACAGGCCCTCGTCGCGATAGACATCGAGCGTTGCAAGCCCGGCGGCGCAGGCGAGCGGATGTGCGGAATATGTATAACCGTGGAACAGTTCGATGACGTGCTCCGGCCCCTTCATGAAGGCATCGTAGATTCCTTTGCGCACGATAACGCCGCCCATCGGCACCGCGCCCGACGTAATGCCCTTGGCGAAGGTGATCATGTCGGGAACTACACCATAGCGTTCGGCCGCAAAGGCATGGCCAAGACGGCCGTAGCCGGTGATCACCTCGTCGAAAATCAGGAGAATGCCATGCTTGTCGCAGATCGCGCGCAGCCGCTCGAGATAGCCCTTCGGCGGCGGCAGCACGCCGGTCGACGCCGCGACGGGCTCGACGATCACAGCGGCGATTGTCGACGCATCATGCAGCGCGACGATGCGATCGAGCGCGTCGGCCAGATGCGCGCCCCATTCCGGCTCACCGGTGCTGAATGCCTGCTTCTCGCGATCATAGGTCATCGGCAGGTGATCGACGCCGGCGACCAGCGCGCCGAATTGCTTGCGGTTGTTGACGATGCCGCCGACCGCGATGCCGCCGAACCCGACCCCGTGATAGCCGCGCTCGCGCCCGATCAGGCGCACGCGCGAGCCGTTGCCGCGCACATTATGATAGGCGAGGGCGATCTTGAGCGCGGTGTCGACAGCCTCCGAGCCCGAATTGCAGAAGAACACGTGATCGAGATCGCCGGGTGCGAGCGCGGCAATCCGGCTTGCGAGCTCGAAGGCTTTCGGGTGGCTGAACTGGAAGGCCGGCGCGTAGTCGAGCGTTGCGGCCTCCCGCTGGATCGCCGCCACAATCGGCTCGCGGTTGTGGCCGGCATTGGTGCACCAGAGGCCGGCGGCGCCGTCGATCAGCTTGCGCCCGTCGCCGGCGATGTAATGCATGTCCTTGGCGCCCACGATCAGGCGCGGGCGTTTCTTGAAAGCCCGGTTGGCCGTGAACGGCATCCAATAGGGTTCGAGGTCATTCGGGACCGTGGCCGAGGCGGATGTTCGTTGTGCTTGCAGCATATCGGCGACCATTTAAAGCTCGTCATGCCCGGCCTTGTGCCGGGCATCCACGTCTTATTTGCCTATAGCACATAAAAACGTGGATGGCCGGGACAAGCCCGGCCATGACGGGATATGTAAATGCCGATGGCCGACAAATCCAACAAGCCGACCAAGCTCAAAGCCCGCCTGCCCCGCGGCCTTGCCGATCGCGGACCGGCCGAGATCGCCGCCACCCGTCATATGGTGGAAGCAATCCGCGTGGTTTTCGAGCGCTACGGCTTCGAGCCGGTTGAAACGCCGGCCATCGAATATACCGATGCGCTCGGCAAGTTCCTGCCCGACCAGGATCGGCCGAATGAAGGCGTGTTCTCTTTCCAGGACGACGACGAGCAATGGCTCTCGCTGCGGTATGACCTGACCGCGCCGCTCGCGCGCTACGTTGCGGAGAATTTTCAGAATCTCGCGCTGCCCTACCGCTCGTACCGCTACGGCTGGGTGTTCAGGAACGAAAAGCCGGGCCCAGGGCGCTTTCGCCAGTTCATGCAGTTCGATGCCGACACCGTCGGCGCGCCGTCGATGGCCGCCGATGCCGAGATGTGCATGCTCGCCGCCGACACCATGGAAGCCCTCGGCATCCCGCGCGGCAGCTATGCGGTGAAGGTGAACAACCGGAAGGTCTTGGATGGCGCGATGGATGCGCTCCAAATTCCCGCGGAAAAGCGCCTCACCACCATGCGGGCCGTCGACAAGCTCGATCGACTCGGGATCGAGGGCGTCAGGATGTTGCTGGGCAAGGGCCGCAAGGACGAAAGCGGCGACTTCACCAAAGGCGCCGAGCTGACCGATCCGCAAATCGCGGGCATCGTCGGCGCGATCAGCGGTGCGCCAAAGGCAACGGGAGGCGCCACCGCGGGGGATCAGGAGCTCTCGGAGATTGCGTCGCTGGTCAATGCGGCCGGGTACAGCGATCGTGTTCGCGTCGACAAGACCGTCGTTCGCGGCCTCGAGTACTACACCGGCCCGGTCTACGAGGTTGAGCTGACTTTCGAGATCAAGGACGAAAAGGGCCGCCCCGTGCGCTTCGGCTCGGTGGGCGGCGGCGGACGCTACGATGGTCTTGTGTCGCGCTTCCGCGGCGAACCCGTTCCCGCGACCGGCTTCTCGATCGGTGTCTCCCGCCTGCAGGCCGCACTCACCCATCTCGGAAAGACCGGTGAAAAGGCCGCCGCGGGTCCAGTGGTCGTGACCGTCTTCGACCGTGACCGCATCGCCGACTATCAGCGCATGGTGGCCGCGTTGCGCGGTGCGAACATCCGTGCCGAGCTTTATCTCGGCAATCCGAAAAACAATATCGGAACGCAGCTTAAATACGCCGACAAGCGCGGCTCGCCTTGCGCCGTCATTCAAGGCGGCGACGAGAAGGCGCGCGGCGAAGTCCAGATCAAGGACCTGATCCTGGGCGCAACACTCGCAGCGACCAAGGACCGCGACGAATACCTGAGGAAGCAGGCCGAGGCGCAATTCGCCGTCAAGGAAACTGCGTTGGTCGAAGCCGTGCGAAGCCTGCTCGCAAAGCACAAATTGGGCTGAATACGTCCGGCTGACTTAAGTCCGTTCACCCAGTGACTATGTCACCTTCAACCCGCCAGCCGTCATGGAACCGGGCTGCTTTTTGTCTGCATTAACAGCCGGTGAACTGCGGTCGTCTTGAAATTCCCTTGGCCGTTCTGCGGCATGTTCATTGGGCGGCGTGAGCAGGCATTTTCGACCTGCGGATGGCGGCAAAATTTATTAACGACGACAAATATTTGGCCCGCCCGGCCGTTAAGGCCAGCAGCCAAACAACGTCGAATCCTTAACGGCGCCGTGCTACAGGGCGGCCCCTAACCCCGGTTTTGGAACACGAATGAAGGCGAGTGTTACCACGCAAACGCATTCACCGGACGCGCGCGCGGAGGCGCTGGTCGCCTCCTACGAGCGCGCGGGCTATGTGCGCGTTGCGCCAGCCATGCTGCAGCCAGCGGAGCCGTTTCTCGACTTGTCCGGAGAGGACATCCGGCGGCGCATGTATCTGACCACGGCGCCGGACGGCCGCGAGCTGTGCCTGCGCCCCGATCTCACCATCCCGGTGTCGCGCGACTATCTTGCCTCGCCTTCCGCCGGCAAGCCCGCCGGCTTCTGCTACCTCGGCCCGGTCTTCCGCCACCGCAGCGATGCGCCTGCGGAATTCCTGCAGGCCGGCATAGAATCGTTCGGCCGCGCCGACAAAGCCGCGGCCGATGCCGAAATGCTGTCGCTCGGACTCGAGGCGACGGTGCGCTACGGACTTGCGTCACCCGACATCGTGATCGGCGACGTTGCGCTTTTCTCCGGCCTGGTCGCCGGCCTCGACCTGCCGCCGGCGTGGAAGCGGCGACTGATCAAGGATTTCAATCGCAAGAGAAACCTGGCGCAGGATCTCGACCGTCTTGTGCTCGGCGGCAACAATGCGCGTCCCGAATATCAGGGCGTGCTCGCGGCGCTTGCCGGCTCCGATCCGAAGGGCGCACACGCGCTGGTGACCGATCTCCTGTCGATTGCCGGCATCAACGCGGTCGGCGGCCGTTCGATCGGCGAGATTGCCGATCGATTCCTCGAGCAGTCGGCGCTCGGTGCGAGCGCCAAGCTGCCGCGCGATGTCCGCGCATTGATCGAGCGCTTTTTGGCGATTCAGGGCAATCCTGACGAGGCAGCTGCCGCTTTGCGTGCGCTGGCGAACGACGCCAGGATGACATCCACCCTCGGGCCGACGCTTGACCAGTTTGAAAGCCGCACCGGCTTCCTCGAAGCCCGCGGCGTCGACGTCAAACGGCTGCAGTTCTCGACCGCCTTCGGCCGCGGTTTCGACTACTACACGGGGCTGGTCTTCGAGTTGACGGATCCGAAGCGCACCGGTGACCCGCTCGTTGCCGGCGGCCGCTATGACGGGCTGCTGGCCCGGCTCGGCGCAGCCGACGCCATTCCGGCGGTCGGCTTCGCGGTCTGGATCGAACGGCTCGGCGTCTACGGAGGCGCGCGATGAGCGGACCTCTCGTTCTCGCCGTTCCGGCAAAAGGGCGGCTGCAGGAGAACGCCGAAGCGTTCTTCGCGCGCGCCGGGCTGACCCTGGTCAAGCCGCGCGGCGCGCGCGACTATCGCGGCACGATCGCCGGCCTTGACGGTGTCGAAGTCGCCTACCTGTCCGCATCGGAAATCACGAGCCAGCTTGCGGCCGGTGCCGTACATCTCGGCGTGACCGGTGAGGATCTCGTGCGCGAGATGATCCCCGAAGCCGACAAAAAGGTCGTCCTCATCGACGGACTGGGATTTGGCTATGCGAATGTCGTGGTCGCCGTGCCGCAGGCCTGGATCGACGTGCGCGACATGGCCGATATCGACGACGTCGCAACGGCCTTCCGGCATCACCACGGCCGCAAGATGCGGGTTGCGACCAAGTACATCAACCTGACGCATGACTTCTTCTCGGCGCACGGCATCATCGACTACCGGATCGTCGAGAGCTCGGGTGCGACCGAAGGCGCGCCTGCGGCGGGTACCGCCGAGATGATCGTCGACATCACCACGACCGGAGCGACGCTTGCCGCCAATGGCCTCAAGGTCGTCGAGGACGGCGCAATTCTGCGCTCGCAGGCAAACCTCGTGGCGGCGCGCGGCGCCACCTGGGAAAAAACCGAGCGCGATCTTGCGCGCGTCATTCTCGACCGGCTCGCCGCGCAGGCGCGGGCACGCGCCTATCGCGAGGTGCGGGCTCGCTTTGCCGCCAGCACGGACATGCTGGTCGAGAATGCAAAGCGGAAGTTCGGCATTGAAACGCCGTTTGGCGGGCCGACGATCACGGGCCTGCTCACGCTGCACTGTCCGCCCGATCAGGTCTATGCGCTCACAAACTTCCTGCGCGAGAACGGCGCAGAAGCTGTTGCGGTCGCCGATCTTGATTACGTGTTTTCCCGCGACAATCC
>DASSRJ010000177.1:0-3557 GCA_035701845.1 Pseudolabrys sp. | reverse complement strand
TCGCGCCCTTGCAGGAACTTGCGGATCAACGGACCGATTTCGTTGTTCTGCAGGTCCTTCTCCGACGGCATGGTGACGACAAGGCCGCCGGCGATATCCTGTGCCAGCCGCGCGATCTCGTAGGGAAAGCGCGTGACATTGTGTTTCGCGACGTTCGACAGCATTTCGTCGTTGATGTAGGCGCCGGAGGCGACGGGTTTTGCCTGGTGCGCCGCCGCCATGCAGCTTGAATAGATCGTCTCGTTGAGATGCGTCATCTCGACGAGCTTGTCCTTGATGTGCGAGGCGGCTTCGACGCCGTTGTGCTCGGCGGCCGACGCCGCGGCGCCGATCAGCACATCGCCAAGTCCGGTTTTGCAGACATAAGACGAGCGGTGATAGGTGGTAAAGCGCTCGACCAGCGAGGTCGCGTATTCCCACTCGCCGTCCATGAACACATGGGCGTGCGGCACGAACACGTCCTCGAACACGATCAGCGACTCCTGGCCCGCAAACTGCGCGTTGCCGGCATCCATCGCACCGCCGTCGACCGCGCGGGTATCGTTGGTCTGCCGGCCGACAATGTAAGTAAGGCCGGGCGCATCGACACGGACCGCGCCAACCACCGACCAGTCGCGGTCCTTCTCGGTCATGCGCATGGTCGGCATGAAAATGAGCCAGTGCGAGTTGACCGCGCCGGTCTGGTGCATCTTGGCACCGGATACGTAGATGCCTTTCCCGTCGCGCTTCGTCACGTGCAGAAAGAGGTCGATGTCCTTCTGCTGATGCGGCGCCCTGGAGCGGTCGCCCTTCGGATCGGTCATCGCGCCTCCGATCACGACATTCGCAGCCTGTGCACGCTTCAAAAAGGCAAGAAAGCGCTTGTGGTAGTCGGTGCCTTTCTTGGCGTCGATGTCGAATGTCACGGAGTGGCAAGTACCGATGGCGTCGAGCCCGACGCAACGCTGAAAGCAGGTGCCGGTGCGCCGTCCAAGCTCGCGCTGCATCTCGTGCTTGGCAACAAGCTCCCCGGGTGCGACGGGCACATGCAGGAAGCGGTTGATCTGCCGATCGCTGATGTCCGAATGCACCGTGCCGAGATCCGGCCGCTCGGTGGCGACGCGGAATGTTTCCGCCATCGCGTTGACCGATGGCCGGATGACCGGATGATCGACCGGCTCCGGCACACGCTCGCCCATGAAATAGATGTTCATACGGCGGCCGCGCAGCGAATTGATGTAGTCGTCCGCGGTCTTGATGGGAGTTGCGAAGTCGGCCCACAGTGCCTCGACATCCTGCATCACACCATCTCCTTCGAAACGCGCCCTGCCCTCACGCCCTGATCGTTTCCCTGAGCTTGTAACGTATGATCTTGCCCGAGCCGGTGCGAGGGATCTCGGCGATCAACTGCACGCTGTGCGGAACCTTGTACGCCGATAGATGCGTGCGGCAATGGGCGATCAGCGCCTCGTTTTCGATGGTCTTGCCCGGCCGCGGCACCACGAACAGCGCCGGAACTTCGCCCAGATGCTCATGCGGCATGCCGACCACGGCGCAATCGAGCACCGCCTCGAAGGTATTCACGACTTCTTCGATCTCGGCCGGAGCGATGTTCTGCCCGCCGCGGATGATCAGCTCCTTCAGGCGGCCAGTGATGGTGAGGAAACCGTTGTCGTCGCTCCTGGCGAGGTCGCCGGTGTGATACCAGCCCTCGCGCAGCGCGTTGCGCGTTTCCTCGGGCTTGTTGTGATAGCCGGGCATCACGTTGGGTCCGCGCACAATCAGTTCGCCCTCCTGGCCCGGTCTGCAATCCCTGCCGCTCGCCGGATCAACGATACGCACGGCAAGGCCCGGCAACGGCAGCCCGCAGGATCCGAGAGTCCGCCCGCCGGACGGCCAGTTCATCGTCACCATGGTCGAGGTTTCGGTGATGCCGTAGCCGTCGAGCAGCGGCACGCCGAGATGGGCCTCGAATTCGCGGTTAAGCGTCGCCGGCATGATCGCGCCGGCCGACGCGCACAGCCGCAGGTTCGGGAAGCGCACGTTCTTTTCGGCACGCGTTGCCTGCAGCAGGTAATGAAACATCGTCGGCACGCCAGGGAAGTAGGTGAATTCGCCGGACTTGAGCAGGCGCACCGCCTCGCTGGTGGAGAATTTTTCCATGATGTATTCGCTCGCGCCGGTCGCAAGGATCGTCATCACCGATAAGTTCAGCGCGTAGGAATGGAAAAGCGGCAGCGGCGACAGGACCGTGTCCTTTTCGGACAGCCCCGTAATCGGTGCCCAGCAGGCGGCGGCAACCCACAACATGCCGTGCACGGTGAGCTGCACGCCTTTGGCGCGGCCGGTGGTGCCGGAGGTATAGAGGATGTACATCGGCTCGTGCAGCGAGGCCGGATCGCGCGATGCCGATTTTGCCGGTGAGGCAATCAGCCTGGCATAATGCAACGCGTCGGCGCTGCACTGGCCGCGCTCGGTCACGATCAGCGTCTTCAGGTTGGGCGCCTGGCCTTTGAGCCTGGCGAACAGGTCGCCGCGCTCCGCGGTGGTGAACACGGCCCTGCAGTTCGCGTCGGTCAGGCGATAGGCAATCTCGCTTTCGGTCGCGTCGTAGCTGATCGGCACACCGACCGCGCCTGCACGGGTGATCGCGAGGCAGGCTTCGACCCACTGCACCGAATTCGGCAGCATGATCGCAACGGTGTCGTTCGCCGCTATCCCGTTATCGGCAAGATGCCCCGCGAGCCTGCCGGTGCGGTCGAGCAGCCCAGCATAAGTAACCGACGACTGCGCATCGCGGTAGGCTGTCTTGCCGCCGCGAGCGGCGGCGTGCCGCCTCAGTAATTCCGGGATGGGCGCGATCAGATCCGTGTGCAGCATCTTCAGCCTCGTCAAACCATACTAAACCCGCCGCTTATGCTGATCACCTGTCCGGTGATCCAGCCGCTGTGCGGCGAAGCGAGCAGTGTGACCATCGGCGCGACGTCGCCGGGCTGGCCGAGCCGCCGCACGGGATAAAGCTTTACAAGTTTCTCGCGGTTGGCCTCGACCCAGTCCTTGTCGTGGTCGGTCTCGACCAGGCCGAGCGAAACCGTGTTTGCCGTCGTGCCGGAGCGTCCGAATTCACGTGCCAGCGATTTCATCAGGGCCACCACGCCGGCGCGCGCTGCCGCGACGATCGCCAAGCCGGATTCACCGACGCGCGAGGAATCGCCGATAACGCTGACGATGCGGCCGTTTTTCGCCGCATCCAGATGTGGCGCGGCAGCATGGCAACAATGGATTGCACCGTAGAGGCAGGCGCCGATCTGGCGGTGCCAGTCGTCCGGCTTCGTCTCCATAAAACGCTGCCGCTGCGCGATGCCGGCATTGTTGATGAGGATATTGAGCCCGCCGAAATCCTTGACGATCTCGTCGATCATCGCCTTCACGGCGGCGAAATCGGCGACGTCAGCCTTGTAACCCTTCGCCTTCACGCCCTTCGCCATGATCTCGGAAACCAGCGCTGCGGCCTCCTTGTCCGAGTTGCGGTAATTGACGGCGACGTTCGCGCCCTCCGCCGCCAGGCTGAGCGCGAT
>DASSRJ010000176.1:0-31514 GCA_035701845.1 Pseudolabrys sp. | reverse complement strand
CCACTCGGCATCCATGGCGTCGTCGTGCTTCTGTTCGCCGGTGGGATCGCAGCCCTGGTGATAGGCTTCTACTACGAGCCCGAGCCGGACCCGCGGCGCCGGCTGTCGGAATACTACGACGATCCCATCAAGGTCGGCCTCGCCCTGAGCCTGGGCTGGGCGATCTTCGGCATGTTCATCGGCGTGTGGGTCGCAGCCCAGCTCGCCTGGCCGAACCTGACCTTCGATGCCGCCTGGTCGAGCTTCGGACGCCTGCGGCCGGCTCACACGACCGGCGTCATTTTCGCCTTCGGCGGGAACGCCCTGATCAGCACGTCCTTTCATGTGGTGCAGCGGACCTCCCGGGCGCGCCTCGCCGGCCAGATTGCGCCCTGGTTCGTGCTGCTCGGCTACAACCTGTTCTGCATCCTCGCCATCTCCGGCTACTTCATGGGGGTGACCCAGTCGAAGGAATACGCGGAGGCCGAGTGGTACGCGGATATCTGGCTGGTGGTCGTCTGGGTCTCCTATTTCGTCCTGTTTCTGCGGACGCTCGCCCGGCGCAGGGAGCCCCACATCTACGTCGCCAACTGGTATTTCATGGCGTTCATCGTGGTCGTGGCGATCCTGCACATCGTGAACAATCTCGCGGTCCCGATCTCGTTCGGGCAGGCCAAGAGCTATCCGATCTGGTCCGGCGTGCAGGATGCGATGGTGCAGTGGTGGTACGGCCACAACGCCGTAGGGTTTTTCCTCACCGCCGGCTTCCTCGGAATCATGTACTACTTCATTCCGAAGCGTGTTGACCGGCCGGTCTATTCCTACCGCCTTTCGATCATCCACTTCTGGTCGCTTATCTTTCTCTATATCTGGGCCGGGCCCCATCATCTGCACTACACGGCACTGCCGGACTGGGCGCAGACGCTCGGCATGACATTTTCCGTGATGCTGTGGATGCCGTCCTGGGGCGGCATGATCAACGGCATCATGACGCTGTCCGGTGCGTGGGACAAGCTTCGAACCGATCCCGTGCTGCGCATGATGGTGGTTTCCGTCGCCTTCTACGGCATGTCGACTTTTGAAGGTCCGATGATGTCGGTGAAGATCGTCAACTCATTGTCGCACTACACCGACTGGACCATCGGCCACGTGCATTCCGGTGCGCTGGGCTGGGTCGGCTACATCTCGTTCGGCGCGCTCTACTGTCTTATTCCGTGGCTTTGGAATCGCCAGCTCTATTCGCTCAAGCTCGTCAACTGGCACTTCTGGATCTCGACCATCGGCATCGTGCTCTACGTCAGTGCGATGTGGGTATCCGGCATCCTTCAAGGCCTGATGTGGCGCGCCTACACCAATCTCGGATTCCTCGAATATTCCTTCGTCGAGACCGTAGAAGCGATGCATCCCTTCTACGTTATTCGTGCGATCGGTGGCTTGCTCTTCCTCGTCGGCGCACTGTTGATGGCCTGGAATCTCTGGAAAACCGTGACCTCGGCAGTCTCGACCGAACCATCCGGCTTCAGGCTCGCCCCGGCGGAATAGACGGGAGATCGTCATGTCATATTGGTCGAAACACGCAATCTTCGAGAAGAACTCGATCGTCCTGGTCATCGGCATCCTGGTCGTGATCGCGATCGGCGGCCTCGTCGAGATCGTGCCGTTGTTCTACCTGAAGAACACGATCGAAAAGGTCGACGGCGTGCGGCCATACACGCCGCTCGAGCTCGCCGGACGTAACATCTACGTTCGGGAGGGCTGTTATCTCTGCCACTCGCAGATGATCCGTCCACTGCGCGATGAGGTCGAACGCTACGGCCATTATTCGCTGGCCGCCGAGAGCATGTATGACAAACCCTTCCAGTGGGGATCTAAGCGCACCGGACCCGATCTCGCGCGCATCGGCGGCAAATATTCCGACGAATGGCACCGTGATCATCTGAAAGCACCGCGCTCGGTCGTCCCGGGCTCGGTGATGCCGGACTATTCCTGGCTGGCTGAGACCAATCTCGACTTTGCCCGCATCGCGGATGATCTGAAAGCGCAGGCGCTTCTTGGTGTTCCTTATACGACGGAGATGATCGCCAATGCCGCTGCCGACGTCGTCACGCAGTCAATAAACGACAGCCCCGATGCGGTCGAAATGGCCAAGCGTTATCCGAAATTGAATGCGCGCGATTTCGACGGCAACCCGTCGCGCATCACCGAAGCCGACGCGCTGATCGCCTACCTGCAGATGCTCGGAACGCAGGTCGACTTCAAGCTCTACGACGACAAAGCCAATATCCGGTGAGCGCCATGGATCCGACCTATCGTGCTGTTGCCGAGTTCGCCCAGACCTGGGGCCTCGCTTATTTCGTCGTCGTCTTTTTACTGGTGCTCGCTTACGCGCTCTGGCCTTCGCGCAAGAAGCACTTTGATGAAGCGGCGCGCATCCCGCTGCGGGAGGACTGACGGTGGCCGAAGAACACAAAGAAGTCGATGCCCTGACCGGCATCCCGACGACCGGACACGAATGGGACGGACTGCGCGAATTGAACACGCCGCTGCCACGCTGGTGGCTGTGGCTGTTCTACGCCACGATCATCTGGTCGGTCGGCTACTGGATCGTCTATCCGGCCTGGCCGTTGCTGACCAATTCGACGCAGGGCGTGTTCGGCTATCACACGCGGAGCGCGATTGTCGAAGACCTCGACGCGCTCAAACAGCAGCGCGGTCCGATGATGGACAAGCTCGCCGGTGCGTCGCTTGCAGAGGTCGCCGCCGACCCGCAATTGCTCGACTTTGCCCGGGCGCAGGGCCGTGTCGCCTTTGCGGACAATTGCGCGCCGTGCCACGGCGCGGGCGGAGGCGGCGCCAGGGGCTATCCCAATCTCAACGACGATGAGTGGCTGTGGGGCGGCAAGCTCTCCGATATCGAGCAGACCATCCGGTATGGCGCACGCGCCGGCAACGACAAGGGCCGCGCCGGCAACATGCCTGCTTTCGGACGCGACAACCTCCTCAAGCCCAACGAGATCTCTGCCGTCGCGGATTTTGTTCGCTCGCTGTCCGGTCTCTCGACCGAATCCGGCGTGGATCTCGGCCTTGGCAAAAAGGTCTACGCCGACAATTGCGCGGTCTGCCATGGCGATGAAGGCAAGGGCAATCGCGAGATGGGCGCTCCCAACCTGACCGACAAGATCTGGCTGTACGGTCCCGACAAGGCGACCATCGTTCAGGGTATCCAGAACGGGCGCGGTGCGGTGATGCCGACCTGGGGCGGACGCCTGAGCGAACCGACCATCAAGGCCTTGACCGTCTACGTGCATACACTCGGCGGTGGAGAAAAATGAACGCGCATACTGCCGTGTCGCTTGATCAGCCGGCGCCCGGTGCGCCGGCTCTTGCGCATTTGGTGAAGGATGCAGAAGTCGGCGGAGGACCGCCGGACGATGACATCCCGCTTTATGAGCCGCGCCGCAACATCTACCCGCAAGGCGTCCAGGGCACGTTCCGTAACATCAAATGGGCGGTCCTGGCCGTCACGCTCGGCATCTATTACCTGCTTCCGTTCGTGCGCTGGGATCGTGGCCCAAACGCGCCGTCGCAGGCGGTTCTGATCGATTTTCCAAACCGGCGTTTCTACTTCTTCTTCATCGAGATCTGGCCGCAGGAGGTTTACTATCTCACCGGCCTGCTCATTCTCGCTGCGATCGTGTTGTTCCTGATGAACGCGGTCGCCGGCCGTATTTGGTGCGGCTATCTTTGCCCGCAGACGGTGTGGACCGACCTGTTCTTTGCCATCGAGCGCTTCGTCGAAGGCGACCGGCGCGAGCACATGCAGCGCGACGCGCGCAAGTGGACGGCCGGCACCTATGCCCGCAAGGGCGTTAAGCATTTCCTGTGGCTAATGGTTGCCTGGTGGACCGGTGGCGCCTGGGTTCTTTACTTTTCGGATGCGCCAACCCTGGTGAGAGACCTTGCGACGGGGCAGGCCCCGTTCATTGCCTATGCGTGGATAGGCATTCTCACGGTGACGACTTATTCGCTCGCCGGTCACATGCGCGAGCAGGTCTGCCTTTACATGTGTCCGTGGCCGCGCATTCAGGCGGCGCTCACCGATGAATACGCACTGAATGTGACCTACCGTTATGATCGCGGAGAGCCGCGCTGCTCGGTCAAGAAGGCCGAGCAACTGCGCTCGCAAGGCCGGCCGGCCGGCGACTGCGTCGATTGCCTGCAATGCGTCCATGTCTGCCCGACAGGGGTCGATATCCGCGGAGGCGCCAATCTCGGCTGCATCCAGTGCGGCCTGTGCATCGATGCGTGCGATGCGATCATGAGCAAGCTCGGCCGCCCGACCGGCCTGATTGCCTACGATACCGACCTCAACATCAGGCAGCGGATCGAGGGAAAAAAGCCTTTCTACAAGCTGGTGCGCATGCGCACGGCTCTCTACGCGGGCATCATCGCGGTGGTCGGCGGAATCATGCTCTATACGCTTGCCACGCGCGACAGCGAAGGCATCAGCGTTATCCACGACCGCAACCCGATGTATGTGCGACTCTCCGACGGAGCGATCCGCAACGCCTATACAATTCGCATCGTCAACAAGCGCCTGAAGTACCGCGACTTCATCATGAGCGTGGACGGATTGCCGTCGACCCTCATTGATTTTGTCGGGCTTCCGCCACGCGCGGACGGCCGCCAACTCGTCACGGTCGGCCCCGATCAAACCAAGGAAGTGCGCGTGGTCGTCACCGACTACAGCCCTGCGCCACCGCCGCCATCGACCACAATTCTGTTCAAGCTGATCGACATCGACTCCGGTGAGACCGCTGAAATGCGCGATCACTTTTTTGGACCAGGATGAAAGTGCGAACATGCGCGCTCATCACACTCCCCGCGAATTGACCGGCAAGCATGTCCTGATCTGCTTCGCCGGATTTTTCGGAATTGTTTTCGCCGTCAATGCGGTGATGGTGAAAGCAGCGATGTCCACGTTCGGAGGCGTGCAGACGACGAGTTCCTACAAAGCCGGGTTGATGTTCGGGCAGGACATCGCCCGCGCAGAACAGCAGGACGCGCTGCATTGGCAGGTCAATGGCAAGCTGTCGCGTGATGGCGCCGGCAATTCCGTCCTCGACATATCAGTGCGTGACCCCAAAGGTGCTCCCGTGAATGGTCTTGCGGCGCAGGCGCGGCTTGCGCATCCGGCCGACGAGCGGCGCGACCACTTGATCGCGCTCAACGATGCTTCCGCCGGCCGCTTTCACGGCGTGGCACGGGTGGAGCCGGGTCAATGGGAGCTGATTGTCGACCTGTATAGGGATGACACGCGCGTTTTCCGCTCGCGCAGCCGGGTGATGTTGAATTCGCCGTGAGCGGGCCATGAGCGAGCTATGACCGAGACGCTTGATCTTTCGCTTTACGCCAGGCCGATGGGAGACGGCACGCTTGGCATGGAGCTTGCCGTCGAGGGCATTGCCTGCGGTGGCTGCATCGGGCGCATCGAGCGTGCGGTCAGAAGCGTGCCTGGCGTGACCGAGGCGCGGCTGAACTTCACAAGCCGCAGGCTGCACGTCGCCTGGTCCCCGGGACTCGCGGAGCCGGCGGCAATTCTGCGTGCGCTCGAGGATGGCGGATATCACGGCCATCCGTTCGTGGCGATGCGCGCCGAGCAGCAGGAGGCCGCTGAGGCCCGTAGTTTGACGCGTTGCCTGGCCGTTGCCGGCTTTGCGGCCATGAACGTCATGCTGCTGTCGGTGTCGGTGTGGTCGGGCAATGTCACCGACATCACGCCCGAGACGCGCGATTTCTTCCATTGGGCCTCCGCGCTGATCGCCCTGCCTGCGGCGGCCTATGCCGGCCGGCCGTTCTTTGCGAGTGCCTGGCGCGCGCTCAGGTCGCGCTCCCTGAATATGGATGTGCCGATCTCGCTCGGCGTGATCCTCGCGCTCGGCATGTCGCTGGTGGAAACGGCCAATCATGCCGAGCACGCCTATTTCGATTCCGCCGTCATGCTGCTGTTTTTCCTGCTGATCGGGCGCGCCCTTGACCATGCCATGCGCCGCAAGACCAGAGCGGTGGCGGGCAATCTGGCGGCGCTGAAAGCTGAGAATGCGCACCGGCTTATCGGCGGTGAGCTTGTCAGTGTGCCGTCGGCGGCGCTGAAAGCCGGTGACCGGGTGCTGGTGAAGCCGGGCGAGCGCGTTCCGGCCGATGGCGTCGTGGTTGGTGGAAAATCAGACCTTGATGAGAGCCTGATCACAGGCGAAACGGCCCGCCGTAACGTCACGTCGGGCGCCACCGTTTACGCCGGCAGTACGAACTATTCCGGCGCTCTCACGCTGAGGGTAACCGCTGCGGGCGGTGCTGCGCTGATCGACGAGATCGAGAAGCTCCTGGAAAAAGCGGCGAGTGCAAAATCGCGCGCCATGCGTCTCGCCGACCGTGTCTCCCGCGTCTACGCACCGGTCGTGCACCTGACAGCGGCTCTGACCTTGACCGGCTGGCTGATCGCCGGCGCGAGCGTGCATGATGCCGTCATCACCGCAATTGCCGTGCTTATCATCACCTGCCCATGCGCGCTCGCGCTGGCGATTCCGGCTGTGCAGGTCGTGGCCTCGGGCGCGCTGTTCCGGGCGAATGTCATTCTCAATGCCGGCGATGCCATCGAACGGCTGGCGGAGGTCGACACAGTTATTTTCGACAAGACCGGAACCCTGACTTTACCGGAGCCGCGCGTCACCAACATGGCCGCACTTGACCCCGGGCTGCTGCAAGTGGCGGCGCGCCTTGCATTGTCGAGCCGGCATCCGCTCGCGGTTGCCCTGTCACGCGAGGCGACGACGCGTGTGCCTTTCGACGAGGTCGTGGAAGAGCCCGGACAGGGCGTGCGCGCGTGCGTCAATGGCATCGAAACGCGTCTTGGCAGCCCGCAATTCTGCGACGTGATCATAACCAAAATTTCGCAGGCATCGACGATCTGTCTCCGGCACGGCAAGCGCTTCGAAGTCATTGCGATCAGCCAGAAGCTTCGCGCGGACGCGGTCGAGGTGATAAATTGCCTGCGTGGACGCGGCCTCGATTTGCGCATCCTGTCCGGCGACCACGACGAGGCGGTGGCCCCTGTCGCGGCCGCTCTTGCTATCGGGCATTGGCAGGGCGGGCTGAAGCCTGCCGAAAAGATCGCCTGCATCGAAGCGCTCAAGGCGCAGGGCCGCCGCGTGCTCATGGTCGGGGACGGTCTCAATGATGCGCCGTCCCTTGCGGCCGCGCATGTATCCCTTTCGCCAATTTCTGCCGCCGACGTGACCCAGGCGCAGGCCGACGCGGTGTTCCTTGGCGAAAAACTCAAGCCGGTGCTCGATAGTATTGTTATCGCCAAACGCGCGCGCGTGCTGATGGCAGAGAATTTGTGGCTGGCCGCAATCTACAACGCGGTTGCCGTGCCTATCGCGATCGCCGGTGCGGTGACGCCTCTGATCGCGGCGCTGGCGATGTCCGGATCTTCGATACTCGTGACACTCAATGCCATACGCGCCAATGGAGGCGCTCGATGAACGTTCTGGTCTATCTTGTGCCCATTGCGCTTGGGCTCGGTCTCACGGGCCTGTTTGCGTTTTTATGGGCTCTTCGCAGTGGTCAATACAGCGACGTCGACGGCTCAGCCCTGCGCGTGTTGTCCGATGATGATCTTCATGATGGCCGCAAGACAAAAGGTTAGGTTTCCGAAAGCGATATTTCAACGGCTCCTCACAAATCCTTTCGAATCCCGCAGCCAAAGCCGCGATATGAAACGGCTCCATGAGCGTTTGCTAACGGCTCCATGAGCGTTTGCTTACGTGGGGCGATGGCGCATGCGTCGCCTTGACGAAAATCAAGGTGAAACTTGATGTTTTCAATCACGCTTGGCCGGTAACAAAGAATGCTGCGCATCTGCGGCGTTCGGTGCCTCGCGCGGCCGAGAATCGATCTCGTTCCGCGTGCAATCACACAATTATTGTTTCATCGAACGATGTTGCGTGCGCGCGTGGAATGAGATGCCAAATGTCGAAGGGGAGTTTGCGATGAAGAAATTATGGGGATTGTTGGCGGTTTCATTGCTCTGCAGCGCCTTGGGAGTCCATGCAGCCGGTGCGGATGAGCCGAACAAGATCAAGGTCGGCGTGTTACTCCCGCTCACCGGCACGTTTGCGGCGGTGGCCGAAACGCAAAAGCAGGGCGCGCTACTGGCGATCGACGTCGTCAACAAACGGGGCGGGCTCAACATGCCTTGGGGAAAAGTCACCGTTGAAGGCGCCGTCGACGATGATGAAGCCAAGCTCGACGTCGGCGTGCGCCGTTATCGTTATCTCGTCTCGGAAGGGATCCGCGGCGTCGGAGGTCAAACCTGGGCACCTCTCGCTTATGCGATCAATGCCATCGTCTCAAAGGAGCCGATGCCTTACTTCCCGGTCTGCGTCATGGCGAAGGAGGGTTTCCAGAAAGGCAAGCTTGCCGATTCGACTTTTGCGACGGCGTATAGCCCGTGGACGGTTGGCTATATGGCTGGCACCTCGGCAATCAAGACGCTGGGCAAAAAACGCGTCTTCTTCCTCGCCCGCTCCGACAGCTTTGGCTGGGACATCAGGGACGGCGTCAACGAGGCGGCCAAGCGACACGGTGCGGAGGTCGTCGGCTATGACGAAGTATCGCTGGGAACCAGCGACTTCACGACCATCCTGCAGAAGGTCCGCGCCGCGAAGCCCGATGTGTTCATTTTCGCCCAGTTCGGCGCCGACGCCGTCGCGCTGCTCAAGCAAGTCAATCAAATGGGTTTGGGCAAGGAGATGACCATCTTCAACGCCTTTATAACCAACGTGGTTGCCAAAGGCGTGCCGGCGGAAGCGCTGCAGGGCGTCTACGCCATGCATTATTTCTACTATGACCTGAGCAACTTCGAAGACAAGGAAACGGCCAAAAGCGCGCAGGAGTTCACCGAACTGTTTCGTGCGAAATACGGAACGCCCCCCGATGCTTATGCCGCGATCGCGTACATCGCCTACATGGAAATGTTCCGCGGATTTGAGGCGGCGAAATCACTCGATCCGAAAAAAGTGTCAGCGGCCCTGATGGGTGGCACCGCGGAGTTCAATACCGTCAAGGGTCCAGCCAAATGGCGTGAGGACCACGCGGCCGTTTACAAGCACGCCGCCTTTCTGGTGAAGGGAAAGGGCGCAGACGAACGAAAAAATGAATGGGATGTCTTTTCCGTTATCGGCTCGCAAGGCGGTGATGAGGTGATGCCGACCCTTAAGTCCCTTGGATACTGAACCGAAATGCTACCGGGCGGGCAGCCGGCGCTGTCCGTCCGGGCTTGCGTGACCGATTGCGTTCCGAGGCGGCGCGCTGCGCGGTGCCGCGGGGCGCCTGCGAGAAGACCCACGACATGGCCGGGCGCGCGGAGATTATTCGAACGGAATCGGTGACGAAGCGATTCGGCGCCCTGACTGCGGTCGACAAAGTTGACTATCTCCTTCAGGAAAATGAGGTCGCCGGCATTATTGGCTCGAACGGCGCAGGCAAGACGACCTTCTTCAATCTGCTGACCGGATATTACCCGCCCGATGAAGGGATCATTCGCTTTCGTGGCGAAGATGCAACGCGCATGTCTCCGCAGGAGCGGGTTGCCAAGGGGATGATGCGCACCTTCCAACTGACGTCCACGTTCGACAATCTCACTTTGGTCGACAATCTTGTGCTGGCGTTTTTTCGTGCGCACAAGAAGGCGACGCTGATGCGGCTGCTGTTTAACACCTGCAAGGCTCATCGCCGCGAAGAAAAAATTGTGCAGGCGTTGCAAACCTTCAACCTGCAGGACCTGCGCGACAAAGAGGTGAGGCATCTCAGTCTGGGTGAAAAGCGGCGCCTTGAGATTGCGATGGCGATCCTGGCCGAGCCCAAGGTGTTACTGCTGGATGAGCCGCTCGCCGGGCTTGCCGAATCCGAAATTCAGGGCGTTCTGGACGTGCTGCGCAGGCACGTTGGCAGCCAGACGATCCTGATCGTTGAGCACAAGATCTCGCATGTGCAGGACTTCCTCGAGCGGCTCACCGTCATGCATGAAGGCCGGGTGATCGCCGACGGCGGTTGTGAGGAATGTCTGCGCCATCCTGAGGTGCGCAGAAGCTATTGGCAGATCGACGTCGCAGTCGAAGCAAGCCGAGTCTTCGTGTCATGAGCGCCGGCGCCGATATCCTCTCGGTGAATGCTTTGAGCACCGCCTATGGCGAATCGAAAGCCCTGTTTGACGTCAATTTGCGCGTGCGCCCGCGCGAGATCGTGGCCTGCGTCGGGCGCAATGGCGCCGGCAAAACCACGCTGTTGAGAAGTATAGCGGGATTCCTCAAGCCGACCTCGGGCACGATCGTGTCGAACACAAAAAATCTGGTCGGCCTCGCAGCATTCGTCATTGCCCAGATGGGAATCAAATATGTTCCGCAAGACAAAAAGGTCTTTTCCGATCTGACAGTGCGGGAAAATCTCGAACTCGGCAGCTACGCCAGCAAGGACTACGACTGGACTCCGGTGACCGACTATTTCCCGAAGCTCAAGATACTGATGGACCGCAAAGCCGGTTACCTGAGCGGCGGCGAACGGCAGATGCTGATGATTGGCCGCGCCATTCTCGGCGATCCCAAGCTGCTGCTGATCGACGAGCCTACAGAGGGATTGGCTCCAAGTATTGTAATGCAGCTAAAGGACGTGTTTCGCGAATTAAGCAGGAAAACGGCGCTGGTTATCGTGGAACAGAACCTTCCGCTCGTTTGCGCCATCGCCAACCGCGTGTACGCGTTCAACGATGGCCGTGTCATGGCGGAACTGACCGATCGCAAGATGATCACGCCCGAGGTCTGCGAAAGGTATTTGTAGGATCCTGCAGCGCCGCAGGCATTGAAGATCAGGCTGAGGAAATGTTGCGATGAGCTTTTTACGTTGGTGGTGGAGCCTGGTGCTGGCCTTTGCCCTGGTCGCGCTGGTGCGGGTTTTTTTGCCCCTACCATTCGCCAACGAAATCATGATTTTTTCCATCTACACAATCGGGTGCAACTTCCTGTTAGGCCGCGTTGGCTTCATTTCTTTCGGCCAGCCGGCCTATCTTGCGATCGGCGCTTATGCTGCTGCGTTTTATTTCTACTATTTCGGCACCAATCCCTATGTTGGCATCCTGATCGGTATCGCGGCCGGAATCGTTATGTCGCTCGCGGTCGGTCCGATGTTTGTGCGCCTGCGCAGCGACTATTTTGCCCTCGTGAATCTCGCGTTGGCCGTGATCGTTTTCTATCTCATGCAGAAGGTGCTGGCCGACATCACCCATGGCGACAACGGGCTGTGGTTTCTCACGAACCTGTCGCCCACGCCGGTGCTCGACCTGACTCGGCCCGACCGGTTCTTTATCTTTTCCTTCCTCGTCGGCTTCGCCGTATGGGCGTTTTACAAATATCTTGACGACTCGATTTTCGGTGCCTGCTGTCTCGGGGCCAAGATCAACGACGATAAGCTGAGGTTTCTCGGCTACAACAACTTTCACATACGCCTGTTGGCTTTCGTGATCGCCAATACGACGACTGCGCTGGCAGGCGCGATGTATGCCGTCTATCTCGGCTTTGTCAGCCCTGAAATTACCAGTCCCGCGCGTGCAGCCGATCCGGTGGTGGTGACGATTCTTGGCGGGGTTGGCTCTCTCTACGGACCTCTTGTCGGTGCGATCGCTTATACCGGCATGAAGGATGTGCTCAGCAAGGTTCTGGGCAATTGGGAACTGATCATAGGGTTCCTTCTGGTGGTCATCATGCTTGCGGGCGAGAAAGGTATCTGGGGCACGTTGGAGCCGCTGCTGCAGAAGGCATTCCTCCGCATCTGGCCGATCGGCAAGCTGTCCGAAACTGAAGGTGGCAACCGATGATCGACCCACAGCTTCTGGTCACCGGCGTCATCTTCGGCCTGAGCCTTGGCAGCATCTTTTTTTTGATGGCAATCGGGCTGTCGCTTTGCTTCGGCTTGATGCGCATCATCAGCCTCGATCAGTTGCTGTACTATTCGGTTGGGGCCTACATCGCCTATTCCGTGAGCCTGGCGGTCGGCAATCTCTGGCTCGGCTTGATCGTCGGAATGGCCGTCGGCGGTGTGGCCGGTCTCGTGGTCGAACGCGTTGTGTTCAAACGCATTTACGAGCGCGATATCACCTTCAGCATGATTACTTCGTTCGGTATTTTGATCGGCGGGGTTGGCGTCATCAAACATTTCTGGGGACTGGTTCCGCGGCCGGTGCCGGTGCCGATCGCGGCTCAGATCAGTATTCTTGGTACGGAACTCCCGGTCTATCGGCTCGTGGTCATTGCGCTCGCCTTGCTGGTCTATCTCGGCATCTGGCTTTTCCTGAACAAAACCATCATTGGTAAGGCGATCCGGGCCGGCATCGAGGATGTCGAGCATGTCGAAGGCCTCGGCATAAATGTCTACCGGCTGTTTTCCATCACCTTCATCATTGCCGGTGCACTGTCGGCACTCGCAGGGGGCCTGCATGCGCCGCTGATCATGGTCGATCCGCAAATGGGGCTGGAAGTCCTGGCCTTTGCCTTCATGATTGTGATTATCGGCGGCCTGGGCAGCATCAAGGGAACGCTCGTTTCGAGCTTCCTGGTGGGGCAGGTCGTTTCGATTGGTTCGCTGATCTATGCGCCGCTTGCCCAAATGGCGCCATTCGCGATCATGCTTCTGATCTTGTTGCTTAAGCCCACCGGGCTTTACGGGAGCCCATTGCTCAAACGCTAGAGCAGGGTTTTTCGCGAGCAGTCAGGCGCAACATACGGCGAGTCTGGACTAGAAATCCTGCAGGCAGGCTTCGGGCCTTCCGCACGTCCCCAGCTCTCCGTGAGTATTGATGCACAGAACGACCAGCTGATCCATGCATATGATGTGTTCACGAACATGTCGGGGAAAATCGCGACGTAACAATCGTTGTGCCTTGGCCCAGCTATTTTGGCTCAGTTTTGCAGCGTTGTCGCAAAATTGGAGAAGCAGATCGTGTTCTGTCTGGTGACATACAGGCAAAGATCGATCGAAACGTCTCATGATTTCGGCTTCATATGCAAAATGCTTTTGCATCAGTTTTTTCATGCGTGCGATCAGGAATGGAAATTGGAGCGGTCCGCAGTTCACCGCGCGGTACCAAGAATTTGAAATCTCCATGTGGTCGGAATCGATGACGTGGTGACCAAGGCGTTCCGGCAGAAGCTTTCGGTTAAAAGGCCGTACAATTGCACTCGTCATGGGAGAGACCGATTTTCTGTCCGGGTCCCGAAACTAGACGCAAACGCAAGATTTTGTGTCCTTGACCAAAGTCAAGGTTGCGATTTGCGGCATAGTCGAACGCAAAAAAAACGCCTCGGCCGAAACCGTTTAAGGTCCGGCCAAGGCGATGAGTATGATCCTGGAGAGGGAAGGACATCCGGAAGAACTCCAAGACCGCGACAAGGATTGCACCCCATCGGCAGGCTGGCCTTGCCAAAAATCAAGATGACGAAAATTTCGGCACGCATTTGAAAAGATTGTGGAGGCTTGATTTTGCTCAAGATGCGGCTGAGGAAAATGGACTAATAGGTGGGCTTCGCTGGAAAGAGTCTCCAAGACAAGGAGATGGTCATGCGCCAGCCCGAATTGCATCTCGCCGTTCGCCTTATCATCCTTGGTATTCCGGTGGCGTTTATTCTGGCATCGATGTTCTTGCATCGACGGCAGTGCTAGGCATGCCAAGCGTCAGTGAACTGTTTTGCCTCGCCAGGCAATGTTACGCGGAATCCAACCGCATGCTGAATCTTGACGACAAGGAAGCCTTGCGGAGCAAAGGTGACGACTACATGAAAAGGGCCGACGAGCTTCGTTGGGTCGAGATCATCCAAGGCGTTTTTCCAGGCGAAAAAAATTCGGCGAGCCCGTAACAGGATGGCTCGAGGGGACTAGAGCGGCGGCAACGGCGATACGCCAATTATTGGCTGGTGCAGTAAAATAAAACCGAAGTAAAGACCGGCCGCGGCGAGCAAACGAAAAATATTGAGATTGCGCAGCGAGGGACGCCATCGCCCGGCAGCAAGAGCGGCCAGCGGCAGGAAAGATGTGCGGGCCGATAGTCGGCGCCATTCGGCGGCACCGAGATCCCGCCGTCTTCTCACGTCGACGATCAGCGCACCGAGAACGCCGAGCACGGCGAACATGCAAAACACGATCACATGGGCAAGATCACCATTCGGGATTACATGCGCTGATGCCCAAAGCGCCGCGGCCCAAAGTACGGGGTGACGGGTGCAACCGACGATACCCGGGTGGCCAGGATCGTAGCCCGTGCCACCAAGAGACGCGATGGAAAATGGATTGGGTGCCGCTGTGCCGTATGCAAGCAGCAAGCACACAAAGGGCATGACGATGTTTGGAATCCACGCCTGCCATGCAGCGGGCTGCCAGATGGGCAAGTAAGGCGAACGGCCGGCTGCCGCAATCAGCCAGCCAAACACCAATATCGAGAGTCCGGAGTAGACAACGAGATAGGTGGCCTTTCCCATATGGCGCACAAGCCACTGCCGCGCGGCTGGCCGGGCCGGAATCATATGGCTTGCGGCAAACACGCCGAGCGCGAGCACCAGCTCGCTCCAGCCAGTCACGGATGCTGTCATGACTCTGTTTCAACTCGCCTGCGCCGCCGGCGATGATCATTAAACAGTGGCCGGCATCCCCGCCGTTTGACTTTAATCAAGGCGCTCATTGCGGCCTGGTCACTAAATAAATCATGCAAGCCAAGGAAATCAGCGCGCGGGATCGAACGGTGCCGCGGTACACCTCGTATCCCACGGCACCGCATTTCTCTGCGGCGGTTGGAGCGAGCACATACGCGTCGTGGCTCGATGACCTGCAGAAATCGGACACCTTGTCGCTCTATGTGCATGTGCCGTTCTGCCGGAATATCTGTCTCTATTGCGGATGTCATACCAAGGCCGTGCGGCGATCCGGGCCAATCGAAGCCTACGCCGAGCGGTTGGCGGGGGAAATCGCCTTGATCGCCAGCCATACGGGGTGCCGACGTGTTGTTCATCTTCACTGGGGCGGGGGCACTCCGTCAATTCTCGGCCCCGAGGGCCTGCGCAATCTCGTTGCACAGCTTGACGTCCATTTCGACCTTGCAGCGCTGCGTGAGCATGCATTCGAACTTGATCCCCGGTATGTCACGAAAGAACTTGCAGCTGCCCTGGCTGATATTGGCGTGACGCGTGCGAGTCTCGGTGTTCAGGACCTCTCTGCGCACGTGCAAAAGGCGATCGGGCGAATCCAGCCTTTTTCGGTTGTGCAGCAGGCCGTCGATACCCTGCGGGAAGTGCACATTAGCGAAATCAACATTGATCTTATGTATGGCCTGCCAAATCAATCCATCGACGACATTCGACGAACCGCATTGCTTGCCCATGAGTTGAAACCTCAGCGCCTCGCCGTGTTTGGCTACGCGCACGTTCCCTGGCTCAAGCCACATCAGAGACTTCTCGACGAATCCTCGCTGCCTATGCCCGCCGCGAGGTTTGACCAAGCGACGGCGACGCACGAGATTTTGATTTCCTTGGGTTACGAGCCAATCGGCCTCGATCACTATGCCGTCCCCGCCGATAGCCTCGCCGTCGCGGCGCGCGCGAAGACTCTCCGACGGAATTTTCAGGGCTATACGACCGACGATGCCAGCGCGCTGATCGGTATTGGCACTTCCGCGATCGGCCATTTTCCGCAGGGCTATGTGCAAAACGCTTCGGACACGGCGACCTATTCACGTGCCATTATGGCAAACCACCTTGGCACGGTGCGAGGTTTGGCCCTATCGACTGCCGATCGTGTTCGCGGCCGCATCATCGAAGAGCTCATGTGCCATCTTGTTTGCGACATTGATGGGCTCCTGAATGAATACAATTGTGCTCAAGAGTCTTTCGAGCAGGAGATTGAAGCCTTGCTGCCATTTGCCGCGGAAGGTCTTGTGCAAATTAATGGTAACCGCATTTCTGTTGCGGAGAGTGGACGCCCTTACCTGCGCCTGGTCGCGGCAGCCTTCGATGCCTATCTCCCGAATTCTCATGCTCGTCATTCAGTCGCGGTGTAATGAAACGATTTATCCTGAAAAGAAAAACAAAAAGTTCGACCGGCGTGACGCAACGCCGCCGCGACTATGCGGGACCCGCGGTATTTTCCTATGGATTTCGTCCCTTCTTTTTTGCTGCCGGTGTGTGGGCTTCTGTCGGCATGCTGCTTTGGCTGCCGCAATATTTTGGGCTGTTCATGCTGCCCACCTATTTTAGCGCGCTCGACTGGCACATTCATGAAATGTTTTACGGGTATGTCGCCGCTGCTATTGCTGGCTTCCTGCTGACGGCTATTCCCAATTGGACAGGGCGGACGCCGATCAACGGCCCCCCGCTCGTGTGTCTGGTCTTTCTTTGGTTGGGCGGCCGCATTGCGATTTTACTGTCGGCAAAAATCGGTGGCGCAGTCGCCGCGAGTGTGGACGCGAGCTTTCTGATAGCGCTCGCCGCTGTTGCCGGAGGCGAAATTATTGCTGCCAGAAACTGGCGCAATTTACGTGTCCTTGCGGTGTTGACCGTATTGATCGTTGGCAACATCACCTTCCACCTGGAGGTGCTGTTCACCGGTACGGCCAATTACGGAATCCGAATCGCAATTGCCGCTGTAATCGGGCTGATCATCCTTGTCGGCGGCCGCATCGTACCAAGCTTCACCAACAATTGGCTTATCCGAAACAACCCCGGCAGGCTGTCAGTCCCATTCTCGCGATTTGACGTAGTCACTGTTGGTGCGAGTACGCTTGCGCTGGTTGCGTGGATCGCTACGCCGACGCATTCCTTCACCGGAGTTCTGATGCTGTTGAGTGGCATACTGCAATCAATCCGTATCGCCCGTTGGGCGGGACACAGGACGACGGCTGACCGGCTCGTGCTGGTCCTGCATTTGGGATATGTCTTTGTGCCGATCGGATTCCTGTTCCTGGGAATCGCGGCATTCCTGCCGCAAATTCCGATAAGTGCCGGCGTGCATGCGTGGACCGCCGGCGCTGTCGGCTTGATGACCGTGGCCGTGATGACCCGCGCCACACTCGGACACACGGGTCAGGCCTTGCAGGCAGGATGGGTTACGCAAACGATTTATGCATTGATACTCGTCGCAGCGGTACTTCGAATCATCGCTGCGTTCAACGGCTCGACTGAACTTTTGGAATTTAGCGGCGCCGCTTGGTTTATCGGGTTCGGATGTTTCGCAGTCTCGTATGGGCGGCTGTTGATCCTGCGTAGCCGGACGGATCTTAAATCGGCCTGCTAGTCAGGCACGCCTGGCAGATCGGGCTTGATGGATTATTCTGCCGCGAGCGCCCGGAAGAGGGGCATATCGAGGGTCTTCCAAACGTCAACCATCGCGGTGGCCAGGTCGTCGATCAGAGATCTATTGTGATGGGGTGATGGTGTAATTCGGAGCCGCTCCTTGCCCCGCGGCACTGTCGGATAGTTGATCGGCTGAATGTAAATGCCGTGCCGGTCCAGCAGCAGATCGCTCGCGGCCTTGCATTTTTCCGGGCCGCCGACGAGAACAGGCACGATGTGGGTCGTGCTCGACATGACCGGCAGGCCGGCAGCCACCAGGGCCACCTTGGTTTCGGTAACCCTTTTTTGATGCCGTTCCCGCTCTGATGGCGAATTCTTGAGATGGCGAATCGAAGCGCATGCGGCGGCACAAATGGCCGGCGGAAGGGCGGTCGTAAAGATAAATCCGGGTGCGTAGGAGCGCACTGCATCGCAGATTTTTCTGCTGGCCGCGATATATCCGCCAAGGCAGCCGAACGCCTTGGCAAGCGTGCCCTCAATGATATCGATGCGCGACATGGCTCCTTCGCGTTCGGAGATGCCACCGCCGCGGCGGCCATACATACCAACGGCGTGAACTTCGTCGATGTAAGTCATCGCGCCATATTTTTCCGCCAGATCACAGATGGTGTTAACCGGGGCAATGTCGCCGTCCATGGAATAAATACTTTCAAATACAATGAGCTTAGGGCGGCTCCCGGCCGCCGCCAGGAGCAGTTCCAGATGTCTCATATCGTTGTGGCGGAAAATCTGCTTTTCACAGCCGGCCTGCCGAACGCCTTCAATCATCGAATTGTGGTTGAGAGCATCCGAGAGAATGAGGCAATTTGGCAACAGTTTTGCGATGGTCGAAATGCCGGTTTCGTTTGAAACGTAACCTGACGTAAAAACAAGCGCGGCTTCTTTTTGATGCAGATCGGCGAGCTCGCGCTCGAGCTCGACCAGGGGATGGCTGGTGCCGGCAATGTTGCGTGTGCCGCCCGCGCCAGTGCCCATGCGCCGGGCAGCGTCGACCATTTTGTCAACGACCGTCGGATGCTGCGACATCGCGAGATAGTCGTTCGAGCACCACATGACGATCTCGCGGGGACCGGACGGCGAATGCCAGACTGCGTAGGGAAACCGCCCAGCGACACGCTCGAGATCCGCAAAAATTCGATATCGCCGCTCCCGATGCAGCTTATCCAGAGCGGCGGAAAAGAAGTCTTCGTACTTCATTCTTGTCTGCAATCCGGCGTCAGCAGGCCGGTGCCCGGCTTCATTGCGTTTCGATTTCGACAGGCGACGGTCGATGAATTTTCTTATCGCACGTTTGATTCACGAGGATTGACATAAATCAAGTTGGACTGCGTCAGGCAAATGACGGGATCAAATTCAGCGACGGAGATCACTTGGTGACCCCGAAGCTTGATTTCAGTCAAGCTGCATTGAGCTTTTCGTTTGTATCAACAAGCAACGAGACATCTGCCTGATCCATTGAAAGAGGAAGATGATGAAACCGCAATCGATGCCCTTGTGCCGCCGGGCATGGTTGGCCGCGGCTGTCGCCCTTTTGTTTGTCGCTCCCTCTACTAAAGCAGCTGAACCTATCAAAATCGGATTCGGTATGGCGCTTACAGGGCCGCTTGCTGCCAATGGAAAAATGTCACTGGTGGCCATGCAGATTTGGGAAGACGACGTCAACGCCAAGGGCGGGCTCCTGGGCCGGCCGGTCAAGCTCGTTTATTACGATGACCAAAGCAATCCTTCCCAGGTGCCGAGCATCTACTCCAAACTTATCGATGTGGACAAAGTTGATTTGGTCGTGAGCGGCTACGCATCAACGCAGATCGCGGCTGCAATGCCAATCGCGATTCAGAAGAACAAGTTGTTCATCAGCCTGTTTGGTACCGGCGTAAATGAGCGATTCAAGTATCCGAAATACTTCTCGATGATTCCGAACGGACCAAATCCCAAGCCAGCTTTTACACGCGGTTTCTTCAAAGTCGCCGAGGCGCAAAATCCAAAGCCACAGACGATTGCGATTGCTGCGGCCGACGCCGAATTCGGACAGAATGCCTGCAAAGGCGCTGAGGAGAATGCGAAAACGTCCGGTTTTAAAGTCATCTACAATAAAAATTATCCCCCCAACACGACAGACTTTACTCCCATCGTCCGTGCCATCCAGGCCTTGAATCCGGATTTGCTGGTGATCTGCTCATACCCGCTCGATACGGTTGGCATGGTCAAGGCCATGAATGAGGTCGGATTCAAGCCAAAGATGTGGGGCGGCGCGATGGTCGGCCTGCAGGCGACGGTTTTCAAAACCCAGCTTGGACCGTTGCTCAACGGTGTGGTGAATTTTGAAACATGGCTGCCGGTCAAATCGATGGAATTCGCCGGCTCACTCGAATTGCTCAAGAAGTACCAGGCGCGCGCACAGGCGGCAGGCACTGATCCGCTCGGTTATTATATGCCGGTGTGGGCCTACGCATATTTGCAGGTGCTCGGCGATGCCATTGGCGCCACGAAGAGCCTCAATGACGACGTGCTTGCTGACTATATCCGCAAGACTACCTTCAAGACGGTTGTCGGCGACGTCAAATTCGGCAAACAAGGCGAATGGGCAGAGGAGCGCACACTGGCAGCACAATTCCAGAATATCAAAGGCAAGACGATCGACGATTTTCGTGACTTGACGACAGAGGTAATCGTCTATCCGCCGAAATACAAAAGCGGTGAAGTAATCTACCCGTACGAAAAGGCGATCGTAAAATAATATTGTATCAGTTGATACTGCTGCGGTCGTATCGGCATGCGCGCGGATTGATCAGCTGCATGCACTTTCAAAAGAGGGCCAATCAGCCGCTCGTTAGTGCCGGTTGGCCTTGCTCTTTAAATCAAATACTTCATCAAGCGCTACAGCATTGGGACAGAACTCCCGAAATGTTTGCGCTGCAGTCCCGGCGGAAAGCTCATGCCTGCATCTGCTTTTCTCGCTGCAGTTGAAGCACAGCCAGAGCATGTCACGCGCAACGCGAGGGTCGATTTGCTCAAGTCGTTTTGGATCGGTGTCCAATGCCATGAGCAGTCTTTTCAGCAATTTAGTCGATTCAGGCCCCTTACTCGCAAGCTCGCGAAGCTGCACGGTCGTTATTCCAAGATCTTTGGCCATTGCCGCTATCTGCTCCGGATCGACCCGGGCTAATTCCTTCTCGCATTTGATCGCCTCCCGGTATCGCTTTATCCAATCTGCGACAGCTTCAACGACGATTTTGACGGCAGGAAATTGTGGCTGTGTGGGATTGTTGCCGAGCATGACGCTCTCCATTGCGGATCTTGAATCCCGCAAAAATTTCTCTCGGAGCTAATGCCCATTATACGGCGGCCACCGTTTTTCGAATTGACGAAAATCAAGAGGTGTGTTGGCTGAAATGGCCGGGAAGTGACATTTCAGAGTTGACGAAAATCAAGAGAGGAGGGGCAGAAGTATGCGGCTCTCGGCCTGACGTCAGCTTGTAAGGTGCCGCACCGCGGGCTTTCGCTTTCGGTTTCTGACATCGGTCACGCCGACGTAAGTTTCCAATAACGTGCGGTTAACCTGAAGCGAAGCGCTGTCGCTCTGATGCACAATCCGGCCACGCTCCAGAATCAGTGCCAAGTCGGTGACGCCCAGTATTTTTTGCGCGTTCTGCTCAACCAGGATAGCCGAGAGACCTTCCTCGCGAATGATCTTGCGCAGTGCCGTCAAGAGCTCCTCAATAACAATGGGAGCGAGTCCTTCGAGCGGCTCGTCGAGCAATATGATGCGGGGATTGACGATCAGAGCGCGCGCCACCGCAAGCATCTGTTGCTCGCCGCCGGACAGCTGGTTGCCCAGATTGCGTCGGCGTTCGTGGAGTCGGGGAAATAATGCGTAAATCTTCGCGAGCGTCCACGGCCCCCGCCGCGCGACTGCCGTCATATTTTCCTCGACGGTCAAAGAGCGAAATATATTGCGCTCCTGAGGTGCCCAGCCGACGCCGGCATAAGCGCGCTGATCGGGCCGCATCCTGGTGATATCGCAACCTTCAAGATAAATTCTGCCACCGATATGCCGGGTCACGCCGACGATCGAATTGATAAGCGTCGTCTTTCCCATGCCGTTGCGGCCCAGCACTGCCAGCGCTTCACCCTCGGCGATCTTGAAGCTTACGTCCGTCAAAACGACCGCCTCGCCGTAGCCGGCCCTCAGCGCTTCGACCTTCAGAAGATCAGGCATCAACGAGATCCTCGCCGAGATAGACGGCTTTGACGCGAGGATCCCGTGCAACGTCTTCGGGATTGCCTTCAACGAAAAGCGCGCCATTGACCAGAACCGAAATGCGGTCGGCGAACGAAAAGACGATATCCATGTCATGCTCGATCAGCAGCACGGTTACGTCGGCAGGTAAGGACGCGACTGCAGCAAGAATTTCATGGCGTTCGTCTTCGGGCACACCTGCCGCCGGTTCATCGAGCAGGAGCACGCGTGGCCGGCAGGCGATAGCGACTGCGATCTCCAGCAGCCGTTGCTTGCCGTAGGGTAGCGTTGCGGCGCGTGTATTCATCACGTCGGAGAGATGAAAACGCTCCAATATCTCGACAACTTCCGTAATGAGGTCGGGGCGGCTGCCAACGATGCGCCACCAGTCAAGGCCCTGGCCACGGCGTTCAGATACGGCCAGCCCTATCGTCTCGAGTGGCGTCAGATCGCCGAACAATTGATTGATCTGGAACGTACGGACGATGCCAAGGCGCACGCGCTTGTGCGTCGAAACGTTGCTGATATTTTCCCCATCGAACACGATGCGGCCACTTGAAGGCCGCTGCACTCCTGTCAGGAGATTTATTAATGTCGTTTTGCCGGCGCCATTCGGGCCAATAAGAGCATGACGAGCTCCCTTGGCTATCTGGAAAGAGACGTTATTGGTGGCGATAACGCCGGCGAACCGCTTGGTCAGGTCGATCGTTTCCAATGCTATTGTCATGAGGTTGTTTCGTTCGACGAAAAGGCTTGGCGTGATCGAAGCGGCTTCCAATTCGTCGGCGCCGACAGGCGGTGGATCGGTGCCGCCCAGGAGGCGATGCGGTCGCGGCCGATCAGGACGATTGCTACCAGGGCGAGGCCGATCCAGAACGGCCAGTATTGCGGCGT
This sequence comes from Pseudolabrys sp., assembly GCA_035701845.1. GTDB lineage: Bacteria > Pseudomonadota > Alphaproteobacteria > Rhizobiales > Xanthobacteraceae > Pseudolabrys. The sequence goes on along the minus strand of DASSRJ010000176.1, from coordinate 8,957 downwards.
CAACGCCGAGAGATAATCCTGCATGAATTTGAAGATGATCGCTCCGATCAATCCGCCATAGAGATAGCCGGCGCCGCCAATGATCAGAACCAGAAGAAGGTCTGCCGACCGATCGAAGGAAAATACTTCAAGCGAGGCAAAAGCCGTCGTTTGAGCCAGGAGTGCGCCGGCGACACCGGCATATCCGGCGGCTACGGAGTAGATTGCAACAAGACGGGCATCGACCGAAATTCCAATCGCGGACGCACGCAGCGGATTACCCTTTACTGACAACAGCGAAAGACCAAAGGGCGAATTCACGAGTCGTCGAGCAATCAGGAAAAGAACGAATAACACAATAAGGCAATAGGTGTAGCCGGTGTGGCCAAACATGTCGAAACGAAATGTCCCGAAGATCGGCCGGATCGTGACACCCTGCAGCCCGTCGGCTCCGCCTGTAAGCCAGCCGTAGCGGTTTGCCAGTTCACGCAGTACCAGGGCAACGCCGAGCGTCACCATCAGTCGCGTCAGGTCCGAGCCACGCAGGACAAGAAAACTGGTGACGAAACCGAGCGCCGTGGCCCCAATGCCTGCTACCAGCATGGCCAGAACCGGTTCATTGATGATCTCGTGTTTGGCAAGAAGTGCGGCTGCGTAGGCACCGAATCCGAAAAAGGCAGCATGCCCTAACGAAACAATGCCGGCATAACCAAGGATCAGATCAAGCGAGAGCGCAAACAGTCCAAGCCAGACAATCTCGGTAAGAATAAGGTGGTGGCCCGGCATCAGATAGATGGCGGCGAATGCAAAAATCCAGAACGCAAACTCGAACGGATGCCAGCGCGCGCGGGCGTAAAGGCGGTCGGTGGCGGCGTGAATGGTCGAACGAGCAAGAATCACGTCGGCACCTCAGCGCGACGAGGCGCGGGCAAACAATCCCTGCGGCCGCCAGATCAGGATAACGATCATGATGGTGTAGATTACAAACGAGCCGAGGGTCGGCACGTAATATTTGCCGGCAACATCGCCGATGCCCAGCAACAGCGAGGCGAAAAACGGGCCGGTGATGCTTGATGTGCCCCCGACGGTTACAACAATGAGAAAATAGATCATGAATTTGAGCGGAAAAGTTGGATCGAGGCCCAGAATTTCTGCTCCGAGCGCCCCGCCGAGGCCGGCCAGGCCTGATCCAAAGGCAAAGGTGAGTGCGAAAATTCGATTGACGTTGATCCCCAGGCCGCGTGCCACGCGGCTGTCGTCGACCGCGGCGCGCAAACGACTGCCGAAGCGCGTATATGCAAGAATGCATTGCAACGCGATCGTCAGCAGGCCGCAAATGATGATGATCAGTAGCCGATAGCGGCCGATACCGACTCCGAACAGATCAAATTTGCCCTGTAGCGGTCCGGGCACCTGAACAAAAACCTGACTTGAGCCCATAACGTAGTCGACCGCTGCCACGGACATAAAAACGAGCCCGATCGTAAAGAGTACCTGGTCGAGGTGGCTCTTGCCGTAGACGTGGACATAGAGTGTGCGCTCGAGGACAAACCCGAGGGCGGCACTTGCCAGGAAAGCGATCGGCAGCGACGCCAGAAACGGAATGCCCAGCCGATTCACTGTGAGGACTGTGATGTAACCGCCAGCCATGGCAAAAGCGCCATGCGCGAGATTGACGAAGTTCATCAATCCGAGCGTCACTGCCAGGCCGGCTGCGAGCACGAACAACAGCATGCCATAGGCAATTCCATCGAACAGAATTGTTAGCATGTAGGTGCTGCGATATCGGCTCGCCTCCGCAGAGCACGCGCGCACGGATGTTCGACTTCCGTGCGCGCGCTCGTCATCTGCTATTTCTTCGATGCTTCTTTCACCGGATCCTTGACAGCCTCAAAGGTGGCGAACTCCACGTTGTAAAGCTGACCATCCTTTCTCTCGACCTTGCGAATATAGATGTTCTGGACAATGTCGCGGGTCTCGGGATCGATTGAAATCGGTCCGCGCGGGCTTTCCCATTTCATGCCCTTCATTGCCGCGATCAGCGAGTCGCCATCAGCCTTGCCACCGGTCTTCTTCAGTGCCTCGTAGATGAGGTGCATGCCGTCATAGCCTCCGACCGACATGAAAGCGGGACGGAAGTTGTTGGCCTTTTGGAAGGCGGCGACATAGTCCTTGTTTTTTGGAGAATTGTGATCGGCCGAATAGAAGTGGGCGGTCACTGTTCCAATTGCCGCGTCGCCCATCCCGGGGAGCAAGTCGTCGTCGGTGACGTCACCCGGCCCAATCAATTTGATGCCAGCCTTGTCGAGGCCGCGTTCGGTAAATTGCTTCATGAACGTGCCGCCTTGCCCCGATGGCACAAAGATAAAGATTGCATCCGGCTTGGCGTCGGCAGCACGCTGCAAAAACGGTGCAAAGTCCGGATTGGCAAGCGGTACCCTGATCGCTTCGGCTACCTCACCGCCAGCGGCCTTGAAGCGTTCGCTGAAAGACTTCTCCGCGTCGAAGCCCGGCGCGTAGTCGGAAACGATGCTGACGACTTTTTTGACGTTATTCTTTGCGGCCCAATCAGCAATGATGACGCATGATTGCGGCACAGTGAAACTGGTCCGTACGATATAGGGTGATTTCTCGGTAATTATCGAAGTGCCCGCAGCCATGACCAACTCGACCACTTTGGCTTCGGTTGCGAGGGGCGCTACGACGAGTGCGGCCGGTGTGATCTCAAAACCGGCGATAACGTTGACCTTGTCGTTGACAATCAATTCCTGAGCCAGGCGCTTTGTGTTGTCGGGGACGCTTCCGGAATCACGAAGTATCACTTGGATTTTCTTGCCGGCGACCGTGTCACCATTCTGCTTCATGTAGAGATCGACGGCAGCCTTGATCTGCTTTCCGGTCGAAGCTTGCTGCCCCGTCATTGATACGATAAGTCCGATCTTGACGGTGTCCTGCGCGAAGGCGGTGCCTGCGGCGAATGTGCCAAAGGCAGCTGCGGCAATCGCACCGATCATGCATTTGGAGAGCATGGGATATTTCCTCCACTTCAGTTGGATTGTCCTTGGTTGCGATGTTCTTTGATTGACCGCATTCACCCGTGTAGGCCGCCTCACTATTTGACGTTGCGGATTTATCGAATTCACTAGAGTCTTCCGCTCGGATTATTTCCTTGATGGAAATCAAGCCGGCATTGCCGTGATTGTGCGAGGTTTGTTTGTTATTGGCTCAACTGCCGTAGCGTCTTTTGAAGCGCTCGCATGAACATCCAACAGCCAACCACCTCATCACCGGGCGACGACAAGCAATCAGGCATCTCTGTTTTCAAAAGTGTTTGCCGGAGTTGCCACGGTGGGTGCGGCGTTCTGCTGCATGTTCGGGACGGCGTCTTGTTGAAAGTCGAGGGTGACCGCGACTCGCCGCTCAACCACGGGCGCCTGTGCCCGATTGGCACGGTGACAACTGATCTGGTCTATCATCCGGATCGGTTGAAATATCCGGTGCGCCGCAGGGGCAGACGCCAGTCGGGAGAATGGGAGCGCATCTCCTGGGATGATGCGCTCGACGAGATCGCAGATCGCTTGCTTGCGATCCGGAAACAGTACGGACCGGAAGCGATCGCTCTGGGGACGGGAACCGGCCGTCACCATATCCGCTGGGTATCGCGGTTTGGTCACGCGCTCGGCACACCGAACTGGTGCGAACCAGGTTTTGCGCAATGTTTTCATCCGCGCGTGAATACTTCCATCCTGACCTTCGGCGATTTTCCAGTGTGCGATTACACCGGCGACGTTGCCCCCGCCTGTGTTCTCTTCTGGGGCCACAATCCGGTGCTGTCCGGGCCTGATGGGGAAACACGTTTCAATGTAATGGAGGGGCTTGATCACAATCCGGAAATCATCGTGGTCGATCCACGGCGCACGACGCTGGCCGAGAGAGCGCATCTGTGGCTGCAAATCAGGCCTGGTGCGGACGATGCACTCGCGCTTGCGATGCTTCATGTCATCATTGCCGAAGGGCTTTACGATCGCCCATTCGTGGCACAATGGACCCACGGGTTCGAAGCGCTTGCCGACCACGTGAAGAGATACACACCGGAATGGGCCGAACCGGTGACCTGGATTGCGGCTGACAAGATTCGGACAGCCGCTCGACTGTTCGCACGCGCCAAGCCCGCCATGCTTGAATGGGGCTGCGCCATCGAGCATACGCCGAAATGCGTGCAGACAGTGCGTGCAGTTTCGATGCTTCCGGTGCTGACGAACAATATCGACGTGCCGGGCGGCTGGGTGTTCGGAATGCATGGCCTCGGCCGTTTCCCGAGCCTGATCGAAAACCTGACTCCGCAGGCGAGCGCAAGGCGGCTTGGGGCTGACAAATTCAAATTGCTTGGAGGGGAGGGCGCGGATTTACCCGCTGCTCATATTCCAACATTGTTGCAGGCGATGCGTTACGGCAAACCGTATCCGGTGAAAGCCTTTCTGGTATTCGGCAATAACACGCTTACCACATACGCGAATTCATCCGATGTCTATGATGCCCTGACGAAGCTCGATTTCATGGTTTGTGCGGAGCTTTTTATGACGCCCACGGCCGAGCTTGCAGACATTATTCTCCCGGCTGCGGCATGGCCCGAACTTGACCAACTGGCCGGCCTGCCGACCGTCGCTGCCAATGTCGTGCTGGCACAGCAGAAGGTGGTCCAAATCGGGGAGTGCAAAGCAGACGAAGAGATCTTTGTTGCACTGGCAAGGCGAATGAAACTCCCAGTGTGCACCGAGCCGGTCAAAAGCGTGCTTGATGCACAGCTGGCCGCCGGTGGCCTCGATATCACGTTCGATGAGCTCAAGCAGAAGGGGTTCGTCAAGCTCCCGTTCAAGTACCGCAAATACGAGGATGGAGGCTTCAAAACGCCGACAGGAAAAATCGAGCTTTATTCCACGCGGTTCGAACAGCTCGGCTATGCGCCACTGCCGCACTATGAAGAGCCACCGGAAAGCCCAATCAGCACGCCGGAGATTGCCGAGAGTTTTCCTCTGGTGCTCACGACGGGTGGACGGATATCATTCTTTTTCAACTCGGAGCATCGTCAACTCGCTAAACTACGCAAAGCGCAACCCGACCCGATTGCGGAGATTCACCCTGAAACGGCATCGCGCTTCGGAATCGCCAACGGAAAATGGATGTGGATCGAGACGAGACGCGGTCGCATGCGGCAGAAAGCCAGGGTGACCACCGGAATCGATCCGCGTGTTATTCACGTTCAACACGGCTGGTGGTTTCCCGAACAGCCCGGTCCCGACTACGGCGTTTGGACATCGAATGCCAATCTCTTGACCGACAACCAACCGCCGTATGACCCAGCCATGGGGACCTACCAGTTGCGTGCTCTATTGTGCAGGGTGGCGCCCGCCGAAGATCCTGTTGTCGGTAAAACGAAGAAATATGGCGCGCACTAGCGCGCTCTGTTGATCAGTGACGATTTTGTCGCATTCTTTTTGACTTATTGGCGTGGCCGTCCCAAAGCCTGTGCGACGGCCTCTGACCGGAAATCGCCTGACAGTCCATTGTCGCGCATCAGGGCCGGATACGTTTTTACGAAATCCGCTTTTATTGCTTCGAATGGTACGTCTGCAAAGGCGCCGCGATCTCTGAGATATTCCATATGTCGTCGGCCGGTTTGATCAAAAGGTTGAAATAAAGAATCCGTGTTGCCGTCAAATTCGAGCGGCTTGACACCGACTCGTTCGCAGAGCGCGCGATCAAAAGCCGGCGTCGCCTTTATCCAGCGATCCGAAAGGTAAAGTTCGGTGTATGAATGCCAGAGAAAGATGTCCGTGTTGATCTTCTCAAATAGCCGGGGCGAGGTGAGGTGGTTTCTCACATCGGCATAACCAACGCGGGCGCGGACACCGATGGCCCGCGCGGTCGCAGCCAACAGCGCAGACTTGCCAATGCAGAATCCTCGCCCGGCCGCCAGAACTCCGCTCGCCCGAAAATTCGCCGGGTCGGCACAATTGACATAGGGGTCGTAAATGATCGTGTCACGAACCGCCGCGTATAGCTGTAAGATCGCTGCGCGCTCATCTGTTGTTCCGGCAATCGCTTGCATGGCGAAACCGGCAACGTCGGGCGAACCGCTATCGATAAAGGCTGCGGGAGCGAGGAATTGATCGGTATCGGTATCCATCGATTCTCCTTGCCATGGCATCGTGTCCTAGCGGACCGGCAGTGGCCCCTGCTTGACAGACGTCAAGAAGATCAACGCTATCCGAGATATACCGGCTGCGCCGGTTGAACCGCGGAGGCCGCCCCTTGAATTCAGTCAAGTAGTGGATTTGTGTGCTCTGATAGGTCTTAATTGGCACAGACATCTAAATATGACGGGGGAGTTCCATGAGGGCATTGCGCACATTTGCCGTGACCGCGGCTGTTGGTCTTCTTGCCTTGCTCGGTGCAGGTCACCAGGCATCCGCCCAAATAAAAATCGGTTCGGTATTGTCGGTCAGCGGGCCCGCCTCATTTCTTGGCGATCCTGAAAAGAGAACATTGGAAATCTATATTGACGAGATCAATGCGAAGGGCGGGATAAACGGCCAGAAATTGCAACTGGTCGTCTACGATGACGGCGGCAACGCCGACAACGCGCGCACGTTTGCCACCCGACTTGTCGAAGAGGACAAAGTCGTCGCCATGGTTGGCGGTACGACGACCGGGTCGACCCTGGCGATGATTCCGGTATTCGAAGAGGCTAAAATCCCATTCATCTCTTTGGCTGGCGCTATTCAGATCATCCAGCCGGTCCGCCAGTGGGTTTTCAAGACGCCGCACACTGACAAGATGGCCTGCGAAAAAATCTTTGCGGACTTGAAAGCTCGCAACCTCACGACGATTGCGTTGATTTCAGGCACAGACGCATTCGGAAAATCGATGCGCGACCAGTGCGTTGCGGTAGCACCCAAGGCCGGCGTGACCATTGCGATAGAGGAGAGCTATGGACCACGCGACAGCGATATGACCCCGCAACTCACTAATATTCGGAACAAGGCGGGTGTCTTGGCTGTGGTGAACCCCGGATTTGGTCAAGGTCCGGCGATTGTGACGCGTAACTATCGCCAGCTTGGAATCACGTTGCCGCTGTATCAGAGCCACGGTGTGGCTTCCAAGCAGTTTATCGATCTCGCAGGTGCGGCGGCCGAAGGCGTGCGACTGCCGGCGGCGGCACTTCTTATTGCGGACAAGCTTCCGGCCAACGATCCGCAGAAGCCGGTTGTCGTGAACTACTCCAAAACCTATCAGCAAAAAACCGGTCAGGCGGTCTCAACCTTCGGTGGCCATGCGTATGACGGCCTCATGATTCTGGTGGGGGCGATGCAGCGTGCGAAGAGCGCCGAGCCTGCCAAAGTTCGGGCTGAAATCGAGAAAACGAAAGGTTATGTGGGCACCGGAGGCATTGTGAACATGTCACCGACTGATCACATGGGCCTTGATTTGTCAGCGTTTCGCATGCTGGAAATCAAGGGCGGCGACTGGACGCTGATCCCCGGCACCTGAGATGATGGACGGGCTCGCGAGATTCTGTCCGCTCTAGCTTGCGAGTATTGAACGCGAGGCCCTCGCCGCGATGGCCGAGTTGCTGCAATTTGTCTTCTCAGGTCTGACCGTTGGCGCCATTTACGCTCTGGTCGCACTCGGATTTACCCTGATCTACAAGGCGTCGGACATCATCAATTTCGCGCAAGGCGAATTCGTGATGTTGGGCGGAATGACGACCGTGTTCGTGGCTCACGCCGGCGTTCCTTTGCCGCTTGCTGCGCTCATCGCCATCACAGTGGCAACGGCCATCGGCCTGGCCCTGCACCGTTTTGCGATTGAGCCAGCGCGCGGTGCCACCTCGGTCGCGCTGATCATGATAACAATCGGCGCCTCGATATTTTTGCGCGGTATCGCCCAGATCGTTTTTGACCGGCGTTTTCACAGCCTGCCTCCGCTGATCAGCGGTGGTCCGATCAACTTCGGCGGGGCGACCATCTTGCCGCAAAGTCTGGTCGTGCTGGTCAGTGCGACGATTATCGTCGCCGTGCTTTGGCTGTTCATCGAGCGTACCATTTTCGGCAAGGCAGTAATCGCGACGGCAGCCAATCGCCTGGCGGCGCGACTCATCGGCGTCGATACCCGGCGCATCGTCGCCTTCTCGTTTGCCGTGTCGGCAGCGATAGGCGCAATTGCCGGCGTACTCATCACGCCGATTACGCTGACCAGCTACGATGCGGGAACGCTGCTGGCGCTAAAGGGTTTCGCGGCGGCGATGCTCGGTGGAATTGGAAGCGCTCCGGGCGCTGTGGTGGGCGGTATTCTGATTGGAATGTGCGAAGCTTTGGCCGCAGGCTATTTGTCTTCGAACTACAAAGATGCAGTTGCCTTCCTGATCATCCTCATTGTGCTGATTGCCATTCCCCAAGGCCTGTTCGGCAAGGCCAAGATCGAACGGGTTTAGCGTGCGAAATCTGCTCGAAATTCGGTTGTTGCCGCCAATAGCGGTTGCGGCGGTGTTTGTCAGCATTCCGTGGTTTTTTCCATCGGCATACTACTATCGTATCGGCGCGCTTGTTTTCATTTTTGCACTGGCGGTTGCGGGCCTTAACCTGCTCATGGGCTTCGCCGGACAAGTCAGCCTGGGCCACGCCGGATTTCTTGGTATCGGTGCATATTCCGTCGCCATCGGCCCTGCGCACTTTGGTGTGCCTTCCTGGCTCAGCCTGTTCGCCGGGGCGGCGTTCTCGGCGGTAGTTGCATTTTTTGTGGGTCGGCCAATTCTCCGCCTCAAGGGACACTATCTTGCCGTTGCGACTCTCGGTTTCGGATTGCTTGTCGCCATCGTGCTGACCAACGAGGCAGTTCTGACCGGTGGTCCCGACGGCATGACCGTCCCGAGATTGACGGTTTTTGGCTGGGGCGTGCGGGGGTCAGATGTCTGGTAC